>JAYOFM010000004.1:0-70456 GCA_038117225.1 Rhodospirillales bacterium
CGGCGACGATGAGATCGCGCGGCTTATCGCGGCGCGGAACGACGGCGACGCCAGCGTGTACGGCGTCTATCCGGTGATGCCGTCGGATGCCTTGTTCGATCGCTTCTCGATCCGCGGCGACAATCGCCACGCGGTCATGTGCGTGCTGCCGGACGACGGAACGCAAATGGTCGGCCGCAGTTTCGCCTGGAGCATCCAACGCGCCGTCGTCACCGATAGCTTGGATCCGGCGTCATTGAATGTCGTCGCCGATTGGAAGACGCCTCGACCGATGAATACCCGGCTCGGTCCGGACGACGGAATTCCGGTCGGCGGTGTCTTGTACGCGCTTTGCTGTAACGGAATCGGCGATTATTGGGTCGGCAATCGCAATATTCTGGAGACAAACGAGGGCGGCGCGCGGATTCTTTCATCCTACGTCGAGGACAGCCGCGACTTCCACGATTGCAACCTGGAATTCTCCTGGTCCGCCTAGGACCCCAGCGTCACCATCGAACCGGCGCGCACGCCGCGAGACGCAGACAACATGAAGGAGCTTAATAGCCATGGCCCGTATACTTCCGACAAAGGCCATCCCTGAATTTCTCGAGGCCTATGGCGTCACCACATTCGGTGACGACTGCCCGCCCGAAAAACTGACCGTCAAGGTCTGGGACAAGTACGGGACCACGCCCGAGGATCAGGACAATGCCCCGGGCACCGGCCAGTTCGTCGCCGCGGTAGTCTTTTGCGATGAATGTTCGAAGGACGTGCAAGTGCATCGCGCGCAGCTCGAAAAGAGCTGAACCGCCCTTCCCCGCCCAATCCACCGCGTTCAGCCCGCACAAGGACGAGGCGTCAACTTCCATCCATAATGCAGACAGCGCACCCGTCCCAGACGGGTGCGCTTGTCAATTTTGATGGGAAAGTACCGTGCCGCGAACAGCGACGGCACGTTCAGCAGGTCAGGCGGCGACGCCTTCGCGCCAAGCAGCCGTTCCCTTGCAGGTCTGGCAGACCCGCTCACCATAGTGAGTGGAGACGAATTGCTGCGCGCACATCAGACACTTGCGGCTCTTTTTCTGCTCCGGGCGGTCCGAGGTCGGTTTCTTGTTATCGTTCTTACGAGAGGCCATTATGCGGCCTCCTTCATCTCAATTGCCACGACGTCGCCACGCGAAAGGATGCCGGCGCCGAGGTTCATCAGTTCCGCCGCCTCATCAAGCATCGACGCCGCCGTGGCGGCATCGGCGTGGGCAGCGGCGCTTACAATATCCGCAGCTTCTTGAGTTAAGTATTTCACTAGGTTCAGGCGCTCCATGTGCCCATTCCCTCCGTATCTTCAGATTTTATGTGTTTGACAGTCAGGCGGTTGTAGCAAATTACATATTGCGGCGCAACAAAAAACCGCAACAACGCGCTGATATTTACTGTTTTTCGGCCGGATTACAGGCCGTTTTGGGGCTTCATCGACGCTCTCCGGCCACGCCACGGCGGACAGAGCGCCCCGCTGCCCCACGTTGTGCGTCTTGCATTGTCGCCGTCATCTGTCACCATCGCCACGCAGTGTTGGCGCGGAGTCCTGGCCCTAAATGCAGATCGACGTGGTCTTCGATACAGTTTGCCCGTGGTGTTTTATCGGCAAACGCCGGCTCGAGCGCGCGCTGGAACAGCGCCCGAACCTCCCAACGCGACTGAATTGGCGTCCATTCCTTCTCAACCCCGAGATGCCGACCGACGGTATCGATCGGACCGCCTACTTGATCAAGAAATTTGGCAGTGAAACCCGGGTGCGGCGAATCTACGGCGCGATCGGTGATGCCGGGCAGTCGGTGGAGATCGATTTCGCCTTCGATCGCATCAATCGCACCCCCAATTCCGTCGATTCCCATCGCATGGTACGGTTCGCTATGGCCAACGGCGATCGCGCCGATATTACCGTGGAAGCTTTGTTTCGCGCCTATTTCCTGGAAGGACGCGACATCGGGCAACGTGACGTGCTGTTGGAGATCGCCGAGGATATCGGTCTCGACCGGGCCGCGCTGGCTGCGCATTTCGACGACGGGGACGACATCGCGGCGATTCATGACGCCAACGCGCGCGCGCACCGGCTCGGAATCAATGGAGTGCCGGCATTTTCATTCCCCGGCAACTTAGTTATTTCGGGCGCCCAGGAACCTCCCGTCCTGGCCCGCATGATTGACGCCGCCAGCGTCATGAGCGAACCCGCCGCCTAGCCATCATGGCCGGTTCCCTGCACCAGATGACCATGACATACGTCGCCGAACAGGACCGGCTGCTATTCCGTGTCAGCACCACCGACAACATCGAATACCAAATGTGGTTCACCCGGCGTTTCGTCAACGTGCTGTGGGGCGCCCTGCGTCAGACCATGGAACGCAATCCGGGTCTGCGCCAGGACCTAAGCCGCGAGGTCAAGGACGCCATCCTCGGCATGGAACATCAAGAAGCCCTACAGCAGGCCGACTTTTCGCAGGAACACAAGAAAGACAATACCAACGTCACCTCGAACACCGGTCCGCTACTTGTTACCGGCGGCGCCGTTACGCCCGGCAACGGCGAACTGACCGGCGTCAAGTTTTCGACCAAGGACGGCACCGATGTCCGCTTTAATCTCAACAAGCAGCTTCTACACGCTTTCTGCCATCTGATGGTATCGACATCGCTGCGCGCCGAATGGTCGCTCGATCTCACCATGGGCGACGCCAACGTGGTGCTCCCGGAAGCGGCCGCGCAGCAGGTGCATTAGAACACCGTTCGGCTTCCTCTACTCCGCCGCCTGACCGGTCGCCCCCGCCTTGGCGACACGAGCCAGTTCGCGGGCCAGATAGCGCACGCCGTCGAGGCGGTCCGGAATGTCGTCCCAGGCGCGCATCAGAACCAGCCGGTGGTCGGGGCGCAGCTTCGCCGTGCCCCGGTGCGCGGTCAGCCAGTCGACGAGGCCGACCGGGTTGGCGAAGTGATCGTCATGGAAGGAGACCACGGCGCCCTTCGGCCCGGCCTCAATGCGCGCGATACCACCGGCCTTGCACACCAATTTCAAAGCCACCGTCGCCAGCAGATTCTCCGCCGCTTCGGGAAGCGGCCCGAACCGGTCGATCATCTCGGCGCCAAAGGCGTCAACCGCGTCGCGATCGGCGAGCCAGGCCAGCCGGCGGTACAGGCCCATGCGCACCCCGAGATCAGGGACGTAGTAGTCCGGGATCAGGACAGGCATGCCCAGGCTCAATTGCGGACTCCAATCGTCGGCGGCGGCACCCTCGATCCCACGTGCCTCGGCTACCGCCTCTTCCAGCATGTGCTGGTAGAGCTCGATACCGACCTCGCGGATATGTCCCGATTGTTCCTCCCCCAACAGGTTGCCGGCGCCGCGAATGTCGAGGTCGTGGCTGGCCAGCGTGAAACCGGCGCCGAGCGTGTCCAATGTCTGCATGACCTCCAGCCGCTTTTCCGCCGCCTTTGTCAGCTTCTGGCCAGGTGGCAAGGTCAGGTAGGCATAGGCGCGTACCTTGGAGCGCCCGACACGGCCGCGCAGTTGGTAAAGCTGCCCCAACCCGAACATGTCGGCCCGATGCACGATGATGGTATTCACCGACGGCAGATCGAGCCCCGATTCAATGATGTTGGTCGATAGCAGAACGTCGAAACCACCGTCATAGAATCGCGACACGGTATCTTCCAATTCACGGATCGGCATCTGACCATGCGCCATGCCGACCTTGACCTCGGGCACCAGGTCGGCGAGCCGAGCCGCCAGCTTGTCCAGGTCACCGACGCGCGGGCAGACATAGAACGTCTGACCGCCACGCAATTGCTCGCGCAGGATCGCCTCGCGCACGATTACCGGATCGAACGGCAGCACGAAGGTGCGCACCGCCAGACGGTCGACCGGCGGCGTCGCGATCAGGCTCATTTCGCGGATTCCAGTCAACGCCATCTGCAGGGTGCGCGGGATCGGTGTTGCCGTCAGCGTCAGAACGTGGACATCGGACTTCAGCGCTTTCAGTCGCTCCTTGTGGGCAACGCCGAAGTGCTGCTCCTCGTCGATGACCAACAGGCCCAGGTCGGCAAACCCGACGTCCTTGGCCAGCAACGAGTGGGTGCCGATGACGATGTCCAGGCGGCCGGATTTCATTTCCTCCTTGTTCGCCTTGGCATGCTTCGCCGTGACCATCCGCGACAGCTGGCCGATCCGAATCGGGAAGCCCCGAAAACGTTCGGTGAAGTTCATGAAATGCTGACGGCACAGCAGCGTCGTCGGCACCACCACGGCAACCTGTCGACCCTGCATGGCGACGGCGAAAGCGGCGCGCAGGGCGACCTCGGTCTTGCCGAAGCCGACATCGCCGCAGACCAGCCGGTCCGTCGGCCGGCCGTTGGCAAGGTCGCGCAAGGTATCGTCGATGGCATGTCGCTGATCATCGGTTTCGGTATAGGGGAAGCGGGCGCAGAACTCGTCGAACACACCCTCGGCGACGGTGACTTCCGGCACGCGCTGAACCTCGCGCACCGCGGCGACGCCGATCAGCACTTCCGCCATATCGCGGATGCGAGATTTCATCTTCGCCTTGCGCGCCTGCCAGGCGGCGCCGCCGAGCCGGTCGAGCTGCGCCCCCGCCTCTTCAGATCCGTAGCGCGAGACCACTTCGATGTTCTCGACCGGCAAGAACAGCTTGGCATCGCCGGCGTAGACTAGCTTCAGGCAATCGTGCGGCGCGCCGCCGACTTCGATGGTTTCCAGGCCGTCGAAACGCGCCACGCCGTGGTCGAGATGCACCACCAGATCGCCCGGCGCCAACGCGCCGGCCTCGGCGATGACATTCTCCGGCCGCGTGCGACGGCCGCGTGGGCGTGCCATGCGATCGCCCAGGATATCGGTTTCCGAGACGACGGCGAGGGTCGGTGTTTCGAACCCCCGTTCGACCTCCAACACAGCCATCGCGACGACACCGGGCGGCAAGCCGTCGATATCGGCAAAACCATCAACCGTCTGGGTGGCTTCCAGTCCGTGTTCGGCAAGCACGCCGGCCATGCGGTCGCGCGAGCCGTCGCTCAGACTGGCGATGACCACGCGCTTGCCGGCCCCGTGCAAGGCCGCCACGTGATCACGCATGCCTTCGTAGACGTTGGCGTTGGGATCGACGCGCAGCGGCGCGAAATCGTGCCCCGGCTTGCCGCCGGCATCGATACCGGCCATCCCGTCGGGCACGTCGAACGGGGCTAGATCGGCGTGCGCCCGCCCGGCCAGCGACGCATCCCATTCCGCGGCGTCGAGATACATCCGTTCGGGCGGCACCGGGCGATAGGCGATGCCGGCATCGATGCCGCTGGCGGGGCGTTCACGATCGAGGAATTCCTGCCGCGCGACGTAATATTCGGAAATCAGATCGAGCCGGGCATCCCGCGCTTCCGGTGCCCGGTGGTCGAGAAACACGGCGGCATCGCCCAGGTAGTCGAACAGGGTGCCGAGCCGGTCATGGAACAGCGGCAGCCAGTGTTCCATCCCCATGTGGCGGTGGCCAGCCGAGACCGCTTCGTACAGTGGATCGTCGTCACCGCCGACGCCGAACAATGTCCGATAACCCGAGCGAAACCGTTCGATGGCGGCGGCGTCGAGCGCCAACTCGGAAACCGGCCCCATGATGGCTTCGTCGATGTTTCCCTGACCGCGCTGCGTTCCCGGGTCGAACCAGCGCAGGGTTTCCAGCTCATCGCCAAAGAAATCCATCCGCAGCGGCGCCGGGTGGCTGGCCGCGAAAGCGTCGATAATGCCGCCACGGACGGCGTACTCACCGGGTTCCACCACCGTGTCGACACGCAGATAACCCCACCCCTCCAATTCCGCGATCAAGGCGGCCGGCGCAAGATGTTCCCCCGGCCGCAAACGTCGTTGCGCAGCGGCATAGGTTTCCGGTGGCGGGACCCGTTGCAGCACCGCGGAAACCGTGGTCAGGATCAGACGCCCGGTGCCGTGGTGTTCGGGATCCGCCGCCAGCCGACACAAGGTATCGACCCGCGCGGACACCAACGCCGGACGCGGCGACACCCGGTCATAGGGCAGGCAATCCCAGGCCGGAAACGGCAACACGGTAACCTCGGGGGTGAAGAATTCGGCGACGGCGGCGCGACGGTTCATGCCGACGTCATCGCGGGCAACGAAAAGAACGTCCCGCCCGGTCCGGGCAACCTCCGCCGCCAGCAGAATATCGTGCCCCTCGGGTGCCCCGTGCACCGCGACGCCGCGCGCCGGCGCCAGACTTTCAATCAGCTGCTTCACCGCTGCTTCCGATATTCAATCAGCATGGCCATGACATCGTGGTCGAGGCGTTGCGGTACCGCATCCTTACCGGTGATCCAGTTTTGCAGGTCATGATCGGGTTCACGCAACAGGGCGTCCAGACGATCCAGCTGATCCTCATCGAGACCGGCCACGTGTTCCACCGCGAACCCGCCGATCAGAATATCGTTCTCGCGGATACCATTATGCTGGCAGCGGAACAGCAACCGTTTGCGCCGTGCATCCAAATCCTGATCGGGACGGGAATCTTCGATTTCCATTGCCACGGTGACTGCCTCGCCTACGATGGGAGCTACGATATAGTCGTAACGCAACCCGCTGTCAGCCTTCTCACTGCCAATCCGGTCATGCGCCCCGAAATACTGTTTCCCCTGTTCAAGCCCGTCACGTCCATTACCGGCGTCGGGCCGCGCATTGCCGCCGCCATCGAACGGCTGGCGGGACCGCATGTGGTGGATCTGTGCTGGCACTTGCCGAGCGGACTCATCGACCGTCGCTACGCCCCCGACATCATCGATGCCCGCCCGGGAACCATCGCCACGCTGACGCTGACGGTTGGCGATCACAGACCTTCGCGAAACAAGCGCCAGCCCTACCGTGTCCAGTGCAGCGATGCCACTGGGTCGATCGAACTGGTATTCTTCCACGCCCGCGCCGATTACCTGCTCAAGACCCTGCCCGTCGGCGACACCCGCGTCATCAGCGGCCGTATCGAGGAATTTTCCGGCGGCTTGCAGATGACCCACCCGGATCATATCGGAACGTTGGCCGAGCGGGAAAAACTGATGGCCGTGGAACCGGTCTATCCGTTAACCGCCGGGGTTTCTCTCAAGGTCCTCGGCAAGGCCGTCGACAAGGCCGTTGCCGTGGCGCCGGAGTTCGAGGAGTGGCTCGACACCGCCCTGCTTGAACGCGAAGGCTGGCCCGCCTGGCGGGATGCACTGACGACCGCGCATACCCCCGCGTCCGAAATCGACTTGGCGCCCCAGGCGACGGCGCGGCGCCGGCTTGCCTATGATGAACTGCTCGCCAATCAACTGGCGCTGGCATTGGTCCGGCAGTCCGTGCGCAAGCTCAAGGGCCGTAAAACCACCGGCGACGGCCATCTGCGCGCACTGATTCTCTCCGCCCTGCCCTATACCTTGACCGGCGCGCAGAGTACCGCGCTGGACGAAATCACCGCCGATATGGCCGACGATGCCCGCATGTTGCGCCTGTTGCAGGGCGATGTCGGCAGCGGCAAGACGGTGGTGGCCCTGCTGGCCATGCTCGTCGCGGTGGAAGCCGGTGCCCAGGCCGTGCTGATGGCGCCAACGGAAATTCTCGCGCGCCAGCATTTGGCCACCATCCAGCCGCTTGCCGAGGCCGCGCGGGTTGAAACCCGGCTGCTCACCGGACGGGAAAAAGGCGCCACGCGACGTAAGATTCTGGAAGACCTCGCCTCCGGTGCCGCCGGGATCGCCGTCGGCACGCACGCGCTGTTTCAGGACGATGTGGACTTCGCCGATCTGGCGATGGCGGTGATTGATGAACAGCACCGCTTCGGCGTTCATCAACGTCTGACCCTTGCCGCCAAGGGCCGCGGCGTCGATGTCCTGGTGATGACGGCGACGCCGATCCCCCGCACCCTGATGCTGACCGCCTATGGTGACATGGAGGTGTCGCGGCTGACCGAAAAGCCCCCTGGTCGCCGCCCCATCGATACCCGGGCCATTCCGCTGGACCGACTGACCGAGGTTCAGACGGCACTGGCCCGCTCCGTCGCCAAGGGTGCGCGCGCCTATTGGGTGTGTCCGCTGGTCGAGGAATCGGAACTGCTAGACGTCGCCGCCGCCGAGGATCGCCACAAGGCATTGCAGGCACTTTACGGCGACCGTGTCGGCCTCGTCCACGGGCGCATGAAGGGACCCGCCAAGGATGCCGTGATGGCGGCCTTCGCCGACGGCGCGTTGGATATTCTCGTGGCGACCACCGTCATCGAGGTCGGCGTCGACGTTCCGGAGGCCACGGTGATGGTCATCGAACACGCCGAACGATTTGGTCTCGCCCAGCTGCACCAGTTGCGCGGCCGCGTCGGGCGCGGCGCCGAGGCGTCATCGTGCCTGCTGTTGTATGCGACGCCATTGACCGAAACGGCGCGAGCCCGGCTGCGCATCATGCGCGAAACCGAGGACGGCTTTCGCATCGCCGAGGAGGATCTGAAGCTGCGCGGCGCGGGCGAACTTCTCGGCACTCGGCAAAGCGGGCTGCCCGAGTTTCGTCTGGCTGATATTGCCGCCCACGCGGATCTGTTGGCGATGGCGCGCGATGATGCCGCCGTGACCCTCAACCGCGACCCGGAATTACAATCACCCCGCGGTCAGGCCCTGCGCACGCTTCTATATCTGTTTGAACGGGATGCCGCCGTGAAAAACCTGAGATCGGGCTGAAATCCGGGGAATCCCTAACTTGACGTTCAGCAGTAATCGCGTTCAAACATACGCTGCTATTTCATCAGGGGAAACCGCTCGCCAATGGCCAGGACAAACGACAGTTATAAATTCGGCGTCCGCTATTTCTTCAGCGGCAGCATCGACAGGCTGGAAGACTGGCTGGATGTGAACTGCGTCGGTAACTATTCGTACGAATTTCAGGATATCAAGGAAACCGATACCATTTTCAATAAGCTGGAAATCCTGTTCCGTTTTGAACGTGACGTCGATCGCATTGCGTTTCGCGAACTCATTACGTCCGGCAAGGCGCCCTGGTAACCTCGATCGCTCGCTTCACGAGTCCGATTTATTCTAACTATTCGCCTTTTTTCGCCGTTTCCAATCGATCGGCGGGCCGCGACCCCTGGGGGACCAAGATGGTCGTCCCGTCCTTTTCCCGCAGCGTGTCCAATTCCTCATAGACGGCGGCGGTGGTGACAGGAATTGCCTGCTCGGCCGCCGGGCGGCGGTCGGGCGGCGTGACGATACCACCGGAAATGACCATCTTGATCGCCTCCTCGACGCCCATCGTCAGTGGGACCAGATCTTTCATCGGCACGAACAACAAGAACCCGGACGTCGGGTTGGGCGTCGTCGGTAGGAAGATATTGATGCATTCTTCCTCCGTGAGATTCTGCACTTCGCCCTTGGTGGTGCCGGTAATGAAGGCAATGGCCCACATGCCGCGGCGTGGATATTCAACCAACACGGCCTCGCGAAAGGCGTTCGATTGTTGCGCCAGCACTGTTTCCAGGATTTGTTTGACCGCCGAATAGACGTTGCGGACGACGGGCATGCCGCTCAGTGTGCGTTCCTGAATACGCAGCCACAGGCGGCCGAAGAAGCCGGCGGTCAGGGCACCGGTCAATGTCAGAGCCGCGACCAGGATAACCAGACCAAGTCCCGGCAGCGCGAACGGCAGATAGGTTTCTGGATTGTACTTGGCAGGAATCAACGGGGTTACACGACTGTCGACAAAGCTGATGAACAGCCACGACAGGTAGAGCGTGATCGAAATCGGCGCGGTGATCAGAATGCCCGCGAGAAAATACGCCCGCAGTCGGGCGCCCGCGCTTAGTCCCCGCTTGCGCTCTATCGTCCCGAGCGCGTTGGAAGCGTCCGACGGCGTGTCATTCATACGAATTCATCCAATCACTCATTTTGACCATCATCGGGGTTGGTCGGTTCCGATACCCGAGGTCGCGAGACCGCGGCCCACGGGCGAACCGCTCAATTTTGACGTCTGATCGTATCGACGAATATACCGAGCAGACCGCGGATGAATGGATCCGTCTTCTGGAGCTTGCGATTGAACATGTTCTTGGTGACGACAATGATGGTGGACGGTTGCGAGGCCCGCGCCGCCGC
Organism: Rhodospirillales bacterium; assembly: GCA_038117225.1. Lineage (GTDB taxonomy): Bacteria > Pseudomonadota > Alphaproteobacteria > Rhodospirillales > Casp-alpha2 > JAYOFM01. Next base: position 10,138 of record JAYOFM010000004.1, read on the forward strand.
CATGCGTGGCTTGTCGTCGATCAATGCCATCTCGCCGAAGATGCCGCCTTGGCCGATCGTCGCCAGGACCTTTTCCTCGTCACCGATCACTTTGGTGATTTCGATCTCGCCACTTTGGATCACGTAGGCGACAGAGCCCTGCTCGCCTTCCTTGAAGATACTATCGCCGACCTTGTAAGTCTTACGTTTGAGAACGTCGGCCATGATTGTCCCCTGTATTGCCAAAACCTTGCACGAAACCAGCCTCCCGTTGCCGGTCCTTCGTGGATCGCGCTACTCTAGCGCCGAGGCCGCGATAGAACCACAACTTGATTCATCCCACCAAGCGGCAACGACGGAGACGAACCCGATGAGCCGCGCCTATCCAGATCGGCCCTTCGTCGGCGTCGGCGTCGCCGTTGTCGGCGAGGCCGGCGTTGTCTTGATCCGGCGCGGCAAGCCACCTCGGATCGGTCAATGGAGTCTTCCGGGCGGGGCACAAAAATTGGGTGAAACCGTGGCCGAGGCCGCGCATCGGGAACTGCGCGAGGAAACCGGGCTCGACATCGCCCTATTAGGCCTTATCGATGTTGTCGACTCCATCCGTCCCGATGATGCCGGCGCCGTCGAATACCATTACACGCTGGTGGATTACGCCGCCGTCGCCGATGCAACGCCACCCCGGGCCGGCGGTGATGTCACCGAGGCGCGCTGGTTCACGACCGAAGAAGTCGCGGCGCTGGGCCTGTGGTCGGAAACCTATCGCATTATCCGGCTGGCGCACGAAATGTGGGACGCCCTGGGGCGCCCTAACGCCATCGATCAACGTTCGCGGAATGACGTCGATACCGAGCTGTAGACCGGTTTGAGCAGATATTGCAGAAGCGTCTTTTGACCGGTCTTGATGTCCGCTTGCACGGTCATTCCCGGCATCACGTGGTTCTGTTCCGGATCGGATCCAACGTAAGGGCGGTCGAGCGCCACGATACCTTTGTAATAAGGCGCACCCTGTTCATCTAGGAATGTCGAGGCGGAAACATCGCTCAGTTCACCAGTGATGCCGCCATTGCGGGCAAAATCATAGGTGGTCACCTTGACCGTCACCGGTTGACCGATGCGCACGTGGCCGACGTCGCGCGTATTGATGCGGGTTTCGACGAGGAGTTTCTTGTCCAGCGGCACGATTTCCATGACGATGGCACCGGCCGGAATCACGCCGCCTACCGTATGGACCTGCTGGCCCTTGATAATCCCACGCACCGGCGCCTTGATTTCCAGTCGCTTGACCCTGTCCTGCAGGTTTTCCAGGGCTTCGTCAATTTGCGCCAATTCGCTGGTAACCGTACCCAATTGCGCCAGCGCCTGCTCGCGCGCATCTGTTTCCAGTTCCGCGAGACGGGAACGCACCTCAGCCAGGGCCTCGACCGAGCGTTGACGATCCGTCACCAGCTTGGACAGGTCGCCCCGCGCCTTGTTGACCTCGCGTTTGATATCCAGATAGACGACCTTCGACGTTAGGCCCTGCTGGTAGAGCTTTTCGCGCAAAAGCAGTTCCTCTTCGAGGATGTCGGCGTTGCGGGCCAGGGTCTGTTCCTGCTCCTCGAATACCTCGAGTTCCGACCGTTTCTGGGCAATCTGGTCATTGATGGTCTTGCGCCGGTTCTCCGCCGCCTCCATCTGGCTCTCGAAGATCGCGATCTGATCGTCGACCATTGCCTGGAACTGATCGTCGACGATCGGAAATACCGGTTCGCGACCGGTTCCGAGGGCGCGTAATCTTTCGGCCTGGAGAACGAGACCGACGCGACGGGCCTCCATCTGATCCAACTCGCCCAACGGCGCGGTCGGGTCGAGGCGCATCAGCACCTTGCCCTTCTCCACCAGCTCGCCTTCCTGGACCAGGATATCGATGACGATGCCGCCTTCCAGGTGTTGGATCGCCTGCACCTGGCCGGCCGGCACGACTTCGCCCGATGTTACCGCCACCTCGTCCACGTTGGTCACGCCGGCCCACACGAGGAACGCGCAGATGACCAGCGGAATGGTGACCATGGCGATGCGAACCAGACCGGAACTGCCGGCCTCCTCGAGGATCACCGATTGTGCGAGGAAGCGGGTCTGACGATCGCCGCGACGAATCTTGGGCAGCGCGTCCGCTTCGGATGTCTTCGGCGCTTCGGGGGCGGGTGGGGGCGCGGCTTCGTTCATGGCTTCCTCACACGAAGTCCTTCGGCATTTGCTTGATCACCTCGGCCGCCGGGCCGTAGGCACGCACATTACCATATTCCAACCATAGAATCTTATCGGCGATTTTCAGATGGCTTGGTCGGTGGGTCACCATCAGTACGGTGGTTTCGCCGCGCATGTTGTCCATGGTTTTCATGAACGCCTGGTCACCGGCGAAATCAAGGCCGTTACCCGGCTCGTCCAGCAGCATGATCGGGGCCTTCTTCAGATAACCGCGCGCCAGATTGAGGCGCTGCAACAAGCTGGTCGGCATCTGTCCGCCACCGGAATCACCAATGCGCACTTCCAGGCCCTTGCGCTGCCACTTGCCGGAGCCCTGTTGTAGTTCCAACACATCCTCCAACACGGCGGCCTTGTCGCAAGCGACATAAAGGTCTTCCATGGTGGCCGTCGGGTGCGACAGGCGTAAATTCTGGGCAATGGTGCCATAGAAGAACTGAATGGCCTGCGGCACATAGGCGCAGGAATGGCGCAATTCGATGACATCCATCTGACGGATATCCATGTTGTCGATGCGGATCGACCCCGCCTGCGGCTGATACATGCCGATCATCAACTTCAACACCGTCGATTTGCCGGATCCGTTACCACCAACAACAGCGACGATCTCGCCCGGTTGGGCCTCGAAACTGACGCCGACCAACGCGGGATCGGCTTCCGGGCTGTAGCGAATGGAAACGCGGGCGAAGGTTACGAACCCCTCCATGCGGCGGATCGGATTGACGATGGAATGCTGATCGCGCTCGGCACGGATGTTCATCAGGTTGTTAATTTGCGTGATTGATGACTTCACCTGGGTCAGGCGGGTCATCGACACGAAACCGGTCTGCAACGGCGCCAACACCCGCCACACCAAGATCATGGACGCCACCAGGCCGCCAACCGTCATGTCACCGGCAAGGACACGAAACACACCGAAAACGATCGTCCCAATGCCGGCGGAAATCATCAGCACGTGGGACATAGTCTGTAGCAGCGACGAGAACTGGGACGTGTAGAAGCTGTTCAACGAGGCCGTCGCGGAGAGGTCGCGGAACCGTTCCATCCAGGTTTCCTCGGCGCCGGTATACTTGACCGCGCGCATGCCGCCGAGGGTTTCGACCAGAAGTTCCTGCTTTTTCGACGATGCCCGTGCCGCCTGCGATACCGAGCCTCTTAGCAAGGGCATGATGACCATGCCGAGAATGACGTAGCAGGCGATCATGATCATCGGCACGAACGCCACCGGCCCGGCCACCGCGGCGATGGTGATGATAAAGATAAGCACGAACGGGAGCTCAAACAGCACCAGCGCCATGGGGCCGGTGAAGAAATCACGCACGGTTTCGAAATCCTTGATACGCGCGACCTGGGCGCCGATGGTCGCGCGCTCGGTAAATGCCGGCGGCAGGAATAGAATTTTATGGAAGATGGCGATGCCGACGATGTTGTCGAGGCGAGCGCCGATAAACGCCAGAATGCGGGTGCGGATACCACGCAATATCAGATCACAGCCGATGGCGATGCTAACGCCGACGGCGAAATAGGCGAGCGTGACCAGTGAACCGGTTGCCACCACCTTGTCATAGACCGCCATCACGAATAGCGGCGTCACCAGGGCAAGAATGTTGAGCACGAACGTGATACCGAGAGTTTGGTAAAACAACGCGCGAAAGCGTTCATTGACAGCCTTGAACCAGCCCACCTTGGCCTGTGCCGGCGCCAGTTCGTCTTCCTCGATACGACTGAAGAAATAAGCCAGGCCCTTGTCCTTGGCGCGCGGAATTCGAACCTCGCCGCCCTGGCCCCCATCAAACGCGACGATCCGATCCCCGTCCTGTCCAAGTAGGATCAGCGCGTCGCCCTTCGGTGGCAGGAACAGGCACGGGAACAGGCGCGGGTCGATGCGGGACAGACTGAGCGGCACCGGGCGGCTTTGGAAATGCAGCGTCGCCATGATGTTGCGAAACGACGTGATATCCAGCGAGTCGATGAAATGCGGCACCGATTCGGCGACGTGACGCGGGTCCCCGCGCCAGTTTAGTGCCGTCAGCAACGGCATCAGGCAGTTCGAAAGGTCCGTCGCCAGCCGTAGGCTGGCGAGTTGCCCCTGATCGGCGCCCGTATGTACCGGCGTCGACGGCAAGGCATCGGCGCCCGGCAGCGCGGACGGTGCCGGCGGCAACGTCGGCGGCTCGCCCGGCCCGCCCGGTCCACCTGGCAGCCGTGGCGGGGTGCTGGCCGCTTCCGGCGCGTCTCTGGGCGCCAGTAAAGCATCGAAAGCGCCCCTGCGCTTCGGCATTAATTCCGGCGGCAGCGGCGGCGGCGGCGGCAACTTGCGCGCTACCGGCGGCGGGGTCGCGGTGCCAGAACCTGTACCGGCATCAGCCGGTCGCGGCGGCAACTTCGGACGCGGCGGCATTACCGGCGGCGGCGATGCGGCGGCGGATTTCGCTTTCTCGGGCGGCGCCTCGGCCGCGGGCGCCTCGCCCGGCTTGCGCAGCCGTGGCGGCAGACGTTTTTCACCGCCCGCGGAGTCATCGGCAGCTTTACGAAGGCGCGGCGGCAGCTTCTTCTCGGCTGTCTTGGCGGCGGCGGGTTGCGGCGCCGCGGCAGCGGATTTTGGTGCTGCTTCAGGTCGTGCTTTCGGCGCCGGTCTAGCGGACGCCGGTCGCGCCGGCGATGGCTTGACCGGCGGTGCGTTCGCGGCCGGCTTGGCCGGCGGCGCCTTGGCGACCGCTGGTGGTTTCGGGCGCGCCGGCTTGGCGGTTGGCCGTGGCGTGGCGGCGGCGGGCACGGCGGGCGTTGGAGGCACGGTCTCGCGACGAAGATTTGGACGCGGACGTGGCGCAATTTGTGGAGATGGCCGTGGCGACCGCGCCGACGGAACGAATGGCGTGCCTACCGTATCACTGCCCGGGGGCAATGGCGGCAGTTTGAACTGGCCAGGGCCCGGCTTGGGTTCACTCGCCGTATCGGGCACGGCGGACGCATCGAACAGACGATCTGTGATCGGTTCAAGCGGCAGGTCGTCGTGCGGAAAGCCGCGTTGCGGCGCCGAAGGATCGTCGTCGGCCGAGCCGCGTCCGAATGGAAACGTCCGGCGCGGTTTCGCGGGCGTGACAATGGCCGGCTCGACATCGTCGAAACCGTCAACCGCCTCGATCTTTGGCAACATGCTCGCCATCGTTCGCTCTGCGTCCCTCGCTTATCGCCGCCTGGTTGGTGTGCCGCTCAGGCCACCCGTCGGCGACCGCGCCGGTCCTCTGTCCAGCGACCACCGCCTTCGACCCAACCATGGTCCGGGACCGCGAATTGCTGATCCGGAAGATCGCGGTCCATTTCCGTCACCGTCGCCGACGACGACGTCTCTGATGCGTGGGCCGCAATACGGCCATCTAACAATCCAGCCGATTTCAACGTCGCGTGGGCCCGCCGGGATAAACCGAGACTGGCGGCTTCCGCCCGATCGTTCGCGTCGCGACCATCGGCCGCTTCTATCTTCAGTAATTTGCGCAACATGTCGTCTTCCCCCGTCGATATTCGGGTTGTTGGGGTTCGACGCCTTATCCTGTCGTGACGCGGGCTTTCCGCCCGTCGTTGGGTCGTTTCGCCGCGTGGGCATTTCACCCACACGATTGTCGTGTCTGTTGGTCATCATGCCGGTTTCACCGGAACGGGTGCCGCCGGCGCGGAAAACGCCGGGGCTTCCTCGCCGCGCTCGCGCACGGCCGACCCTTCAATATCGTAAATCCTGTCAGCAAGGGTCAGCAGCGACGGCCGCGGCGTCACCAGGACCATGGTGACGCGACCCTTGAGGCGTTCCAACAGCGTCTTCAGCATGGCATCGCCGGCGCTGTCCATGGCGGTATTGGCTTCGTCGAACAGCAATACCCGAGGCTTGTCGACGAGCGCCCGGGCGATAGCGATGCGCTGCTTGATGCCGCGCGGCAACTTGTCGGAGGCACCGTCGCCGACCGAGGTTTCATACCCCTGCGGCATGTGCGCGACGACACTATCGAGGCCCAACAGCTTGGCCACGTCGAAGGCATCGTTGACCTTGTCCTCGCGGAACATGGTGATGTTTTCCAGCAAGGTGCCGTTGAATAGCGTGCCTTCCTGCGGCAGGTACGCGATCTGATGGCGGATGCTGGAACAATCGAATTCACGCAGGTCGAGGCCGTCGGCGAGAACCCGTCCCTCGGTCGGCGGCAGAATACCCATGGCCAGATACAGCAACGTGGTCTTGCCGCTGGCGTTGCCACCGGAAATTCCAACGGTTTCGCCGGCGTCCACGTTGATGTTTATATTCTCAAACAGCGGGGCAAGGTCGTCGCCATCCTTGTTTTTGCCATAGGTGAAGGTCATGTTCTCGATCTTCAGATCACCACGGATCGGCGGCAGCTTGGGAAGCCCCGGCGGTTTTTCCATCTCCATGGTGAACAGTTCGCGAATGCGGTCGCGAGCCAATTCGACCGACTGGAATCGGGTCCAGACACCGACCAGCCGTTGCATCGGTTGCATGGAGCGACCGGCTAGCATGGTGCATGCGGCAAGGCCACCAACCGTCAGCTCGCCGTCGATGACGAAGGTCGCGCCATAGCCAACGACGCAGAACAATACCAATTGCGAGAACAGCGCGCCGACACTGCTGGCGTTCGAGCTGTGCATGGCGACGTGATAGTCGGCATCGGCGCAGGTTTCCTGCAGACGCTCATAACGGCGCAGCATCTGCTCTTCCATGGCCAGGCCCTTGACCGTGTGCACGCCGCCCAAAACCTCGATGATGAAGCTGAAACGCCGATCATCGGCGTTCATGCGATTTTCAAGCGATCCCTTCAGCTTCGTGCCGACCCAAACCGCGGTCAGCGTGAACAGCACCATCAGCGTTATCGGCACCATCACCAGATGACCGGCCAGATATGTCAGCGCGCCCAGGTAAAGGACGGCGAACGGCACGTCGACCAGGGTGATAAAGGTCTGACCCGCATAGTATTCCTTCAACGTGCCGAGGGCGTCCATGCGTTCCATGTGCACGCCCGAACCGACCCGTTCGTAATCGACTATGTTAGCGCTCAGCAGCCGCTCCAACGCCGCGCACCCCGCCAGGTGATCGAAGCGGGCGCCCATCCAGCCAGACACGTAGGAACGACCGAGCCGCAGAAGGGCCTCCAGGATCAGCGCCGTGCCGATGCCGATGACCAATAATATCAAGGTGCCGGCGGCATCGGATGGAATGATGCGGTCATAGACCTGCAGCAGCGTCAGCGGCATGGCGAGCGCCAACACATTGACGAACAAGGACGCCAGCAACAGGTCGAAGATTCCACCCGGCATGGTCGATACCGCGCCGATATGAATCTTTGCCTTGCGAGGCTCCGCGTCCTTTTTACGCCACAATGCCATCTATGACCCTGCCGTCATTTCTTGCGTCGGTCGCTCGGTTCCAAGGACGTCAGCGGGCACCACGTCGCGCGCGACACCCGGTCGTCCCCACGGAAAGCGATAAAAGAATATGTTTAACAATCCATTAGCACCCTTGCGCGGTGCCCGCCTGAAGGCCACATGGAAATACCGAAAAGACGGGCGACATCCCGGTCGTCCGGACGACGCATTCCAGGCGCAAACGACGTAGTCTACGCGGAATTCATGACCACAAACTGACGGCGGAATCGGGTCGCTTCGCTATAACGTCGAACGCTCAATCAGCAGCTGCCGCAACGAATTGCCAGCGACCCACAGCGCCGCCTCGCGGCCGAGCGCCACGCGCATGCGTGGCCCGTACAACACCTGCAGCAATATCTCATCGGTTGGCGCTAATTCGAGTAGCCGGTCATGGTCGCTGAAAATCGAGGGCCGAACCAGGTTGGTATCGTTCGGCAGGCCAAGCGCCTGTGTTATTTCCTCAATGATACAATGCCTTATGTGATCATAATTAAGTTGAGAATTAATAACAATTTCAGCCCGTTCAATGTTTCCCGGCTGGCCAACCCAATAGATGAAGAAGCAACGCCCTGGTCCGCGCAACTGTCGCAGGACCGCCGGCGACACGCCATCGAACGAGATGTTATTGATCCCCTGCCGGGTTGTCAGTGTCAGGCGAATATTCGCAGCGGGCTGGCTTGATTCGCCGTCCAGCAGCCCGATATCAAGACCGGACAACCTGGCGAGACGGCGCAGATGACTTGCCACGGCATCGCGTATCCAGGGCGGAACCTTCCCCCCCTGTTCGGCGATTTCCGAACCACCGGCGGCGTCATACCGAACCGCCACCCTGACCGGCCCGGTCCATTTGGCGACGCGCTGCTGGCGCATGGCGCTACCGAGATCGGAACCGAAAACAACCGCGTCGAATGCGCCAAGCAGGCGCGCGACCTCGGCATCGGTATCCAGTTCCGCCGCCGCGAGAGGGTTAATCCCGACGCCAGAGAAAACCGGAAAAGTGCTGATCAGTAATATAATCGCGGGCACCATCGCCCGCCGCCGCGACCTAAGGAATGGCACGATTGAGTTCCGAAATGACGCTTCGTACCAGCACCATCGCCTCGTCCTTCGGCGCGCCGGGCGCCAGGCGCTTGTCGTATAGCGTGCGAATGAGAACCTGATCGTTGCGACTGAACGTGGTCGGTGTCGACTTCTGGTTAAACACCGACGGCATAACCGCGTCGCTGTCATTCGGAAAACCCATGGCCTGTGTCAGCTCTTCCATCAAACAGGCGTCGATAGCCTCAATCGGCAACTGATTATTGACGACAATGATCCCCTTGACGATGGCGCCGGATTTGATCGCCCACGTCAGGAAATAGCAGACCCCCGGCTCAGCCAGTTTCCTCAACAATGCCGGCGGCGCCTCCTTGGCGACAAAGGGCGCGCCCATGGCCAGGCGCGGTAGAAATTTAATGGCAAGGTTCGGCGGCTTCTTGACCTTCTTGGCATCTTCCGTCGCGACCCCTGTCAACTTGACGAGGACCTTCAAGTGCTTCTGAATCAGCTTGATGTTTTCGGCCGCCGGCCTCTGTTTCTGAAGCTTAAGTTCCTTGCCGCCACCGGGCTTGTCGATCACCTTGCCCGCCAGCGACGACACGGTAATGCGCAGCGGCTGCAGCCATTTCTTGATGTAGGTGGACGGCGCGACGCTCTCATACTCCGACTTGAACACAACGGCCTCGAAAAATTTGGTCAAATCCGCGTCGGACGCCTTCTCCGCCGACACCGGGGCCGGCGACGCGAAGAGCACCGCGGCCGCCAACACCGGCCAGCACGATAGAATACGCATGGTAATCGTTCCGTATCTCAGTCTCGTGGACAGATGGCGGCCAGCTTACACGATGCCGGACCGCTGCGCCCAATCAATTGGCGATGATCCAGGATCTGAGCATATTTTCCGCCACCGGTCGGTAGGCGTCGAACCGGTTGGCTGGCGCCGTATAGGACCAGACATGGGCGACATCACCCGTCGGTCGAGGCAACACCAGTGCCCATTTACGATAGACGCGACCACCGTGATTATAGGTGGCGACGAATTGACGCCCGGCGAGAGTGACGCCGCGTTTGGAATAGCTGACGGCTTTTTCCCCATCGAATTCAAGACCCGCCGCCGTCTTTCCGAGTTGGCTCTTCAGATCCTGGAAGGCCATGCGGACCGCGTCCTCGGGCTTGCCTGATTTCGCCGGCTGCACGTTCTGAACGCTGACGATCGCGTCATACGCCGAGGTCCCCTGGCGGCCGCTGAAGATGGCTGTATAGGCCGCCGATTTTTCCATTTCCCAATCAGCCGGAAAATCAATGGCATAACCGAAACCCGGTTCATTGAAACGCTGGCTCGCATTCTTGACGGCTGGCGTCGGTGCCGCTGGCGCCGGACGTCCATCGGCCATCGCCGACGCCTTGGGCGCGGCGTGCAGCGGTTTGGCGGCGGATGTCGCCGCCCCCGGCGCCGGCGCCGCCACCGCGACGGTATCTGGCCGATCATCGGCGGCGGCTTGAAAGTGGCCAAGCAGCCATTCGAATTCCGGATGCAGGCGCTCGAAGGCTTGCTTCGGCGCGAAGAACATGAACACGAAATCGGTACGCTTGGCGCGCGCGATGACCAGGCGGACCCGCATCGGACCGGCTTCGTACAGTGCCTGACGGGCCTCCATGCCGGCGACGGTGGTTTCCGATTCCATCAGTTTACTGGTCCACGGCTTGCCGTCACCCAGGTAGCGTTCGTCCAACTTGGCAACCATGCTGGCGAGCCCCGTCGACGGGCTTGAGTCGCCGGTCTGCAAATTGATCGCGTATCCACGCCTGGATTGCACCGACAAACCCGCCTTTCCAGCCAATTCGATGACCCGCGCCCCCGGTGGCACGGGAACGAAGAAGCCGCGTTTCGGATCAACGTACTGGCCCGGTTTAGTGCTTGGCGGCGCGACGACCTTACCCGGCGGCGCCGCCATGGCCAGCGGCGTCGCCGGACCGTCCGAGCGCATCAACGCACCTGGCGACACCATCCCGGCCTGGGGCGAATTGCCGAACGGAGATGGGTCCGGAGCGCCGCTCGGGGCCATCGTGGTTGTCGGTCGCGCGCCGGGCGCGGTTTGTGCCACGGCGGCGTCGATAGCCACGCTGCCGGCAACAACCAGCGCCGTTGTGAGAACGATGGATTTTTTCAACATGGGACGAAGCCCTTGATCACGTTTTTCCTACGTGAAGTCTAGGCCGCCATGCTTAACAAATCGTTACTCCGCCACTTTGATGTCCGGCGCGGACAGGGTTCCCGTTAGGGCAAAATCGGACTTTCGCCGCCCGCCGGCGGCCTCGTCGACAAGTGTCGCCAAACGCCCCGTCATGGAGTCGTTCGCGAGATCCAGCTTGCCATTGCCAATTATGCTCCACCCGTTCGACTGCATCAGCAGATGATTGCTAATGAGAATGCCGCGCGAGACGTTGAAGCTCCCGGCAAACCGGGAAAACGCCAGCGCTTTGGCGTCGCCACGCCCGAGGTCCTGGCGCAGCGCCTCGACCAGGTTTGCATTCCGAAGTTCGCCCGCGTCGACGGTAAACATGCCATTGCCACGCAAGGCAGCCAGAAGCTGGGCATTGTCAGCGCCGACGGACAGCAGCTCGAGTTCGGCCAGGCCCTCGCCCGTGATCGGCACCGGCATTCCCATGGCACCACCCAGTTTGCCGATATCGACACCGCGCATCCTGACGGCGGCGGTCAACGCGGTCATGCCTTCGCCATGGCCGAGCGAAACGTCGCCGCGCAGCGTGCCGCCGCCAATCTCGGCCCGCTCAAACTCCAACCGAACCGGCGCGCCGGCCTTGGCGCGATCGATGCGGATCACGCCAGCCTTCCCTTCAACGTTGCCGGCGAACACGCGTTCCCACGCGATGCGCACGCCGCCCCGCGATGGATATCCCGCCGCCACCCGGCCAAGGTCCGCCGTATCATCCATCACGGTCGTCGCCAACAGGCCGAGCGGTTTCAGGTCAAGCGATTGGGCATCAAACGCACCATCGATTTCCCGCCCCTCGGTTCGCTCGGCAAACGAAATACGCCCCGTGGCCGTCGTCCGACCGAGTTCAATCGTAACGTCCTCAAGTGCCCGGCGCCCGGCATCGATGGTGAGTTTTCCGTCGATACGCACGACGCCCGGACCCAAGGAATTGGTCGGCAAGCCGGCAAACGTCTCAAGTCCACTGAGGTTACCGGCAAAGACCGTCAACGCCCCGGACGCAACGAAACCATGTCGCCACGCGGCGCGGCCGATCAGGCTTGCGGTCAAGCCATCGCCGGTTGCCGTCAGCGTCGTCTTGCTGCCCGCGCCGGTGATAAGATCCGTCGCCGACCCAAGGTCCGCGCGGAGCCGCCATTTGATGTTCCGCCCCGTGGCTTCGCCGTCGAACCGCAACCCGGCGCGGCCGCTGGGCGGGAGCGGGTTTTTTTTCATCGAAATTCCACTGACGGTAACGACCGAACCACCGGGGCTTTCATCCTCAATGCGGCCATTGCTAAGCATGATTTCGCCAAGCTCAAGCCCGCGCCACTGCCCCCAGGCGCGGCGAACGAGTTTGTTGTCGGATAACATCGCATCGACGCGGCGCCGCAAAACCGGTTCCTCGATGAGAAGCCGCTCAATCGCCAAGGCGCCGGTGATCAGTGAAAGTGTACCAAGTGTCACGTCGAGCCGCTTGATCGTCAGCACGTCGCCCGCACTCTCTTGATCGCCGATCACCACGTCGCGACCGTCAACGCGAACCGACGGCACCAAGGCGAAGTCGATGGGACCGACAAACTTGATCGGTTGGCCGACAATGACGCGGCCGATCGATCCGACGAACGAGCGGGCCAGGGTTTCGGGCATCACCAACGGCCCCAGCAGGACCAAGACCACGAGCACGCCCAGCAGCCCGGCGATGCCGATCCCCAGCCATTTCAATGCGGGGAATCGCGACGGTGGCGTCACCGTCGACGACAGTTCGGTGTCCGGCACCAGGTCAAGCATGGCGCACCGTCCTCCCCCGGTCCGTGGCGACAAACCGGGCATTACATATTACGACATACGCCATCGAGACTGGCTCCCGGCGCTGGCGCCGTTCTTCCCCGGTCACCATGAACACCGATACCGGTTTCCATACCATTAACGACCGTCCAATTTAGCCATATGTTTGGAAAACGACGTCCTGCCCGTCAGCCGCTTTTCTTAATGACGAACGTCAAGACGCCCCCGGCGTCATCCGAACGAATCAGTTCGTCGCCCGTGGCCTGGCAAAAATTTTGAAAATCCTCGACCGCGCTAGAATCCGTGGCGAGAACGGTCAAAGTATCACCGGCATCCAGGGCCTTTAGCGCGCGTTTCGCCTTGAGGACAGGCAGGGGGCATTTCAAGCCGCGGGCATCCAGTTCCTGATCCATCCTGGCCGGTCCTTTTCCCGGTCCGCACGTTCCCGCACGGCGGTCTATTTCAAACATTATACCAAGTTGCATCGGATCGTGTTGACAGCCGCAAGCGATTACCATAGAAGCCGTCAGGTAATCCACAACCCTCTCTTCCAAAAAGAGAATTTCCCCGACCTACCCAAGGGGGTCGCCGTGGCCGGCATCGGCATTTCGTTGTACCAGATCGTTGGGTGCCCATGGAGCGCCGGGGTCGACGGCGATCGACCAACGGCCGATGGTCGCCGTCAAGGCACCCGCTGAGATGCAGATTTACCTGCCCATCGCGGAAATTTCGGTCAACGTTTTTCTAATCTTGGGCATGGGCGGCGGTGTCGGCATTTTGTCCGGCCTGTTCGGCGTCGGCGGTGGTTTTCTGATGACACCGCTATTGATTTTCATCGGCATCCCGCCGGCGGTCGCCGTGGCGACGGAAGCGAACCAGATTGTCGCCAGTTCGGTATCCGGTGTGCTGGCGCATTGGCGCCGCGGCAATGTCGATTTGAAGATGGGCACGGTCCTGCTCATCGGTGGCATTATCGGGTCGACGTTCGGTGTGTGGCTGTTTACCTGGCTGAAAGGCCTCGGTCAGGTCGATCTGGTAATCAAACTCTCGTACGTCGTCTTCCTCGGCATTATCGGCTCTTTGATGCTCGTCGAAAGCGGGCGAGCGATCATGAAGAAACGCGCCGGTGCGGGTGCCATGGGTAAGATCCATCATCACAACTGGATGCATGGGTTGCCGTTAAAAATGCGGTTCCGGCGGTCCAAGTTGTACATCAGCGCCTTGCTGCCGCTCGCCGTCGGTATTTTCGTGGGTATTTTGTCGGCCATCATGGGTGTCGGCGGCGGCTTCGTCATGGTGCCGGCGATGATCTACCTGCTCGGCATGCCGACGGTGGTGGTGGTCGGAACCTCGCTGTTCCAGATTATCTTTGTCACCGCCAACGTGACCGTTCTGCAGGCGGTCTCGAATCAGACCGTCGACGTGGTGCTGGCCATCCTTTTGCTGATCGGTGGCGTTATCGGCGCGCAGATCGGCGCACGCTTCGGCGGCAAGCTGCAGGGCGAGCAGTTACGTGGTCTGCTGGCGCTGATCGTGCTGGCGGTTTGCATCAAACTCGGTTTCGATCTCATCGTGACACCGTCGGAGTTTTTCTCCCTTGGCGCGGCGGGTGGTCACTGATGTGGAGCGCACGGCCACGTTCCGCGGCTTTGGTGGCGTTCCTGCTGGCGTCACTGGTCGTTGCCACGCCGGCGACGGCACGGGAGATCGTGATCGACTTGTCATCACCCGTGGTCAAGGTGACCGCGGGCTTCGCCGGAACGGATATTCTTCTCTACGGCGCCAAACAGGCGGCTGGCGATATTATCGTCGTCATTCGCGGGCCGGCCAAGAAGCAGGTCGTGCGGCGCAAGGAACAGGTCGGCGGTGTGTGGGTCAACCGGGCCAGCCAGACATTCAAGGCGGTCCCCTCATACTATTGGGTGGCATCCAATCGGCAAGACCTCGGCTCCATGCTCAGCACGGAACTGCGGCAAATTCATCAAATTGGTATCGATGAACTGGACTTCGCATTGACCGAAGACGACGCCGTCGATTCAGATATTTGGGAATACCGCGACGCCATCAAGCGCATTCACGTCCGCGATGGTCTTTACGGTGGCGCGACGCAGGACCTTATTTTCCTCTCCGACACCCTGTTCAAGACCAATGTGCGGTTGCCAGCCAATGTCTCCGTCGGTCCGTATGGCGTCGATGTCTATCTGGTTCGCGATGGCGATATCGTCGCCAGTGAAACAAAGATCCTCAATGTCCGAAAATTCGGCCTCGAGGCTGCGGTTTACGACTTCGCCCACCGTTTCTCGTTCGCCTATGGTATCATCGCCGTCATCATCGCCTTGGTCGCCGGTTGGTCGGCCAACGCCGTGTTCCGCAAGCGCTGAGACCAAGGTGCCGTGACAATGAGCAATGAAGACACCGCCGTTACCGAAAATCCACCGCCCCGCAAGTCATCAGGCAAGACGTTCCTGTGCGTCGTCGATGATACGCCTGAATTCGCGGCGGCGCTGCATTTCGCGTGCTGCCGCGCCGTGAATACGGGCGGCCGCGTCGCGTTGCTTTACGTCACGCAACCGGCCGAGTTTCAGCATTGGGCGGCGGTCGGCGATCGCATGCGCCAGGAAGCCCGCGAGGAAGCCGAGGAAATGCTTGCCGTGGTTTCCGGCAGGGTGCAGGAAAAAACCGGCCAAACCCCCGCTGTCTATATCCGCGAGGGAACCGTGCGCGAACAGGTCGTCGACCTGATCAACGATGAAACCCACATTTCGTTCCTGGTCCTGGGCGCGGCCAGCGGCACCGACGGCCCTGGCCCGCTGATCAGCTATCTGGTTGAACGCATGACCGGCGAACTACGCGTTCCCGTGGTCATCGTCCCCGGTGGGTTAAGCAACGAAGATATCGAGGCCATCACCTGACCGGGGCGCCCACATGGGCTAACGAATGATCAGCACCGAGTTGTGGGCCTTGGCCAGGACCTTGGACGGAACACTGCCGAACAGCATCCGCTTGAATGAAGACTTGCCATCGTCGGACAACACGATCAGCGAATAATCTTTTCCCACGTTGATGATTTCTTCGACCGGATCACCGATGTTGACGTAGGTGTTGATCACGTCGAGCCCGGTCTCCGCGACCACGTTCCGGGCCCGCTCGACGGCTTGTTCCGCCGCCGCCTTCTCGCCATCATCGCGGGCCACGGACATGATCGAGACCATGGGCTTGTCGAAACGCTTTGCCAGCAGGGCATCGCGGCGCACCGCCTCGAGCGAACGCTCGGACCCGTCCGTGCATATCAAATGGCCGCGGCCGGGAACCAGTTCTCGCGTCGCTAACACCGAACACGGCGCATGCAGCGCCACTTGCTGCGCGACCTGGCGGGGAAAGAAGCCGCGTTTGCGGTCGCCGCCAAGGATGATCAAGCTGTAGGGGCCGAGTTCGTATTGGTCGAGGATACCGCTCGCCGGGTCGTGCGCCGTTTTCAGCTTGAGCACGATGCTCTTACCCTGGTTGTTGCGGTACTCGATCTTGTTGTCGCCCAGGGGATCGCCCTCGACATCGGTGTGGGTATGGATCGAGTTCCAATCCTCGACCATCTGCCCCTGCCCGATCAGCAAATCCAGGCCTTCGCGGAGGTAACGGACGCCGGGCAATTCGATGCCCCAGTTGAGGAGGTTTTCGCGCGCCACGCGAATCTGTAGGCCGCCCGAGTGCAATCCTTGATCGATAGTACGGACATACAGCAAGACGATGTCGCAATCATCGGCGCCGCCCATGCGGGCGGCGTAGTCCAGGCCGCGGAACGACTCTTCCGATCCGTCGATGCAGACGAGAATCCGGAACCGGCTGAGCCGCCTTTCGTGCTCGGCCTCCATTTCCCGCTGAATATCGTCTTTCTCGGCCACGTTATCTCCGCCTGATTTCTAAACGCCCAGCAGCGGCCAATAGAGCGCCGCGCCAGCCAACATCATCACCGTGGACATGACCGCCATCTTCCAGCCGACCTTCAAAAAATCCGTCGTCTTCAAGTATCCCGCCGCGTAGACAATGGTGCACGCCGGCGTGCCGACCACGGTCAAATAGGCAAACGCCGACGAGATCGCGGTAATGAAGCCGAGGATAATCGGGCTTTCATTCGCCACCACCGCCATCTTCAAGACGATCGGCCCGAGCACCGCGACCGCCGCTCCATTGGACATGGTGTTGGTGACACCGGTGGTCAACACGGAAACCGCCGCCCATAATCCGATACCATGATCGGCGCCAAACGGTGCCAACCAAGAGAGGAACGATTCCGCGATCCAGATCGCCGCGCCGGTTTCCTTCATCTGCACGCCAAGCGAAATCGCCGCCGCGTAGAGCAACACGACGCCCCAATTGACCCCGGAATTGATGTCCTCCCAACGCACCAGACCGGCGACCAGGAAGCAGATGGCACCCATCACCGCCACCGTGCCCATGCCGAGGTCAGCGGACAGCGTGATCCATCCGGTCAGCACCAGGGCGAAGATGGCGATGGCAACCCAATCCGAGGGTTTCATCGGGCCTTCCAACTCGACCTGGGTGCGCAACTTCACGCAGGCGCGGGACAGGTCGCGATATTCCGGCCGGAATGTCATCAGCAGGATCGCCGTGACCATGGGCAGCTGCAACAGGAACATTGGGTAGGCGTAGAGCATCCATTTCAGGTAGTCGACGAGATAGATGGCGGTGCTCGGATCGTCCGCGTTGTAGAAGAACTCCTTCCAATAGCCGATCATGATGGCGTTGCGCGCGCCGCCAGACGGCGTACCGATACCGGCGACCGAACAACCGTAGGATATGGAGAACAGAACCACCGCCGCCAGGTTTCTGACCTTGTGCGGGTCGTCGGATGTCAACGTGATCAAGGTAATACCGACGGGCAGCATCATCGCCGCCACCGTGTGTTCACCGACGAACGACGCCAGGACACCGGACACGACTGATATCCCGAGGCAGATACGCGACGTCTTGGTCCCGGTGATGCGAACGATGAACCAGGCAATGCGTCTGTCGAGCTTTTGGCGCACGACGGCGACGGCGAGCATTAACGAGCCCATGATAAACAACACGCTGTCGGTCATCAGGCTGCGCGCCACTTCGGTCGAGCCCAGCCCAAGCAGGACGACCTGACCGACAATGATCATCAACGCCACCGTCGGCAGCGGCACGGGTTCGGTGACGAACAGGATCGTCGCCACCACGGACATGGTCAGTACCACCATGCCTTCTTCCGTCAGTCCGGCCGGACGCGGCATCACCAACATGACCGCGCCGATGGCCATGGCAATGAAGAACCAGCGTTTTTCCCAGAAATAATACAGATTGAGCGTTCGCGTGATGCGGCCGAGGCTGGGCACCGGCGCAACCCGCCGCACACTCCGCGCTGCCAGTCCTGCTAGCGTATTCCGTGCATCGGCCACGGTGTTCCCCGGATCCCAGCGTCGCCGCCATGTGGCGGCGAAACAGGTTCAAATTACCCTAGGAGTTTGTTTTAGCAGCATTCCGCAAGGCGGCGATAGTGGCCTGGTAATCATCGCCCATGAAGACCGCGCTGCCGGCGACCACGACATCGGCGCCCGCGGCGGCGACACGACCGATGGTTTCCACGTTGACGCCGCCGTCGACCTCGAGTTCGACGGGCCGGTCACCGATCATGGCACGCAACCGCTCGATCTTCGGCAATTGCGCCTCGATGAAGCTTTGGCCGCCGAAACCCGGGTTGACGGTCATCACCAGGATCAGGTCGAGTTTGTCCATGACGTAGTCGAGAACGGTTTCCGGCGTCCCCGGATTCAGCGACGCACCGGCCTTGCAACCCAGATCACGGATCATCTGCAGGGAGCGGTCCAGATGGCGGTCGGCTTCCACGTGCACGGTGATGATATCCGCGCCGGCCTTGGCATAGGATTCCAGATGCGGTTGCGCCGGGTCGATCATGAGATGTACATCGAACGGCTTTTTCGTGGTCTTGCGGATCATCTCGATGACCGGCGGACCGAAGGTCAGATTGGGGACGAAATGGCCATCCATGACATCGACGTGGATGTAATCGCAGCCAGCGGCGTCAATGGCGGCGATCTCCTCGCCCAGGCGCGAGAAATCGGACGCCAGGATAGACGGCGCGATCTTCACCATGGCCGCGCCCTCCCCTCGCCGTCCCTCAATGAACCGTCGGGTCGAGCGACCCATCGGCATAACGCTTGGCCATTTCCGACAATGGCAATGCCTTGATCTTCGACGCCTGACCGGCGCACGCGAAGCGCTCGAAGCGGTCGATGCAGACCGCTTCCATGGCCGCGATGGCCGGCTTCAGGTAGCTGCGCGGATCGAATTCGGCTTTCTTCTCGAACAGGACCTTGCGAATCTGGCCGGTGATGGCGAGGCGGTTGTCGGTGTCGATGTTGACCTTGCGCACGCCGTTCTTGATGCCGACCTCGATTTCCTCGACCGGAACACCGTAGGTTTGCGGCATTTCGCCACCATTGGCATTGATGATGTCCTGCAGTTCCTGCGGCACCGAGGACGAACCATGCATGACCAGATGAGTGTCCGGCAACTTGGCATGGATGGCCTTGACCACGTCCATGGCCAGAATGTCGCCGGTCGGCTTGCGGGTGAACTTGTAGGCACCGTGCGACGTGCCGATGGCGACGGCCAACGCGTCGACCTTGGTGCGCTTGACGAAATCGGCGGCTTCGTCCGGGTCGGTGAGTAGCATGTCCTTGGACAGCGCGCCCTCGAAGCCGTGGCCGTCCTCCTTGTCGCCCTCGCCGGTTTCCAGCGAGCCCAAACAGCCCAGTTCGCCCTCCACCGAGACACCGACAAGGTGGGCCATGTCGACAACGCGGCGCGTGGTGTCGACGTTATAGTCGTACGAAGCCGGCGTCTTGGCATCTTCTTCCAGCGAGCCGTCCATCATCACCGAGGTGAAACCGTTGGTCATCGCGGACATGCAGGTGGCGGCGTTGTTGCCGTGGTCCTGATGCATGCAGACGGGAATATCCGGATACATTTCCGTCGCCGCCAGGATGAGATGGCGCAACACGATGTCGTTGGCATAATTCCGGGCGCCGCGGCTGGCCTGCATGATGACCGGGCTGTCGGTCTTCTGGGCCGCCGCCATGATGGCGAGCATCTGTTCCATGTTGTTGATATTGAATGCGGGCATGCCGTAATCATTTTCAGCCGCATGGTCGAGAAGTTGCCGCAACGAAACCAATGCCATTGTTTTATCTCCCTGCTGTCCCGAACGGTTGCCGCGTGGCTGCGTCAGAGCCGCTCGCGTGCCGCCGCGACGACTGCCTCGGCGGTGATGCCGAAATCCTCGAAGAGCTGTTCCGCCGGCGCCGAGGCACCGAAGCCCGGCATGCCGACGAACGCGCCGCCCGATCCGATATAACGGTCCCAGCCCATGGAAACGGCCGCTTCGACGGCGACCCGCACGGTTCCGGGGCCAAGCACGCGATCGCGATAGCCGGCGTCCTGATCCTCGAACAACTCCCAGCACGGCATGGAAACCACGGCGGTGCCGATGCCATCGGCTTCCAGCGCATCGCGCGCGGCCACGGCGATGGAAACTTCTGAGCCGGTCGACAGCAGCGTCACCTTGCGCTCGCCGGCCGCGGCCTCACGCAGGACGTAGGCGCCCTGGCCACACAGGTTTTCCGCCGTGTGGTCGGTGCGTAGCGTCGGCACCCCTTGGCGAGTCAGCGCCATGCCGGCGGGACCGTCCATATTCTCCAACGCGATTGCCCAGCACTCGGCCGCCTCGACGGCGTCGCAGGGTCGGTAGACTCGGAAATTCGGCGTCGCCCGCAGCATGGCCAGCGTTTCCACGGCCTGGTGGGTCGGGCCGTCCTCGCCGAGACCAATGGAATCATGGGTCAGCACATAGACCACCCGCTGGCCCATCAGCGCCGACAGCCGCATGGCGCCGCGCATGTAGTCAGCGAAGACCAGGAATGTGCCGCCGTAGGGAATGATTCCGCCGTGCAGCGCCATGCCGTTCATGGCCGCCGCCATGCCGTGTTCGCGGACACCATAGTGAACATAGCGGCCACTGAAATCGTCCGGCGTGATCGGCTGGGTCGATGGGGTCTTGGTGTTGACCGACCCGGTCAGGTCGGCGGAACCGCCGATTAGTTCCGGGATCGCCTCGGTCAGTACCGTCAATGCCTCGCCCGAGGCCTTGCGCGTCGCCCACTTGGGCTGCTCGTCGGAAATCCGCTTCTTGTGCGCGACGATGGCATCGTGCCAACCGGCCGGCAGTTGGCCGGCGGCGAGCCGTTTGAACTCGCTCGCGGCATCACCCGTGGCGGCATCGAGTCGGCCCTGCCAGGCCGACCGTGCCGCCGCACCGCGTCCACCGGCCCCGCGCCAGGCGCCGAGCACATCGTCCGGAACCACGAATGGCGCGTGCGGCCAGCCGAGCGCCGAGCGCGCGCCGGCGATTTCCTCGTCGCCGAGCGGGCTGCCATGAGTCGATGACGTGCCCGCCTTGGTCGGCGCGCCGAAACCGATAGTGGTGCGACACGCGATCATCGACGGTTTGTCGCTGGCCCGCGCTTTTTCAATGGCGCCGGCAATGGCGTCCGGGTCATGGCCGTCGACGCCGAGGACGTGCCAGCCCGAGGCCTGGAAACGCGCCATCTGATCGTCGCTTTCGGCCATGCTGGTCGGCCCGTCGATACAGATTTTATTGTCATCGAACAGCACGATCAGCTTCGACAGCCGCAGGTGGCCTGCCATCGATATGGCCTCGTGGCTGATGCCTTCCATCAAGCAGCCGTCCCCGGCAATGACGTAGGTGTGGTGATCGACCAGATCGTCCCCGAAGCGGTTATTCATTAGCCGCTCGGCCAAGGCCATGCCGACCGCGTTGGCGATGCCCTGGCCCAGCGGGCCGGTCGTCGTTTCTATTCCGTCGGCATGGCCATATTCCGGGTGCCCCGCCGTGCGCGCGCCGAGCTGGCGGAAATTGCGAATTTCGTCGATCGTCATGTCGGCGTAACCGGTCAAATGCAGCAGCGCATAGAGCAGCATCGAGCCGTGACCGGCCGACAGGATGAAACGATCCCGGTCCGGCCAATCGGCGGCCGCCGGATCGAATTTCAGGAACCGCGTGAACAGCACCGTCGCCACATCGGCCATGCCCATCGGCATGCCCGGGTGGCCGGAATTCGCCTGCTGCACCGCATCGGCGGAAAGGAAGCGAATGGCGTTCGCCATGTCTTGGTGGGAAGCACCGCCCAACGCTGGGGTCGCCGTGCCATCGGCAGCCGAATCGTCCATTCAATCTCTCTCTCGGCGGGGTCCCCAGAAACGCCGCTCACGCCGTATTCAAGTTGCGCCGCGCCCTGCCCAGCACCGACGCGGCATGAATACCGTCATTGCGCCAACAGGGCAAGGACGCCCGGTGTTATCGGGCGTCCTGGCGAACGCTGCTAAATGGCCATGAAGATTAACCCGCGTAGGCGCCGGACAAATTAGTCACCAGATCGTAAATGACCTGACGGCGTTTCGGATCGGCGATGCGATAGTAGGCGCGGACCAGTTCCAAGGTCTCCCGGCGATCCATGGTGCCCAATTCCGGCGGCGCGGATTTGTGGTACTCCATGCCGACCGCGTAGGCGCCGGCCGGGGTCGCCAGTTCCTTGGGCATTTCCTCGAAGAAGTAGGCGACCGGCACGTCGAGGATACGCGAGAATTCATACAGCCGGCTGGCCCCGACACGGTTGGCGCCGCGCTCATATTTCTGCACCTGCTGGAACGTCAATTCGACGGCCTCGCCGAGCTTTTCCTGGCTGATGCCCAGAAGCATGCGACGGGCGCGCAGGCGATTACCGACGTGAATATCGATGGGATTGGATATCCCGGGCGGCAACCGGACCGGCTTGCCCGCCTTTTTCCGGCTGGTTTTCATTTTCTTTGCTGCTCGTTTCTTGACCGGTGGCATCGTCTTCATCTTCCCTTTTTACCCGCCTCTTGAATACGCTTTATTCTATGTCCGTGACCATACCCTTACAATAGGATGAGTATCATTGTTTCTCACCATGACACCTAGTCATGACCGACGAGGCCTTGAGACCGGCGGCGTCGCGCCCTACATGTAGACGGAACGTTTATCACCCAAGGGATCAGCAGATGACCGTCCAAGCCACGATCGAACGCAAGCTCGTCGAGAACCTGTCGCCGGCCCACCTTGAGGTGATCAACGAAAGCCATATGCACAGCGTTCCGCCGGGGTCCGAATCACATTTCAAGGTCATCGTCGTGACCGATTCTTTCGCCGATCAACGTCTGGTGCAGCGCCATCAGGCGGTCAACGCGGTGCTCGCCGATGAACTGGCCGGACCGTTGCACGCCCTCAGCATGGAAACCCTGACGCCCGACGAATGGCGCGCGCGCGGCGGCAAAACCTTCAACTCTCCGGATTGCCACGGCGGCAGCAAGGCCGACCTATAAGGCCGCCCGTTACGCCTTCGGCTTCAGCAACGCGCGAAAGCCGGCTTCGTCGACGACCGGGATTTTTACCAGCGCCAGATTTTCCTCCACGTGGTTGGCTTCCTTCATACCGACCAGGGCCGCCGCGAGGTCGGGCGCCGAGCGGGTAAACTGCAGCGCCGCCTGCGCGATCGTGCCCCCCGGCGGACCCAGATAAGCCGCCAGCTTATCGTCCAGTTTGGTGATGCGGCCCTGCCCGATGGCGCCGCTGGCGACCGGCCAGAGACCGAGTGTGCGCGCCGCCCGCAGCGGTGTCTGGGTATCCTTTTCGATGATTTGCACGCGGCGGCGCACCGCTTCCGGCATGCTCAGGTTGAGCGGCAACTGCACATAGCGGAAATGATCATGGTCGCCGCCCTTGACCTCTCGTGCCGCGGCGATCGCCAAGTCCCTGGCGCGGGCCAGCGATACGTGCCCCTTTTCATCGGGCGGTACGCGCAACCCGTTCCAGGTGGCGAGGCCATAGGCACGAATACGACCGTCGGCAACGGCGCCTTCGAGCATGCGAAAAGCAGCGCCCAGACGCTGGTCAAAGGTTTCCCGGTCGACCGCGCCAAGCTGCGACTCTGGATTGTGGATGTAGTAAACGTCGATGGTCTCCAGTCCAAGATTGCGGCGGCTCTGTTCCAGTTGATGGGTCAGATAATCCGGATGCATGCAGTGGCTGTTACCGGCCAGATCCGCCGCGCCGACGGGGCTATCCGTGTCGGCGACAAACGTGTCGTTGAACCATGCCGCCCCGTGGGGCAGGAAGCCGCCCTTGGTGCAGACCACCACCTCGTCGCGCGATACCACCCCCTCACCGATGGCGCGGGCCAGGGCCGCCCCGGCACTGCGTTCGCCGCGCTCGCGTCGGTAGTTGGCCGCCGAGTCGACGACGTTGACGCCACCACCAAGACACCCGACGATCGCCGAGGCGACCAACTCATCCGTCGCTTCGTCCAAGTTTCCCAGGTACGTGCCGATGCCGATCGACGACCACGTCATACCATCGACCGTGCGAAAATGACCCGCCGCCGCATCGCCGATGCGCGCCGCGTACCGTGCCGTTCCCTGCGCCGTGGCGTGGCCTGAAATGGGCATCCGTGTCCTCCGGTTTTGCTGCCGAGCGGCGCCATCCTAGCGCCGATGCGGCTATTTACGTAGCATGCACCGCATGAGAAATGCTGTCCGTTTATTTCTGGCCATCGGTATCGGTATAGCGAGCCTTCCACCAACGGCGAGCGCGGACGTAACCGAAACCTGCGCCATGGCGTGGGGGGACGCGTCGCGCGCCGCCTGCCGCCGGATACCCGAAACGACGACCCGCGATGTCGCCGTCTTGCGCCCCCTCGCCGGTGCGTTCATCGCCGATGGGGATTTTGACGGCGCCATCGTCGTCTATGAAATCGTCCTGCGGTCACAACCGGACGACCCGCAAGCGCTTTATGATCTCGCCGGCACCCTGGCCTTCGTGCGGCGTTACGGCGAAGCCGCCATATTGTTCGAGCGGCTCGGAACCCTGCGGCCGGACGATGTGGAAGTGCAGCGATCACTCGCCGTGGTCTATGGGCATCTCGGCAGACAGGACGATAAACGAGCCGCCCTGGCACGCGCGGCGGCGCTGGGCGATGCGACCGCCATGGTCGATCTCGCCCGCCACCATGGCGAAGGCAAACACGCCGATCCGGAGCTCGCCATCACCTGGCTGGAAAAAGCCGCCAACGCGGGGCACCTTGGCGCGATGCGCCGGCTGGTCGAAATTTATCGGATAGGTCTTTTGGGCCAATCCGCCGATCCGACGCGCGCCACCCTGTGGGCCGAACGATACGCCGCCATTCGCCGCGAAGAGTGACGGGAACCATTCGCAGTGGCCGCGCGAATGCTATGATGTGATTTCGATAGACGACGGGGAAAGTGACGAAAGCATGGTGCTGTCCTGGGTCCTCGGCAATCTCGGCAAGCGCAAGAAGGGCAAACCGAGCAAGCCGGCGCCACCGTACGAGGAAGCGAAGCGTATTGCCGCCGAGGGTAATGCGAAGAAGCGCTCTTGGCTCGCCCGGTTCGAGGACTTGGCGCCGGAAATTCTGTACTTCTTCGCCAGCGATAAGTCGGCCGAGGTGCGCCGCGCCGCCGCCGCCAATGACGGCACGCCCCTGCAAGCGGACCTATTGCTGGCTCGTGACGTCGACGACCAGGTGCGCACCGAGCTGGCGCAGAAAATTGGCCGCCTCGTCCCCTCGCTGACGGACGACGAAAACGAAAAACTGACGACCATGGCCTTTCAGGTTCTGGAAATCCTCGCGCAGGATGAGCTGCCCCGAGAGCGCGCCATCATCTCCGAGGAAATCAAGTATCTCGCCAATGTTCCCAAATTGGTGGTGAAACGCCTCGCCCACGACCTGGAACAGACCGTGTCAACGCCCGTGCTGGAGTATTCACCCTTGCTGAGCGAGCAGGAACTGCTGCAGATCATCGCCGGCGGCGTACAGGGCGGCGCCCTGGAAGCCATCGCGCGACGGCGCGGCATTTCCGAACGGGTTTCGGATGCCGTCGTCGCGGAAGAAGTGCCAGGGGCGACGACCGAGCTATTGCGCAACGACACCGCCTCGATCAGCGAGAAGGCCCTCGACGCCATTGCCATCTCCGCCGAGGACAAGCCCGAGATGCACAAGCCTCTGGTCAATCGCGCCAGCCTGTCCATGTCGACGATCCGCCGCATCGCCACCTTCGTCTCCAATGCGCTGCTGGAAGACCTGATCAGCGTTCACAATGTCGGCGAGGATGTGGCCAAGGATCTGCGCATGACCGTGCGTCTGCGCATCGAAAGCGGCAAGGATACAACCGGCAAGAAAAAGAAGAAGAAAAAGAAAGGGGAATCGCCGAAGGATCGCGCCATCGCGATGCTTAAAGAAAAAAAATTGAACGAGGACGCGCTGATCGATGCCCTCGACGAAGGCGAAGTGGACTTTGTTCGCTACGGCTTGGCGTTGCTGGCGCGGCTCGACATGGAAACGACCTTGCGCATGCTCGATAGCGATAACGGCAAGG
The DNA here is from genome assembly GCA_038117225.1 of Rhodospirillales bacterium. GTDB lineage: Bacteria > Pseudomonadota > Alphaproteobacteria > Rhodospirillales > Casp-alpha2 > JAYOFM01. The sequence goes on from JAYOFM010000004.1 coordinate 36,381, forward strand.
CGGTTACAGCACTGGTTTGGAAAGCCGGACTCAGCATGGCGTTCGCCGTCTCCGTGCAACGTCGGATCGCGCACATTCCGCCCAGGAGCATGACCAAGGAAACGGCCAACAGCGATTTCCCGTTGGAGCAGAAAGAGATGGAATGGTTTCTCGATTACTTCAGCGAGTAATCGCCGCGCCGGCTCGCCCCGCCGCCATCATCATGGCGATCCTCCTGTCCGCGCTCCCGCTGCCGGCGGCGGCACAGCAGTCAGCCGGTGGCTTTACCGAAAACGAAATTATCGCCGCCGCGACGGGATTATTCGGCGCCACGGCGGAAGGCGTCGCCACGGTGATCGAGAAGGTCTTTGACGATCTTGGCCGACCGACCGCCTACATCGCCGGCGAGGAAATGTCCGGCGCCTTCATCGTCGGGTTGCGTTACGGCAAGGGCGAGATCACGCTGAAAGGCGCCGCCGCCCGCCCCATCTTCTGGCAGGGGCCATCGGTCGGTTTCGATTTCGGCGGCAACGCGTCTAAAGTATTCGTGTTGATCTACGGCGTCGACACGGTTGAGGCCTTGCACCGGCGCTTTCCCGGGATCGAGGGGTCTTTCTATTTCGTCGCCGGCATGGGGGTGAACTACCAAGCGGATTCCGGCATCACGCTGGCGCCGATCCGCACCGGTGTCGGATTACGGCAGGGCGCCAACATCGGCTATCTGCACTATGGTCCACGGCACTCGTGGGTGCCGTTCTAAAAAAGGAAAACCGGGACTCAAAAGCCCCGATGATCAGCAGCCGCTACGCCAGTTGTTCTTGGCAAGCGGCCCGCTGGCGGCGCGGAACGCGCTGTTGAACTGCTTCTCACGCTTGGTGATTCCGGGTGCCGGCTTCGCTGGCGCCGCATCGTCGTCGTCGTCGCCTCGCCCTTCGGCCCCCACTTTTTCGTCCAGCAGGTCCTTCACCGATTTGAAAGTGTCCGCGGGCATCGCCCTCTCCACGCCAAGTCCCGATCCGTCGGTACAATCCGACACGCCTCCGCGTAAAGTATCAAAACGCCGGGTGGTGAGTCGAGGCAGCTTTGAGCAGTTTTTCCACGTTTATAATCCGACCGCGCGCGAGTGACGCGGGACACTTCCACGCGACGGCAATTGTCGTAGTCTTCAAGGTGATGTGAAAAACGCGGTCACGGATGACCGGGTCCGCGTCTCCACGAAACGGCAAACCATCGGAAACGGTGGGGCGCAAAATCACCGGCCTACGGCGCCATCTCCTTCGACCGGCGCCACGGCAGCGGGATTACCGAACGGAGGACCAGCATGATCGAATTCATTCTGACCGCTCTCGTCGCCATGTGGGATTTCTGGTGCGTCCCGTTCGCGCTGCTGCCCTACGGCGACCCTTACGGCGCCGCCGCGGCGCTGTTCATCGTCGGCGCCTTCGCGACCAAGCGATTCATCAACGGCTAGTTTGTCTGGCGGGGCGGAAAATGGGGTGGCTGACGAGATTTGAACTCGCGACCTCCGGGATCACAACCCGGCGCTCTAACCAACTGAGCTACAGCCACCATCGATCTGCGATCAATGTGGGCGCATCATTAGACGCCCGCTCTCGGAGCGTCAAGCGCCGCCAAATGGGGCCGCCAGCGTCGCCCGTTGCTACGGCATGACGGCTTCGATCAGGTAGGGACCCGGCGTGGCGATCCCGCGCGCCAACGCGGTCTCGAAGCCGGCCGCGTCATCGACCCGTTCGGCCGCGACGCCCATGCCGGCGGCAAGATGAACCCAGTCCAGGTCCGGACGATCGAGGGTCAGCATATCCATGGCCGACGGTCCCGGGTTGGCGACGCCGACATTGGTCATCTCGCCGAGCAGAATTTTATATGTCCGATTGGCGAACAGCACGGTGGTGACATCCAGGCCCTCGCGGGCCTGCGTCCACAGCGCCTGCAGGGTGTACATGGCCGAACCGTCGGATTGCAGCGCCAGCACCTTGCGATCGGGCGCCGCCACCGCCGCGCCGGTGGCCAGCGGCAGGCCGGTGCCGATGGCGCCGCCGGTGTTCTGCAACCAGTCGTGCCGCGGCGATCCCTCGGTATATTCCAGCAGCTTGCGGCCCGAGGTAATGCTTTCATCGGCGATGATGGCGTTTTCGGGAATCGCCCGGCCGATGAGAATACCGAGGGTTTCCGGATCGAGAACAGACGTCGTCAACGGGAAATCCCGTGGCGCGGCGAGCACCGGTGCCGCGCCGCCGGCGTCCAGCGCGTCGACCAAGGCGGCGAGCGCCGCCACGCCATCTTCCTCGGGCGCCGTCAGTGTCGTCACGTCGCAGGTGTCCGGCAGCAGGCGGCCCGGCTTGCCCGGGTAGGCGAAGAAGCCGACCGGCTCCTTGGCGCCGACCAGCACCATGTCACGGAAATCGGCCAGTATGGCGCGCGCCTGATCGACCACATAGGGCACGCGGTTTACCGGCACGCGTCCCGCGCCACGGGCGATGCGGCGGTTCGACGTCGGCATCAGCAACGCCGCCCCGGTCTTGGCGGCGATGCGGCCGGCGAGGTCAAGCCCTTGCTCGCTCAGCGCCGCGCCGGTCAGCAGCAGCGCCGCCTTGGGACTGTCGCGCAGCACCCGCGCCGCGGCGTCGATGGTATCCCTCGACGGCACCGGTGGCGCTGGCGGCGCCTTGATGACCGCGTCGGCGGCGGCGCCTTCGTCCCAGGCGGCGTCGCCGGGCAGGATCAGCGTGGCGATGCGCCCCGGATAAGTGGTGGCCATGCGGATGGCCGTCGCGGTATCGGCGGCGACGGTTTTCGGCCCGGTCGCGGTGCCGACCCAATCGGACACCGGCCGCGCGATACCGGCGATGTCCGATGTCAGCGGCGCGTCGTACTTGATATGATAGCTGGCGTGCTCGCCGACCACGTTGACCATCGGCGTGTTGGCGCGGCGCGCGTTGTGGATATTGGCGAGACCGTTGGCCAGGCCCGACCCCAGGTGCAGCAGGGTCACCGCCGGCTTGCCGGTAATGCGGGCATAGCCATCGGCGGCGCCGGTGACGACGTTTTCCTGCAGCCCCAGCACGCAGCGCAATTCCGGATGGCGATCGAGCGCGGCGACGAAATGCATTTCCGAGGTTCCCGGGTTGGCGAAACACACCTCGATGCCGCCGGCGATCAAGGTCCGTACCAGGCTTTCGGCTCCGATCATGATTTTTCCTCGTGTTACGCCGCTCGTCTTGCTTCGTAAGCTTTGCTATGAACACATCGGCCGCGCAAGGCCCGATCAGTTTCAAGGAAACGCACGGAATGCCGCACACAGCAGCCGCCATCGACAGGCTCGGCACGGAATCAGCCTTCTCGGTGCTCGCCCGCGCCACCGCCCTCGCCGCCCAGGGCAGGGACATCATCAATCTCGGCATCGGCCAGCCGGATTTCCAGACGCCGGACCACATCGTCGAGGCCGCCGTCAAGGCGCTGCGTGATGGCCACCACGGCTATACCCCGGCGAACGGCGTCCCGGAGCTGCGCCGAGCGGTCGCCGCCGACATCGCCCGCCACCGCGGCGTCGAGGTCGATCCCGATCACGTCATCATCGTTCCCGGTGGCAAGGTCACCATGTTCTTCGCCATTCTGATGTTCGGCGAACCGAGGGCGGAGATCATCTACCCCAATCCGGGCTTCCCCATCTATGAAAGCATGATCGGGTTTTCCGGCGCCAAACCGGTCCCGATGCCGTTGCACGAAGCCAATGACTTTTCGTTTTCGGCCGAGGAGGTGCTCGGCCTGATCACGCCGGCGACGCGATTGCTGATCCTCAACAGCCCGGCCAATCCGACCGGCGGCGCCGTGCCGAAGCAGGAAATGGACGCCCTCGCCGAGGGTCTGGAGCGCCACCCCCATGTCGCCATCCTGTCCGACGAGATCTACAGCCGCATGCTCTATGATGGCCGCGAACACGCCAGCCTGCTTGCCTACCCGCACCTGCGGGACCGGGTCATCCTGCTCGACGGCTGGTCGAAGACCTACGCCATGACCGGCTGGCGGCTCGGCTACGCGGTGTGGCCGGAAGCCCTGGTCGATGCGGCGACGCGGCTGTGCATCAACAGCCACAGTTGCGTCAACGCGCCGACCCAATGGGCCGGCGTCGCCGCGCTGGAAGGCCCGCAGGACGCGGTCGACGCCATGATGACGGCGTTCGCCGAACGGCGCCGCGTCATCCTCACGGAACTCAATCAGATTCCCGGTTTTCGCTGTGCCGAGCCGGGCGGCGCGTTCTACACCTTCCCCAATATTGAAGGCACCGGTCTCGGCGCCACCCAACTTCAGGACAAGCTGTTGAACGACGCCGGCGTCGCCACCCTGTCCGGCACCAGCTTCGGCAGCATGGGTGAAGGCTATATCCGCATTTCCTACGCCAACTCGGCCGAAAACATCCGCGAAGCCGCCAAGCGCATCCGCGCCTGTCTCGGTGACGCCTAACCGTGTTAGACTTCAAGCCCCCTTCAGGAGAGCGACGATGACCGAAATGCGAAGCCAAGCCGACTACTACGCCTCCGCCGAAGACACCCTGCCGGGCGCGGGCCTCGGCGCCTACAAGCTGGCCGACGACGTGCGCTTCATCGTCAAGCGCGGCGAGGGATCGAAGCTCGAGGACATGGACGGCAATACCTACATCGATTACGTCTGCGGCGCCGGCGCCATGATCCTCGGCAATGCCAACCCGGCCGTGGTCGCGGCGGCGCAGGCGCGGATGGCCGACGGCTTTCATTTCTTCGGCACCCTCAATAACGCCTGCATCGAACTGGCGCGGGAACTGGCCGACGCCATCCCGTGCGCCGAACGGGTCGTCTTCTCGACCACCGGCGGCGAGGCGACGTTCTATGTCATGCGCATGGCGCGCGCCTTCACGGGGCGGAACAAGGTCCTCAAGTTCGAAGGCGGCTACCACGGCAACCACGACTATTCGCAGATTGCCATCTCACCGAAGGCGCTGTCGAATTACCCGTCGGGCCGGCCGGAAACCGGCGGCATCCCCGACGTGCTGCCGTCGACGGTGCTGATCGCGCCGTATAACGACCTGGAGGTGGTGCGCAAGCTGGTCGAGGAAAACCGCGATGATCTGGCGTGCGTCATCGTCGAGCCGGTGCAGCGGATCATCTGGCCGGCGCCCGGGTTTCTGGAGGGCCTGCGCAAGATTTGCGACGACAACGGCGTGCTGCTGGCGTTCGACGAAGTGGTCACCGGGTTCCGCCTCGCCTACGGCGGCGCGCAGGAAAAATTCGGCGTCATCCCCGACCTCGCGGCCTACGGCAAGGTGGTCGGCGGCGGCGCGCATCTGGGCGCCGTCGCGGGCCGCGCCGATATCATCGATCTGGCCAATCCGGCCAACAAGGCGGAACCGACCTACGCCCAGGTCAACGGCACCCTGCATGGCAATCCGCTGGCCTCCGTGATCGGCCAGGCGACGCTCGCGGAACTCAAGAAGCCCGGCACCTACGCCGCCCTCGACGCCAAGGGCGACAGCCTGCGCAAGGAATTGCAGGCGGTCCTCGATCGCCGCGGCCTGCCCGCCGTGTGTTGCGGTGGCGGCTCGTTCTGGCAGATCCTGTTCCTCGGACAGGCGCCGCGCACCTATGCCGACATGCTCGACGTCGACACCGCCCGCACCAAGGCGCTCGACGAAGCCTTGATCAAGGAAGGCATTTACGTGTTGCCAAACGTGCGCCGCTTCGTCTCCGCCGCCCACACCGACGCCGACATCGAAGCCACCGCCAAGGCCCTCGACGCCGCCTGCCGGCGGGTCGGCTGACGGCAACGGGTCTCGACGCATGCTATTTTATGCGGATACTACGTATTGCACTGCAACATGACAGTGCTACGAGGCGCCTCCCCTAGCCCAGACCGGAGTGATTGCCTTGAACGTCCGCACCGTAAAACTTACCCTGCCCTGCCTCGCGGCGGCGCTGCTTTCCGGGTGCGGGATCGTTCCCGTCGCTTTCTCCGCCGGCCACATGGCCGCCAATGGCCTCAGCTATGTCACCACTGGCAAAAGCACCACCGATCATCTGGTCTCGGGCCTGACCGGCGACGACTGCGCACTGCACCGGGCCTTGGCTGACCGCCCGGTCTGCGACGCGGGCCCCGACGATGTGGCCGCGCTTCACGACGCTGGGGATCCCTTGCTCGGCCGCGCCCGGTCAGTTCACCGGACCGACAGCCGATATGGCGGCAATCGTTCCAATGCTTGGCGCGCCGTGCAGAATGTCGGCATCATGGACCAACATGCCGACGTGTTCGACCGAGCCGACCGCTCCATCACCGGTTTTTAGGGTTCGCTTGTTTCCCTAAGGTGCGTCATGGCGCGCGGCGTGACCGCAAGATATGCTGCATTCGCATTGTGTGATCGGAGCCAGAACACGTGAGCAAGCACATCATTCGGCCGGTCTACCGGTCCATCGTCGTCACCCTTGCAGTATGGGGCTTGTCCGCCTGCGCCGGCGTTCCCGTCGCCGTTACGGCGGGCACAATCGCCGTCGACGGCTTCAGCTACGCCGCCACCGGCAAGGGCACGGCGGATCACTTGATATCCGGATTGACCGGCGAGGACTGCGCCATGCTGCGCGGCTTCAACGATAAACCCGTGTGCCGTCCCAATACGTCGACATTGCTGGCCGACGCGGGCACCGCCCCGATGGGGTGATGGTTCCGGTGTCAGCGGGCATGCGGACGCTACCATCCGCCGCCCAAGCCAATCCGACGCCACAGCCGACCATTGCGTCGATCATGCGCGGGCATCTTCGCGCCTTCAACATGGCCAACGGCATCAAACCGGCGAACTGACAGCCGGCCCAAAGCCGAAATCAGTGATTCAGCAGCATCGGGATCGGCGACCCATTGAGCATCTCGTAGGTCGTGCCGCCGAGGATGCGTTCGCGTAGTCGCGATTGCCCATAGGCCCCCATGATAATCAGATCGACCTCCAGTTTACGTGCCTCACCGATGATGACATCGGCCAACGCATGGGAGGTATCGTCGATCCGCACCACGTCGGCATGAATGTCGTGGCGTGCCAGATGCTCCGTGATGCCGGAACCCGGTTCGCCGCCGTGCTGATCGGGTTTCAGATTGATGGCCAGGATGTGCACGCTGTCGGCGTTGCGCGTGAAGGGTCGGGAATTGTGAATGGCGCGAGTCGCCAGAGGACTGCGGTCCCAGGCGATCATCACCCGCCGGCCGACCCCGAGGTCCTTGGCGGCGGTCGGCACCACGAGAACCGGATGGCCGACGGAAAGAATCAAATGGTCGGTCACCGTCTCGCCGAACCGGCGCGCGCTGTCGGGGCCCGGCTGACCGACGATCGCGACATCCGAAAACCTCGCTTCGTGGGTCAACACGTCCATCAGCGCGCCCGTGTCGCTGGTCCAATTGTGCTTGATGCCCGCCTCGTTCGCCGCTTCGAGGAATCGATCACGCGCCGCCTCGGCGGCAAAACGCGCGTGCTCCTGGTGGGCGTTCTCTAGATCGTGCGCTTTTCTGTCGAAATCCTGCAACGAACGGCCGCCAAAATCTGGTACGGCGTAGTTCGCCGGCGCCCTCGTCGCCGGCGCCGGTCCGGTATTTTTCGAACCGACATAAAGTCCCGTCAGGTGGGCGTCGTGGGTGGATGCCAAGCGGATGGCGTAATCCTGCCGAACGGCACCGTTGGTGCTGTTATCGGCATGCAACATAATGTCCTTGAGCGGCATGAGATTCTCTTTTTCTGTTTCGTTCCTTAGGCTTTGTCCACACGGTTATTATGGTATCGACCCCGCGATGGCCTATCGTACCGCCTCAAGCATGCGCATGCCACGGCCGGCCGGGCAAGATTACTGGAACATTCGTCATACAGGCCATGAATTGACGTCATGATCGGCGCCAGCCGTCCAGGATGCCAGGATACGGCGCATTGATGCCGATCGCGACCTCACGGTACAAATTGGCCAAATTGTCACTCATGGCGGTGACCACGGACTCGCCGCGGGTTTCTAAGGACATTTGAAGGCGCCTACCCTCATCGACGACCATTTTCATCAGGAGTAGAACCATGAAACCAAGAATCGTCAGGGCCAACGAAGGAGTCACCAAGATCGCCCCGGCCGACAAATTCGTCGGCCAGGTGTTGCAGGATCAGGTCTTCGTGCCGGAAGATCCGTCGCGCATGCGCGTCACCCGGGTCACCTTCACGCCGGGCGGGCGCACCAACTGGCACGCCCACGCGGTCGGCCAGGTGCTGTACGTGCTGTCCGGCGTCGGCCGCTACCAACTGGACGGTCACCCGGTGGCCGAAATCCGCCCCGGCGACAGCGTCGTCATTCCGCCCCAGACTCGCCACTGGCACGGCGCCGCGCCGGACCAGATGATGTGTCACCTGGCGCTGTCGGAATCCGACGACACCGGCGCCGCCACCGAATGGCTGGAACCGGTCAGCGAGGAGGACTACGCAGCGGCGCCGGCCTAGAACGGCCCTCCCCTCCCATAGAGCGGCGGGCACGGACCTGAGGGAGATCAATGACCTGGGTGGAGGGGCCGTCTAGGCTGAGTCGTTGCCCCATCAATCGCAAACCCAGGAGGCATCATGAAACGGCTATTGGTTCCGATGCTCGGTGACAACCTGGATGATGCCGCGCTCAGCGCCGCCGCGGCGGTCGCCCGGAAGGGCGGCGGTCATATCGATGCCCGCTTGTTTCGACGCAATCCCATCGACGCCATTCCCCATATGGGGGAGGCCGCGAGTACCGCGGCCGTCAACGGTTTTCTGGAGGCCGCGCAAGAGGTCGCGAGGGAATGCCTCGAAACCGCTCGGACCACGTTCGAGACTTGGAGTACGAGAGAGCAAATCACTGTCGGCGAGGGCATCGCCGACACGGTCACGTCGGCGAATTTTCGAGAGATCGTCGGCCCTCTTCACGACACGCTCATCGGACCGGTCCGCCTGGCCGATATGTGTATTCTCGCGCCGACTCCAAGCGACGAACGCGTCGACCGGGAAATGATCATGCACGCGGCGCTGTTTGAATCCGGCCGGCCGGTCCTGGTGGCGCCGGCCGTCGCTCCACAGGGAATCGGCCGGCGGATCGTGGTGGCGTGGAACGGATCGCAAGAGGCCGCGCGCGCCGTCGCGGTGGCCATGCCGCTGCTACAGGCGGCCGAGGCGGTCTTCGTGGTCACCGCGCGCGTGGATGACGACGCGCCCAGCCCCACCGATCTGGTGAGAACATTGGAAATCAACGGGATCCAGGCATCGGGGTCGACGGTCACCGCCACGGACGACGTCGCGGCGGTTCTGGTGGCCGAAGCGCGGAAGCTCAACGCCGATCTGTTGGTGATTGGCGCCTACAGCCACAGCCGACTGCGCGAATTCGTCCTTGGCGGCGTAACCCGCGACCTCATTGAAAGCGTCGAACTGCCGGTTCTGATGGTGCATTGAGCCGCCGACCGGGGCCACCATGGCCCCGACCCGCTCGCCCCGTGCGGCGTGGATCGCGGGCTGACAGCCGGTCATGGATGCGTTAAACGTTACGATCCAACCACCATCCTTGGACGCCTTCATGAGGAAATCGAGCGCCTAGCTGGTTCATGGGGATTAAGGGATGCGATATTGGCCCATGCGATCTTCGTTGAACATTCGCGCCTTCGTCGCCGACGCCATTCGCGCTATGACTGGATGTAAGGGGTAACGTCTTGATTACCGAAGCAATTCAATGACGAAACGGGATCGCATATTATTCACGGACGACGACGACGCCGTATTGAATGCGTTGCGCGAAAACCTTCAAGGCATGGCGGGCGAGTGGGACATGGCCTTCGCCCATGGTGGCGAGGAGGCCTTGGCGCGATTGCGGGAAGGTAACTTCAGCGTCATCGTCTCCAATCTCGATAACCGGATCATGGACGGCGAGACATTGATGGATCGGGTGCGCCAGGAAGCACCCGAGGCCGCGCGCGTGATCCTGTCGTCGCGCCCCGACGTGGCGCGCCTGCATCGCGTCGCCGATGACGAGCATTTCTATCTGCGCAAGGGATGTTCGTTCGAAGAGTTTGTCTCCGCGATCCGTGATGCCTGTGAGTTGCATCGTTGGATGCGGGAGCATCCGCGCCCGATGTCGACCGACGATATCAAGGAAATCTTGATCGACTTCTTCTCCAATCAACTTCTGCGGCAACATTTGACACTCCAGGACGTCCCGGAGCGCCTGCGTCCACATATTTCGCGCGAAATCCTCGACATCGTCGCACCGGTCGCGTCCGATCGTCTCGACGTCGCCGAACCGAGGATGCGCGACGACTCATGGGTAAAGGAATCCGGCTGGCCCGACGATATTTGACCCGCTGCCGCCTGAGCGGCGCGATACCGGGGCGCGAGGCCGTGCGCGTTTTTGATATCTCATGGACAACTATTCCCGCTGGCCTTGCGGATTTCGGTTGACTCTTCTTGAATATGTTCTATATTTGTTCCTTTCGTTATAGGAGGCGTTATGATGAGTGAATTATCACGCCGCGCCGACGCGTTCGCCATGCCAGTGTCAGACCGGGCGCCGTTGCCGGGCCTGGCGACGGATTTGCCGCCGGTGTCGATGGAGGAAGACCGTGGCGACGAGGATGAGAACGAGGTCAGGGACGATCACGCGGGCGGGCTGACGGAGCGGCATGAGCGGTTCTGTCGCGCCTTTGTCGCCACCAGCAACGGCGCGCGGGCGGCGCGGGAGGCCGGGTATGCGGAGACCGGGGCGCGCCGGCAGGCGCACCGGTTGCTGCGGCGGCCCGAGGTGCGTCGCCGGGTGCGCGATCTGCGCCACGCCATCGCCGAGGACAGTTGCCTCGACGCCATGGTGCTGATGGCGAAGCTAGAAAGCGTCTATCGCAAGGCGCTGGAAAACCATCATTTCCACGCGGCGACGCGGGCGGTGGAAGTCCAGAGCCGGCTCGCCGGCCACCTCGTCGACCGGCGCCGGGTGACGATGCACGACGGCGTTCGCGATGACGCGGCTGATGGCGCGCCGGCCGACGTGACGTGGCCGGGGAACGCGGCAAAATGACTACACATGTCCACATTTTCCGACCAGAAACGGCATGAATTATTGAATATCAACGGGTTAGTCTGTTTCAAGCGGCCGAAAACGTCCTCGAAACGGCTCGGAACGTGGTGATTTGCGTTTGCAAGCGGGCTTTTAACGGTTAAACGGAGCGCCCGATTGAGCGGCCGATTTGCGGTCCGATGACAGGAGTAGCGGCCATGGCGGCCAAGGTATTCATCGACGGCGATGTGGGAACCACCGGTTTGCAGATTCGGCGGCGGCTCGAAGGCCGTGGCGATCTGCAACTGATCCGGCTGCCCGACGAACGGCGCAAGGACTTGGATGCCCGTCGCAACATGCTGGCCAAGGCGGATATCGCCATCCTGTGCCTGCCCGATGACGCGGCGCGCGAGGCGGCGGCCATGGCGGCGGAACTGGGCGATGGCGCGGCGCGGCTGATCGATGCCTCGACGGCGCACCGGGTCGCCGACGACTGGGTCTACGGCATGCCCGAATGGGAGACCGAGCAGCCGGCGCGCATTGCCGCCGCGGCGCGGGTGTCCAATCCCGGGTGCTATGCCATTTCCTCGGTCGCCATGCTGCATCCGCTGATTGTCGCCGGCATCCTGCCGGCCGACCATCCGGTCACGCTGAACGCGGTGTCCGGCTATTCCGGCGGCGGCAAGGGCCTGATCGGCAAGTTCGAGGACGGCGCCGACGCCGAGCACGCGAACACCGCGTACTTCGTCTACGGCCTCGGCCTCGGCCACAAACACGTGCCGGAAATCCAGCGCTGGAGCGGGCTCGACCTGCCGCCGCTGTTCATGCCCAGCGTCGGCCGTTATCGCCAGGGCATGATCACGCAACTGCCGCTGGTGCTCGGCGCGCTGCCCGGCTCGCCGACGCCGGGCGATATTCATGCGGCGCTGGCCGATCACTATGCCGGCTGCCGTTTCCTGACCGTCGCCGGCATGGATGACGCGGCGGCGTTGAGCGAGCTGAACCCGGAAGCGCTCAACGGCAGCAATGAACTGCGCCTGCATGTCTTCGCCAACGCGGCGCGCGGCCATGTGGTGATCGCCGCGCTGATCGACAATCTCGGCAAGGGCGCGTCGGGGCTGGCGGTGCAGAACCTTAATTTGATGCTGGGCGTCGATGAGGCGACCGGGCTGACGGATTCGGTGCTGCTCTAACCGCGGCGCGTTTACCGGCGGCCAGCGGGGCCGGCGCCTGAGGGGAAACCTATACGTCGATAGCCTCGACGAACTGGGCGTGTTCCTGAATGTACTTGAAACGCAGTTCCGGCTTCTTGCCCATCAGGCTTTCCACCAGCCGCGCCGTTTCCTTGGCTTCCAGGCGTTCGTCGTCGGTGTGGCTGCCGGGCACGGTGACGCGCAGCAGCACCCGGTTCTTGGGGTCCATGGTGGTTTCACGCAGCTGCGCCGGCGGCATTTCGCCGAGCCCCTTGAAGCGGCTGACCTCGACCTTGCCGGCGCCGGAGAAAGCGCTCTCCATCAGTTCGTCCTTATGCGCGTCGTCGCGGGCATAGACCGTCGTGCCGCCGCGGCTCAACCGGTACAGCGGCGGCAGGGCGAGATAGAGATGGCCGGTTTCCACCAGCGCCGGTATCTCGCGGAAAAAGAACGTCATCAGCAGCGACGCGATGTGCGCGCCGTCGACGTCGGCGTCGGTCATGATGACGATCTTGTCGTAACGCAGGTCGTCTTCCAGGAAGGCATCGCCGCGGCCGCAGCCCAAGGCCTCGAACAGGTCCGACAGTTCCTGGTTGCCACGCAGTTTTTCCTGCGTCGCGCTGGCCACGTTGAGAATCTTGCCGCGCAACGGCAGCACCGCCTGGGTCGCCCGGTCGCGCGCCTGCTTGGCCGAGCCGCCGGCCGAGTCGCCCTCGACGATGAACAGCTCGGTGCCCTCCTTCGTCGTGCGCGAGCAGTCGGACAGCTTGCCGGGCAGCCGCAGCCGACGCGTCGCCGACTGACGCTTGGTCTGCTTGTCCTGGCGCTTCTTGAGCCGTTGCTCGGCGCGCTCGCAGATATGCTCGAGCAACACCTTGGCGCTGTCCGGCGCCGCCGTCAGCCAGTGATCGAAGTGGTCGCGTACGCTGGTTTCGACCAGCCGCTGGGCGTCGACGTTCGACAGCTTATCCTTGGTCTGGCCCTGAAACTGCGGCTCCGGAATGAACACCGACAGCATGATCGAGGCACCGCCGAGAACATCGTCGGCGGTGATCTTGGCGGCGCGTTTTTCGTTGATCAGTTCGCCATACGCCCGCAGGCCGCGCGTCAGCGCCAGCCGCAACCCCGCTTCGTGGGTCCCGCCCTGCGGCGTCGGGATGGTGTTGCAGTAGGAGTTGAAGAACTCTTCCTCGTCGACCGGCCAGGCGACGGCCCATTCGGCCTTGCCGGCGTCGTCGGAGCCATTGAAACGCGCCTCGCCGGCGAACGGTGTCGCCGTCATGGTCTTGCGCGTGGCCAGGGTTTCGTTGAGGAAATCGGCGAGGCCGCCGGGGAAGTGCAGGGTCGCGGTTTCTGGCGTGTCGTCGCTGGCGACGAGCAGCTTCGGGTCACACGACCAGCGGATTTCGACCCCGCGAAACAGGTAGGCCTTGGAACGCGCCATGCGGAACAAGGTTTGCGGTCGGAACTGGGCGCGCGCGCCGAAAATCTTGGGATCCGGGTGAAACGAAATCGTCGTGCCGCGACGGTTATGCACGGCGCCGTGCTCGGTCAGTTTGCCGGCCTTGCCCTTCAACGGTTCGCCGCGCTCGAACGCCATCGTCCACAACGCCTTGTCGCGCGCCACCTCGACGGTCAGCCGATCCGACAACGCGTTGACCACCGACAGCCCGACGCCGTGCAATCCGCCCGACGTCGCATACGAACCGCCGCCGAACTTGCCGCCCGAGTGCAGTGTCGTCAGGATCACCTCGAGCGCCGAGCGGTCCTTGAATTTCGGGTGCGCGTCGACCGGGATGCCGCGGCCGTTGTCGCGCACGGTCACCGTCTGATCGGCCGCCAGTTCGATTTCGATTCGACTGGCGTGGCCGGCGACCGCTTCGTCCATGGAATTATCGATGATCTCGGCCGCCAGATGGTGCAGCGCCCGCTCATCGGTGCCGCCGATGTACATGCCGGGGCGACGGCGCACCGGCTCGAGGCCTTCGAGGACTTCGATGTCCTTGGCGGAATAGTCGCCGGATTTCGCGGCTTTACTGGCGCCGGCCTTGGTCTTCGGCGCCGCTTTTTTCTGCCGCGTCGTTGCTTTGGCGCTTGGCGATGTCCTGCCGCTCGCCGGCTCGCTTTCGTCGAACAGGTCGGTCATGGTATCCATTGCGTAAGAAGATCTCCGCCCGAATCATATTTCACGATACAGTAGGTCGGATGATGCCCAAATGACAAGATATTGTGTTTTGAAAGGATGATTCCATGGCCGATACGGCATCCGGCAAGACTGGCGGCGCGGCTGGCAACGGGGCTGGCGAGCCGCGCGGCGAATTGTCGCTGCGCACGCTGGCGATGCCGGCCGACACCAATCCGTCGGGCGATATTTTCGGCGGCTGGGTGATGGCGCAGATGGATATCGCCGCCGGCATCACCGCCGGCGCGCGGGCGCGCGGCCGCGTCGCGACGGTCGCCGTGACCGGATTCAGCTTTCACAAACCGATCCACGTCGGCGACGTGGTGTGCTGTTACACGGAAGTCGAAAAGATAGGCCGCACCTCGATCACCATGCATGTGGAGGCGTGGGCGCTGCGGCGGCGAGAGGCAGGCGTTCGGGCCAAGGTGACGGAAGGAACCTTCACTTTCGTCGCCCTCAACGAAGACGGATCGAAGCGTCCGGTTCCCGACGAAGCGTGAACCCGGGTTGATCTTCGCGGCTGGTTTCGTAAGCTTGGCGGCTCCATGAACACATGGGTGACGATCATGCGAAAAATAACTCTCGCGGCGATGCTGATGACGATGCTTTCTTCGGGCGCCGTCGTGGCCGGACCACCGTCGGTCCTCGACGCGCAGGTGACGGCCAACCCGGGCGGCACCTATTCGTTCTCGGTCACCATCACCCACAAGGACGAAGGCTGGACCCACTACGCCGACGCCTGGGAAGTGCTGGACGAAACCGGCAAGATTCTGGCGACGCGGACGCTGTATCATCCGCACGTGGATGAACAGCCGTTCACCCGCTCGCTGGCCCGCGTCGTCGTGCCGATCGGCGTGCGCAAAGTGACCCTGCGGGCCCGTGACAGCGTCCACGGCTATGGCGAGCGCACGCTGGAGGTGACGCTGCCGCCCCGGCGCTGATCTGGTCGCCTGCCCTTGGCGTTGTTTCATCGCGATTGGAAATACGCAACGGGCCGCCCCCGGTGGAGGCGGCCCGCGCAATCATCACATTGATCGGAGAATGGATCAGCCCGTAGAGATCAGGACGAGTAGTACATCATGAACTCAACCGGATGCGGGGTGTGTTCGAAGTTGTAGACTTCCTCCCACTTCAGATCGATGTAGGCGTCAATCTGGTCGTCGCTGAACACGTCGCCCTTCTTCAGGAAGTCGCGGCCCGCATCGAGTGATTCAAGCGCTTCGCGCAACGAACCGCACACTGTCGGCACGCCGGCCAGCTCTTCCGGCGGCAGGTCATAGAGGTCCTTGTCCATGGCGTCGCCCGGATGGATCTTGTTCTGAATGCCGTCGAGGCCGGCCATCATCATCGCCGCGAACGCCAGGTAGGGGTTGGCCAACGCATCCGGGAAGCGAACCTCGACCCGCTTGCCCTTGGGCGACGAGGCGAATGGAATGCGGCACGACGCGGAGCGGTTGCGCGCCGAATAGGCCAGCAGCACCGGCGCCTCGAAGCCCGGGATCAGCCGCTTGTAGCTGTTGGTACCGGGATTGGTAAAGGCGTTCAGCGCCTTGGCGTGGGCGATGATGCCGCCGATGTAGTGCAGCGCCATGTCGGAAAGATCGGCATAGCCCGATCCGGCGAACAGCGGCTTGCCGTCCTTCCAGATGGACTGGTGGGTGTGCATGCCCGACCCGTTATCGCCCGCCACTGGCTTCGGCATGAACGTCGCCGTCTTGCCGTAGGTGTGTGACACCATGTGGGTGCCGTACTTGTAGATCTGCAGGTTGTCGGCGGCACCGACCAGAGTTGAGAATTCCATGCCGAGTTCATGCTGACTGGGCGCGACCTCGTGGTGGTGCTTGTCCATGCTGAGACCCATTTCCTTCAGCACGGTAACCATTTCGGCCCGCAGGTCATGCGCCGAGTCGACCGGCGGCACGGGGAAGTAACCGCCCTTCACCCCAGGCCGGTGGGCCAGATTGCCCTCGTCCATGATGGCGCCGGACACGTACGGCCCTTCCTCGGACGAAATTTCGTAGAAGGCTCGCTGCATCTGAACGTCGAAACGAACGTCGTCGAAGACGAAGAACTCGGCTTCGGGGCCGAAATAGGCGGTATCGCCGATTCCGGTCGAACCGAGGTACGCCTCGGCCTTGCGCGCCACCGAACGGGGGTCACGGTTATAAGGCTGACCGGTGGTCGGCTCGTAAATGTCGCAGATCAGGATCAATGCCGGCTGCGCCGCGAACGGATCCATCACCGCCGTCGTGGCGTCGGGGATCAGCGCCATGTCGGATTCGTTGATCGCCTTCCAGCCGGCGATGGACGAGCCGTCGAACATGATGCCATCGGTGAACGAATCCTCATCGACGAATGGCGAGGTCATGGTCAAGTGCTGCCATTTGCCGCGCGGATCGGTGAAACGGAGGTCGACGAAATCGATGTCGTCATCCTTCAAGAGCTTGAGTACATCCGCCGGGGTCTTGCAATTCAACGACATGGTTAGGTTCCTTCCTGGTTATCCGTATGGCTTGAATGTCTGTCTAATGGTCATTCCGGCTCCCGGGTATATGGGGCGGGAAATACGAACTGTCATGATTCAGGGGGCGGTGGCAGCCCCGCAGCTAGATTGCCTCCGCGCCGCGTTCACCAGTGCGAACCCGGATGGCGTCGTCGACGGGGATGATGAATATCTTGCCGTCGCCAATGCGCCCGGTGTGGGCCGCCTGCTGAATGGCCTCGACGGCCCGTTCCAGCATCGCGTCCTCGATCACCACTTCGATCTTCACCTTGGGCAGAAAGTCGACGACGTACTCGGCGCCACGATAGAGCTCGGTATGCCCCTTCTGGCGCCCAAAACCTTTCGCCTCGATAACCGTGATGCCCTGCAAGCCGACCTCGTGCAGCGCCTCTTTTACCTCGTCGAGTTTGAACGGCTTGATAATGGCCTCGATCTTCTTCATCGCTATTCCTCCGGGCACGCGCGAAAGCCGCCCTGTCGCGCGGCGGTCGCGCCTTTCATTGCAGACCGCGTGCCATTTTTCGGCGCGGTCAGAAAGCGAATAAACCTCATGAAATCAAATGATTGCGCGCGAAGAATTAGGCCATCTCTCATCCTTATCTGCTGAATGATTGCCCACTTGCCTATTTTTTAATCATCGAGAGGAAAAACTCCCTACAAATCCGTGCCTCACATTAGCCGCCCTTCAACAGGTCATCATCGAAGTGCCCGAAGGTCAGGGCGTGGCTCACTGTCGCCCCATCATCCACCGCAGCCTCACGTTACAGGCCACGTACATCGAACAACACGCCTATGAAAAAGGCCCGCCAATGGCGGGCCTTCCTCGAAATAGAAATCGTGTCTGAAACGGATCAGCGTTTCGAGAACTGGAAGCTACTGCGGGCCTTGAGCTTGCCATATTTTTTGCGCTCGACGACGCGGCTGTCGCGGGTCAGGAAGCCGACCTTCTTCAGCGGCGGCCGGAGGCCCGGCTCATACAGGGTCAATGCCTTCGAGATGCCGTGGCGCACGGCACCGGCCTGTCCGGAAAGGCCACCGCCCTTGACGGTGCAGATGACGTCGTACTGTCCGGTCCGCTCGGTCACATCAAACGGCTGGTTGATCATCATGCGCAACACCGGACGCGCGAAATAGCGTTCCTGATCACGGCCATTGACGGTAATGGTCCCCGGCCCCGGCTTGATCCAGACACGGGCGACCGCATCCTTGCGCTTGCCGGTGGCGTAGGAACGGCCGTGGGCATCGATCTGCGGTTCGGTCGGCGTGGCGCTGACGGTTTCAACCTCGGCCGGTATGCCGGCGGCGACGGCCGCGGCTTCGGCGGCTGCCGGGTCAATCAGCTCCTTGAGGTCCTCGAGGGTCTTGGTTTCCTCGGCCATGGGATCAGACGCTCCTCTTATTCTTGGAATTCATCGCGGCAACATCCAGCACTTCCGGCTGCTGCCCCGCGTGGGGATGGTCAGCACCAGCATAAACATGCAGTTTGCGCATCTGCTGGCGGCCCATTGGATTGCGGCTGATCATCCGTTCGACGGCCTTAATGACGACCCGTTCCGGGTGCTTGCCACCAAGGACATCGCCGGCGGTAACGCCCTTGATGCCGCCCGGAAAGCCAGTGTGACGGTAGTAGACCTTATCGGCGAGCTTGTTTCCGCTCAGGTGTACTTTCTCGGCATTAATGACGATGACATTATCGCCGCAATCGATATTCGGCGTGAACATCGGCTTGTGTTTGCCACGCAGACGCAGGGCGATCACGGAGGCCATGCGGCCGAGTACCAGGTCCTCTGCATCGACCAGATACCACTTGCGATCGACGTCGCTTGGTTTGGCGGAATAGGTTTTCATCAACGGAGCCTCGATATCGTTCGGCGAAATGGAATAGTTTTCGTCGGCGACGCCAAATAGATGCTAGGGCGGATGCCGAGCGCGGGGGTAGATAGCCGCCAACCCTGACCGCTGTCAACAATAATAGTCGTTTAAATTCCTAGCTTTACAGATGCGGTATTATAATACCTCGCCAGAAGTCACCTGCCATTCCGGCGGCAAGGAGTAGGTTCCCGTGGCGTGAGCGACCGCGTCATCGAAGCCGTCCGAATGGATCGTCACCTCGACCACCGCCAGACGCTTGCCGAGTTTCATCAGGCGGCCATCGGCGATCATGTCGCCAGGCTGCGGTCGATGCAGGAAATTGACGTTGAAACTGGTCGTCACCGCCATCTTGACGATACCGATAGCGCTCAGCACCACGGCGTACATACACGCGTCCGCCAGCGCCATCATGAAGGGACCGGCGATGGTGCCACCAGGGCGCAGCATATTGGGTTTGTAGGCGAGCCGCATGGATGCCGCGCCAGCACCAACCGCGTCAGCCCACATCATGCCATCGGCCCAGGGGATTTCATGGCGCAAAAGATCATTGAACTGGTTGATGGTAATGCGGCTAACCGGCGGTTCCACCTGAATTTTCGATTGGCGCGCCTCGCCGGTACCGTTCATGATCACGCGATTCCACTTTGCGTTACTGATCGTGGCACGGTATTTTACGTTTACGTCAACGTCAACGCCTGCGGTCTGTTGCCTGTCTTGACCGCGCGACGGCCGACACGGCACAGTGAGACGACGCAACAACGGCCCGAATTTCCGCGCAGGAATTGATGCCATGCCCGACACCGCTGTCCCCTCGCCCGGCCCTGTCGCGACCAGCGCCGACGTGCTGCTGCGCAACGACAGAAATGGCGTGGCGACGCTGACGCTCAACCGTGCCGCCGCCTACAATACGCTCTCCACTTCCCTACTTGCCGCACTGCAGACAACCCTCGACGACATCGCCGAAGACGCCAATGTGCGGGTCGTCGTCATCGCGGCCGCGGGGAATGTGTTTTCGGTCGGCCATGACCTGAATGAGATGCACGCGGCCCCGGACAAAGGACCAATTGGCGCCCTTTTCGATCAATGCAGCCGCATGATGCAGACCATCTCCCGCATTCCGCAGCCGGTGATCGCACGGGTACAAGGTATCGCGGTAGCCGCCGGGTGTCAGTTAGTGGCTCAGTGTGACATGGCCATCGCCGCCGATACGGCCATGTTCGCCACGTCGGGCGTCAAACTGGGCCTGTTCTGCGCCACGCCGATGGTCGCCGTGACCCGTAACATGCCGCGCAAGAAGGCATTCGAAATGCTGATGACAGGCGATCTCGTCGACGCTCACGAGGCGGAGCGCCTCGGCCTCATCAACCGGGCAGTGCCCTTGGCCGAACTCGATTCCGCAGTCGATGATATCTGCCAGCGCATCGTCGATAAGTCGCCGATCGCCGTACGTCGCGGCAAGGAACTGTTCTACCGCCAACTGGAAAAAGGCCTGTCCGCCGCCTACGCCGACGCGTCCGCCGTCATCACCGACAACATGCAGGACATGGATGCCCGCGCCGGCATCGAGGCGTTTCTCGATAAGCGAGACATGCCCGAGTGGACGGGCGAGTGAGCGGCGCGGCGCCGGTTTCATCCCCGCAAGACCCGCTGGTCTACGCCGACGCGGATATTCGCGATATCCTCAACCGCGTGCGCACCATCGCCATGGTCGGCGCCAGCGCCAATTGGGTGCGACCGTCCAACTTCGCCATGAAGTATCTTCAGGGAAAGGGATACCGCGTCATTCCGGTGAATCCCGGTCAGGCGGGAAAGCAGATCCTTGGCGAAACCGTTTATGCCGACCTCGCCGACATTCCCGACCCTTTCGAAATGGTCGATGTGTTTCGCGCCTCGAACGCCGCCGCCGCGCTCATGGACCGGGTGATCGAGATCAAGGACGCCAAGGGCGTCGATGTGGTCTGGATGCAGCTTGGGGTGCGTGATGACGCAGCCGCCGAGCGCGGCGAAGCGGCAGGCTTGCGCGTCGTCATGGATCGCTGCCCGAAGATTGAATACGGTCGCCTGTTCGGCGAACTGGGCTGGTGCGGGGTCAATTCCCGGATCATCTCCGCGAAACGGCCGAGGATGCGACCATGAGCGATGACAAGAAGCCGGAAGGACCGCTGGATTTCGGCTTCGAAACGAGAGCGGTGCACGCCGGTGCACGACCCGACCCGGTGACGGGCGCGCGGGCGACACCGATCTACCAGACCACGTCCTATGTCTTCGATGACGTCGACCATGCCGCCGACCTGTTCAACCTGCAGACGTTCGGCTTCATCTATTCCAGGCTGACCAATCCCACCGTTTCCGTGTTGGAAGAGCGCATCGCCAGCCTTGAGGATGGCCGCGCCGCCGTCTGCGCGTCGTCCGGCCACGCGGCGCAGTTTCTCGCGTTCTTCACGCTGCTGGAACCGGGTGACCACTTTCTGGCGTCACGCAATCTCTACGGCGGCTCGGTGACCCAGTTCGGGGTCAGCTTCAAGCGTCTGGGCTGGCACTGCGATTTCGTCGATGGCACGACTCCCGAGAACTTCCGCGGCGCACTAACGCCGCGCACGAAGGCCATTTTCATCGAGGCGCTGGCCAATCCGGGTGGCGTCGTGCTCGACGTGGAAGCCATCGCCGCCATTGCTCATGAAGCCGGTATCCCCCTGATCGTCGACAACACACTTGCGACACCGTATCTGTGCCGCCCCATGGATTGGGGCGCCGACATCGTCATTCATTCGACGACCAAGTTCCTTGCCGGCCACGGCAATTCCATGGGCGGCGCCATCGTCGAATCCGGACGCTTCGATTGGGCGCAGAACAGCCGTTTTCCGACCATGACCGAGCCGGACCCGGCCTATCATGGCCTGACATTTTACGAGACCTTCGGCGATTTCGCCTTCACCATGAAAGCGCGGGCGGTGGCACTCCGGGATTTCGGCCCGTCGCTGTCGCCGCAGAACGCGTTTTACACGATCACCGGAATTGAGACGCTGCATCTGCGGATGCCCCGCCATGTGGAGAACGCCGTGGCGGTGGCGACGTTCCTGGATTCCCACCCCAAAGTGGCATGGGTGTCCTACGCCGGCCTCGCCTCGAGTCCCTACCGTGCGCTGGCCGCCAAGTACCTGCCAAAGGGGGCTGGCTCGGTCTTCACCTTCGGCGTAAATGGCGGATACGGTGCGGGCATCAAGCTCGTCGAGACAGTCGAGTTGTTCAGCCACCTCGCCAACATTGGCGATACGCGTTCGTTGATCCTGCACCCGGCATCGACGACCCATCGCCAACTGACCGAGGAACAGCGTCAGGCCGCCGGTGCCGGCGACGATGTCATCCGGCTTTCCGTCGGCATCGAGAGCGCGGATGATCTGATCCGTGATCTCGAGCGGGCGCTCGCCGTGATCTAGCCCATGACGGCCCCCGACCCAGGCGCCATGAGCCTTCGCAACCGCGTTCACCGGCTGCTTGAACCGCATGACGCCGGCGACGCCGCCGGACGCTGGATCGACCGGGTGCTGATCCTGTTGATCGTCACCAACGTCATTGCCGTCATATTGGAAAGCCTGCCCGCGGTGCACGCGGAATATCATTTGCAATTCGCGGCTTTCGATACTTTTTCCGTCGCCATCTTCACGATCGAGTACGTATCCCGGGTTTGGTCGTGTGTGGAACGTCATTCGGCACGCACACGCACGCCCTTGGCGGCGCGGTTGCGTTACATGGCGAATCCCCTGGCCCTGATCGACCTTATCGCCATTCTGCCATTCTATTTCGGCATGTTCACGACGTTGGACCTACGCTTCATGCGAGTCTTTCGGTTACTTCGGCTGCTTAAGCTAACGCGGTATTCGCCAGCGTTGGAAACCGTCGCCGTGGTGTTCTACCAGTCGCGCCGACAACTGGCCGCCGCCGCCATCATCATGATGGTGCTATTGGTCTTCGGCGGCAGCATCGGCCATCTGCTGGAACACGAAGCGCAACCCGATGCGTTCGGCACCATCCCCGACGCCATGTGGTGGGCGATCGCGACACTGACGACAGTCGGTTTCGGCGATGTCACCCCGGTCACGCCGGCGGGTAAGATATTCGGCGCCATCTTGATGGTGCTGGGGATCGGCATGTACGCGCTGCCGACGGGCATCCTGGTCACCAACTTCGCGCGGGAATTCCGCAAACGCGATTTCACGGTCTCCTGGCGTCTGGTCGCCAGCGTGCCCTTATTTTCACACCTGGACGCCATGGAAATCGCCGAGATTTCCAGCCTGCTGCATTCAAAGTTGGTACCGGCGCGTTACACCGTGGTGCGACGAGGCGAAACCGGC
This sequence comes from Rhodospirillales bacterium, assembly GCA_038117225.1. Lineage (GTDB taxonomy): Bacteria > Pseudomonadota > Alphaproteobacteria > Rhodospirillales > Casp-alpha2 > JAYOFM01. Next base: position 59,519 of record JAYOFM010000004.1, read on the forward strand.
GATGCCATGTACTTCGTTATTTCCGGCGAGGTCGAGATCGATATCGGCCAGCATCCGAAGCGCCTGGGTCCCGGCGAGCACTTCGGTGAGATCGCGTTGCTGAAGCGCACCAAGCGCGTCGCCACCGTAACCTCGGTCACCGAGTGTCAATTGATGGCGCTGGAAGTCGCGGATCTGGAACGGCTGATCCGCGAGCATCCGAGAATCCATGAGGAATTGAACTCAACCATGAATAAGCGACTCAAGGAAATAGAGGACCTGGGCATCACGGTCTGACGAACGCGACGATTACTCCGCGGGCACTGGCTCAGCAACGGTGGCCCGTTCCGGCGGCAGCATCAGGATCGCCGCGACGGCCACGGCACCAACGACCGTCAACGTCACATATAGCCAGTAGAAGCCGCCCGTCGCGTCATAGATGCCGCCTTCGAGCAGGATGCCAAGATTGGCGATACCAATGGCGACGACGAACTTCAGGCCATAGACCAGGGCACGCCGGTGCGGCGGCGTATAGCGCGCAATCAGTACGTTTTCCGCCGGCAATGACGAGGCGTTCAGGCTCAGCATGACGATGGCGACCATGACCAACGGCGAACCGGAAACCATGCCGGCGAGGAACAGCACCGGCAGCTGCAGCACGTAGGTGTATAGGTACACCCGCCGCGCCGGAAAATAATCGGCAAGCCTGCCGCCGACCAACTGCATCAGGCCGGAAATCGTATAGACCAGCGCCACCAGCGCCGATACACCGAGCACGCCGCCGCCGTCGGTAAAATCCAACGCGAACGCCTTGGGCAGTGCCGGCTGCACGGCTGAATAGATTATGCCCGAGCAGGACATCGTGAACGCCAGCACAAGATAAACCCGGATGGTATCGGCGCGCGTCGCCGGTGGCGGTGGCGGTTTCATATCGATCTTGTTCTCGACCACCCAGCGCCGCCATAGACAGAATGCGAAGACGGCGCCCGTGGCGGCAACAACCACACCGGGCAGTACGAACGCGGCGCGCCAACCGACGGAATCGATGATCGCGCCCGTCATCAGCGCCGCCACCGCCGGACCTAACCCGCCGAAGATGCCATTGACGCCGAGCGCCGTGCCCGTATTCACCGACGAGCGCACCACCCAGGCGATGCCGACGGGATGGTAAATCGATGCGAACAGCCCGACGACAGTCAACGCCGCACCGATTTCGAACGGGGTCTCGGCCAGCCCGGTCAGCACCATAGCGGCGCCGGTGCCGAAGAAATAGACCGTCATCATGCCGGTCGCCGACCAGCGATCGCCAAGCCATCCGGCAAGCGGCGCCGCCACCCCGTAAAGCACCGAGCCAACAAAGATCAAGGCCACTGCCTGTCCGTGACTCAATGCCATGTCTTGCTCAAGCGACAACACGACGATGAAGAAAATAGGCTGAAACAGATGCGCGTAGGTATGACCGACGCAGGCGAAACCAAGCGCAAGGCGAGGCGACGGATTCGCGGCAACCGTATTGCCACCGTGATCCATGGGAGCGTCGATGGTCATGGCGTCATAGTACCCGCGCGAGGACATCCTTGAAACGTCGCGCGATGGCGTCCTCGTCGGCGTGGCGTCCGTCACGAATGACTTGGCGGCCACCGACCACCACGTCGGTCACCGTCGCCGCGTTGCCGGAGAATATCCAGGAATCGAGCAACCGATCGCCGCCGCGCGCCGCCAACAGCGGGTGATCATCGTCAATGGCGACGAGGTCCGCGCGATGCCCGGGCCGGATGGCGCCGATGGCGCGGCCCGTCGCCTGGGCGCCGCCATCAAGCGCGGCCTCGAACAATCGCCGGCCGGTCGATCCCCCTGTCGCCACCGCGGCCAGGTTTCGCCGACGGTGAATCAAGCGCTGGCCATATTCCAGCCAGCGCAATTCCTCCTGCACGCCGACGGAGATATGGCTATCGGAACCAATACCGAAACGCCCGCCGACAGTGAGGAAGTCACGCAGGGGAAACAATCCGTCGCCCAGGTTGGCCTCGGTCGTCGGGCACAGGCCCGCGATGGCGCCGCGGTGGGCGATGGCCTCGACCTCGCCGGCGTTGACGTGTGTCGCATGCACCAGGCACCACCGCTCGTCGATGGGCAGATGTTCCATCAACCATTCCACCTGGCGCAGACCGGTATGGGCCACGGATTCGTCGACGTCCTTTTCCTGCTCCGCCACGTGGACGTGAATCGGGGCATTCGCCTCGAGGCCATCGAGAGTGGTGATGCAAGCCAGAGTCTGATCAGCCGGCGCGTGACGCGGGCTGTGCGGCGCCAGGCCGAGACGCATGTCGGGATGATCGGCGACGGCGCGCCCGGCGCCTTCAAGAATGCGGGACACGTGGTCGGCATTACCGAGGAAACGCCGCTGGCCGGCATTCGTTGCCGCGTTGCCATAACCGCCGGTGGCATACAGCACCGGCATCAGTGTCAGGCCGATACCGGCCGCGACCGCGGCCGCCGCGATCCGCACCGACATCTCCGCCGGATCGGCGTAGGCGCCGCCATCCCTGTCGTTATGGACGTAGTGAAATTCGGCGACGGCGGTGTAGCCGACCTTCAACATTTCCACATAAAGCTGGGCGGCGATGGCTTCCAGGTCATCCGGCGTCACCGCCTCGACGAACGCATGCATGACCTGACGCCAGGTCCAGAAACTGTCGTCCTCGCCGGCGCCTGACGCACGGTATTCGCTCAATCCTGCCATCGCCCGTTGATGGGCGTGCGAATGCAGGTTCGGCATGCCAGGTAGCACGGCACCGGGAAGTCTGATCGCGTCGCCGGGGAGCGCGCCCGCGTCCACCGACGTGACGGTACCGCCACTATCGACACGGATCAGCACGTCATCGGCGAAACCGACATCGGGCAGCCATGCACGGGATGAAAAGAACGCCGTCATGAAAACATTTGGGCGGTGATGGTGCGTTCTGTCAACGACGCCACGCGTCGATCGAAATCGCGCGCCCGACGAAAACGTTTAACCGGGATCAACCGTTCAGTGAAATGGTCGGCTGGAAACGTTCCATTTGCGCCATGGCGCCATGAACGGCGGCTACCTCCGCTTCATGGCCGGAAACATTGGCGCCCTGTGCCTTCAACCATTTCAGGTCGCGTTCAATGCCATCGAGCCGCCTTGCCAGCGCTCGCATTCCCCTCAACGCTTCTTCCACGTCGCGCTTCACGTCGCCGATATAGGGTCGCACCATGGCCTCTCCCCGTGCATCGACCCGGCGCACCGCTTCGGCGGTAAACCACAAGGCGCCCAATGACGCGAAAAGCGCGAAACAGGCAAAGATGATGAACACGGTCATGGCCGACTCCGGTTAGATTGACGGGGTCTCAGGGCCATATAATCACCGATAACAGGTAAACAGTCGGTAAACGCCGCGTATACGTAGGCTTCTGTATCAGGCCTCGATGACCCGGTTGCGCCCGCCTTCCTTGGCGCGGTAGAGCGCTTGGTCGGCGCGGTCCAGGGCAGCATGCACGTCTGCGTCGTCATCGCTGAGCATTGCGACTCCGATAGAGACGGTGACGGTCAAGCGCCCCCCATCGGCGGTCGGAATTTCAAGCGCCGCCAGCGCCACGCGAATACGCTCGGCGACGTCCATCGCCGTCTCAATGTTTGTTTCTGGCAGCGCCAGGGCGAACTCCTCTCCGCCGTAGCGGCCGAACTCGTCACTGTCGCGCAACTGCGCCCGTGCCGTCGCCGACAACGCCTTCAGCACATCGTCGCCTGTCTGGTGGCCATGGGTATCATTAACGTTCTTGAAGTGATCGGCGTCGAGCATCATGACGCAAAGCTCATGGCCATAGCGGCGCGAGCGCGCGACTTCCTGGTCGGCAAGTTCGATAAAGCGGCGCCGGTTCAGCGCCCCCGTCAACGCGTCCGTCGTTGCGAGGCGGCGCAGTTCCTCCTCCATCCGCTTGCGCTCGGTGATATCCGTATAGCTGGCGTAGAAACCACCCCCGGGCATCGGTCCCTCGCGGACCTCGATGACCATACCGCCAGCGGCGGCCGCCGGCCGCGCATGATCATACACGTGGTGTTCGCCCTCGCGGGCCCGGGCCAATCCCGCCGCCACGACCTGTTCAGCGCCGTGGTCGGGATATTCTCCAGCCGCCGCCAATCGTCGGATAAAAGACTCGTAGGTCATGCCGTCGACGGCAAACCGTGGCGGCAATTCGAACAGTTCCACGAAACGGGGATTCCAACGTTGCAATTCGAGATTGGCATCGAACAAGGCCAAACCCAAATCCAGATTTTGCACCAGGGCGTCGGTGATGGCGACTTGATGTGCTAATTGCGCGGCCAGCCGCGATCGTTCCAACACCCGCCTGACAATGCCAGGTAACAAATCCAGAAAACCGCCGTCGACTTCCTTGACCACATAGTCCTCGGCGCCAATTTTCATCGCCTCGACGGCGGTCGCGAGGTCGCTCTGGCCCGAAACCATGACGGCGGGCGGTGCGTCCTCGGTCTCGACCAAGCGACGCAGTATGTCGAGACCATCCATTCCGGGCAGATGAAAATCGATCAGGACGAGATCAAATCGCCCCGTGGTGGCCGCGCGCACCCCCTCCACACCATCGGTCTCCAGGGATACGACGAAACCCTGATCCCCCAGATGGCGCGCCGCCATCTTGCCGACGAATACATCGTCCTCGATGTAGAGAATTCGGCCATATTCTTGCGACACAGATCCGCTTTCCCTACAGCTTGTCGACGTGATCGACGACGCGCTGGAACTCATCGACTGCCATAAGATGCAGCCGTTGAATCTCGTCCCACGCCGCGCCCTCGCCGGCGACCTCAAGATCACCGGTTATGGCCGCAAGTCGGCGCGCGCCGGCGGTTCCGGAGGATCCCTTCAACTTGTGCGCGATTTCGGCCACGCCGTGGGCATTCTCTTCGGCGACTGCCTGACTGAGCAGATCGACGACTTCGCGATTGATCTTGATAAAATCGCCCAACAATTCGCGCACGAAATCAACATCACCGCCGCACATGGCATCAAGCACTGAATGGTCGACCGCCGGATCGTCAGTGGATATCTCTGAGGTGCGGCGCGGTGTATCGACGGCCGCCGACGCTATCTCAGGCAGGTCGTCATTGAACGGCAACCAGCGATCGAGCGCGCGCTTCAAGGCGTCCAGCGTGACGGGCTTTGAAAGATAGTCGTCCATGCCGGCGGCGAGGCAGTTTTCGGCTTCACCGGCCAGCGCGTTGGCGGTGGCCGCGATAATCGGTATGCGGCCGCCGGTATCCGCCGCGGCCTCGGCCTCGCGAATGGCAGCGGTCAGTTCGAAGCCGTCCATTTCTGGCATATGACAATCCGTAATGACGAGGCCGAACCTGTCGCCTTGCCATCGCTCCAGCGCGTCACGCCCGTGTACCGCCAACTCAACGGCATAACCGAGTGTATTGAGTTGGCGTTCAATGACCCGTCGATTGACTGGATGATCCTCGGCCAGCAGAACCAGTCGACCCTGGCTGCGCGCAGCCTCGATCGTCGGCGGCGTACGACCGGCGGCCAATGTATTGTCCCTCGACTCCTTCAATGTCTCCGGCGCCGCGCGTCCCGCCGCGACGGCAACGGCGCGGATCAACCGTTCACGGCGCAGCGGCTTGGCGATCGTGATAGCCGCGTCGCTACCGGGGTTTGCGTCTCCGGCATCACCGAAGATCACCAGGCGAGGTCCACCATCATCGGACAAACCGCTGGGCATACCGCCAAGCACGCCTTCGACAAGTGTATTCTCGCCGCGCCCCAGGCTGCGCCCATCGGCGACGGCAACGTCGACCGTCCCGGACAGTGTGTAGACCGTGCGCGCCGACGCCCCGGCATCGGCAAGATAGCGGGACACGAAATCGACGACCTCCTCGTCCGCCGAGGTCACCAGGACTTCGACACCCTGCAGGTCCGGCAACGGACGTTGCGGCACCGCCCCGTCGTCAGTGGCCACGCCCGCCGGACACACCGGCAAGACGACACGAAACCAGAACGTGGCGCCGCGCCCAAGTTCGCTGTCGATTCCGATTTCGCCGCCCATCAAGTCGACGAGGCGTTGACAAATGGATAATCCAAGGCCAGTGCCGCCGAAGCGCCGCGTGGTTGATGATTCCGCCTGGGTAAAGGCCTGAAACAGTTTGACCTGATTTTCTTCAGCAATTCCGATACCGCTGTCGGTGACGCGGAAGCGCAGTTGCACTTCTTCATCGCCAAGACGTTCCACGGCGACGGCGATCACGACCTTGCCCCGTTCGGTAAACTTGATCGCGTTGCCGCCAAGATTGAACAGCACCTGCCGCAGCCGCACGGGGTCGACTAGGACCCGCGCCGGTACGCCAGGTTCGACGAAACTGACCAGATCCAGGTCCTTCTTCGCGGCGCCGGGCGCCAGTGTATCGGCGACACCTTCGAGAATTTCGGCGACCGATGTCGGCACTCGTTCCAAGTCCAGCTTGCCGGCTTCGATCTTCGAAAAATCGAGAATGTCGTCGATGATGGTCAGCAACGCGAATGCGGACTCGCGAACCGTTCCCACCATCTGGCGCTGGTCCTGATCGAGCGGAGTATGAGCCAGCAGTTCGAGCATGCCGACAACGCCGTTCATGGGCGTGCGTATTTCGTGGCTCATGGCGGCCAGGAAACTGGACTTCGCGCGGTTGGCGTCCTCGGCCTCCTCCTTGGCCTCCGATAGCGCGACCTCCGCCTGACGGCGTCGGCTGATATCGACGATGACACCGACGACGCCACCGGAATCACCCGGGGTGCTGCCTTCGGCCGCATGGCCGTGCCCGCCCAGTCCGTCAGGCGTGCCGTGTCCCTCGACGCGGCCGAATCTCGCCTTGGCGATCATCACATGGTGCAAGGTGCCGTCGGCAAATGTTTTTTCGGCTTCGTAGGTATAGCGGCGGCGACCGCCGGTTGCGATTTCCCGCTCCGCCGCGTATAGCGATCAGCCATGTCCGGCCGGTCGAGATCATAAGCCGTCTTGCCAACGATTTCGCTGATCGGCTTGCCGATGACCGACGCGAACGCTTCGTTGGCACCGAGGTAATAACCGTCGGTGTCGGTGTAGAAAATTGGATTGGGGATGGTGTCGAGCAGGGTCTGACGAAAGTCCACCTGTTCGGCCAGACGCGCCTCGCACGCGCGTAGGGTGGTTACCAGGTATTCCAGCGCCCGCCCCATGCTTCCGATCTCGTCGTCGCCATCGGTCGGAATTTCGGTCTCGCGACCGTCGACGAAGGCCGCCATGGACGATTGCAGCCGCAGCAGGCGGCTGACGATGCTGCGATTGAAATAGAACGCAACGACGATGGCGCTGCCCATGGCCAGGAGACCGGCCACGGCAGTGAACAGCAAACCGTTCTCGGCCACGCTCGCCAGTGCCGCCAACCGATCCGCCGTCGCATCGTTGGTCGGAAGCTCCGCCGCGATTTCTGCCAGCACATCCCCCAAGCGCGAAAACGTGATTTAGGCGACGATGCCGACGCTGGCGATGCCGCCAACCACGAAGGTCAGCGCAATGGCGATACGCGAGGCGACACCAAGACGATACCTCATTCGCGATTATTCCCCCTTGCCCGCGCGTCGAAAATTACACCACCGTCGCGTCGCCGATTGGACTGACGTCGCCATCCGGCGATACAATGAGGTCACGCCTGACGATCGCGGTATCGCCATCATCATCATTGAACGTGGTCGAAATCACGGAAAATCGCGAGCCGTCATGGATCGCCTTCGGTGACAAGACGAAGACGTCCTCGCCGCGCCAACCGGCCAGCGTCCACACGCCGCCACCGTGATTGGTGCCGTGTGATAACAGCGTACCGGGCGGAAGGTCGCTAAATGTTAACTGCGCGGTCCCATGGTCGTGCGGATCGAGTTCATTCGCTTCCAAAGGCAGGCGCCCGGAAACGGCCGCACGCGGCGCCACGGCATCAAGCTGCGACACAGATTCTCCTGCGCCCGCGTCGGCGCTAATATCGATCGTCCCATTACGCAACACTGACCCGTCTTGGGAATCGCGAACGATAGCCGTAACGGCATGGCCAGCGCCACCGACGGGCGAGGGAAATGCCCGAAGCGCGTGCCCACACTCCGCGGCATCGATGCGCCACCTGCCACCGCCAAGATTTCGCCCACGATTAAGCAGTGTTCCTGGGTGGACACCTTCAAGATACACGTCCGCCTTGGCGGCGCTGACGCCAATGAGCAGATCCGTAAGATCGATTTGGACGCCAACTTCCGCCGCAGCCACCGCGCCCAACGGCGCCACATTTGGCGCCGACAAATCGATGTCGATCGTACGGCCCCGGTGGTCACGTGCCTCGACATCCCGCCATGCCCGAACATCGATACCGTGTCGCTCGTAGAGGTCTTCCGCCTCGTTCGCCGGTTCGCCAGCGACGTGGGCGCGAACCACTCGACGCAGAGTCACCAATTCCATCAGCAGTCGCGGGTTACAGGCGTCCTCGTGTTCGAGATTGATGACCAAGACCTCTGGTTCTGGTTCTGGTTCTGGTTCTGGTTCTGGTTCCGGTTCTGGTTCCGGGTCGGGCTCATGTTCGGGTTCCTGGAAAATCAGAGGCCGCGCCGGCGACGGTTCCGGCTGCGGCTCCGATTCAAGCGATATCAATGGCCGCTCTGATTCCCGTTCCGCTTCCGGCGCTTTGTCTGTCGTCGGCTCCTGTGATGCTGTCTCGATCAATATACCGCCCTGCGCGGCATCGAGAGTTCCCATCTCCGGGTTCAAATCACGGCGCGCGGTGGCCACGTCGACGACCAGATCACCCCGCCATGACGCATGCGTGGCGCCGTCCCGATCGCACCAGACGAGAGAACCATCGGGACGTTCAATAAATGGACCTTCGCCAACAATGACTAGGCCTCCAACGTCAATGCCGGCCAGCACCGGCCCCGGTAATGCTTCATCGAGGTCGTCATCGAGACCACCGGCGGCGTCAAGACGGCGCAAAATAATCTGACCGGGCGGATTAACCGCCAAATTCCACGGGATGGAGATATCGATCCACGTGAGACCATCTTCCCAGGCCCCGCCCGCCCAATCTGGCGTGCCCGTCGCGACGGTGTCGCCGTCGATGTCAATGCTGAGAACCGGCTCACCGCGATAGGGTTCGCATCCGACCCGGAAGACGATCACGTCTGGCGCATCAATCTCATCGGCGAGAACCACGAAGTTGGCTGTCGAAGCCGCTTCGCTTTGTTTCGCCGCCGGGTCCGCCGTAGCACCGCCTCCAATACTAAAGCGTTCTTCATCAGGCGGCGCGCCAGCTTCAGCGGCCAGTCGAGATGGACTCGCGACGCTGATGTCACCACGTTCCTCCCGGCCCGATGGCGTGCGCATGGTGACCGTTAGGGCGAAATCATCACAATCGGGCGGCACGACGACGCCGAGGCCCTGCAACTCCAGCCCGCTCATGCGCCAAATTCCCGGTTCTTGCTCGTCGCCGGCTGTCAGACTGCCGCCATCGGGCACGCCGGCGACCGTGATGGTGATGACGGCTAGTGCATCGGGATCATCGATGCCAAGCGAAATATCCAGATCGGCGATCGCCATGCTCGCCTCCGGCTCTTCGTCGATATCGACGAACTCGGGGGCTTCGCGCGGCGGTCGCGCGGCGATCGGGTCCGTTTCAGTCCCGGCAGCAAGTACGTCGACCATGACCATTGGCTCCGGCTCCGGCTCCGGCTCCGGCTCCGGTTCGAGCTCCGGCTCTGGCGCCGTCTCTGGCGCGATTTCCGGATCGGGCGCGGCGGCGGTGTCAGACTCCGGTAAGGGCTCAGGTTCGGGCGCGGGCGTCGCATAACGACTCAACTCAAGGCCGACAATATTCGTCAATCGGCTATCGTCGGTCGGGTCCTCGGCCGTCGCTTTGATGGTAAACTGAACGGGATCGTCCCCCTCCGCCGGCAGGCGAATGGTCAGACCGGCGAGGTCATCTGGCGGCAACTGCCAACGACCGGGTCGAATTGCCTCCCCAGCCTCGACCACGGCGTCTGGTGGCAGATCGTAAATCTCGATCTCGACCAATTGGGCGCCTTCCCAGTCCAATAATTGTGGTGGCAAGGGGACCGCGACACTGACAATGTTGACGTTCGCGGTCGCCGAGGCGGTATCGCCCGTCTCGGCGTCGTCGTCGCGACTTTGTGGCGTCGATGGCCAAGGCAGGTCGACGGGTTTCCCATTGCCGACCAAGGGCGCGTCACCGATGATGTGCTCCAACCACCGACGCGTGCCGTCGCCCAAAGGCGGCGCGGCATCATCGGCACCGTCGTTCTCCTTGCTCGCGTCTTCAGCCATGAACGCGCTTCGCTCCGTCTATATCCGCCACCTGATTTGATCGGCAGCGGTTGCAATCAATCCATGTTGGGGTAGTCTATTCAAGACGAGGCGTTTCGACGAGCCCCCGCGTGCCGCTGGGTCGCCTTGGGAAGAAACTTTTTAACCGGATCGATTCCGCATGGAAGACGCTGGCCACATTCTCGTCGTCGAGGACGATGCCTTCGTTCAGAAGGCGTTGCGCGCGTACCTTGAGGCCGAGGGTTATCGCGTCTCATTGGTTGATGACGGCGATCGCATGCGCGAGGTCATGGGCCGCGATCCGGCCGACCTCGTGATCATGGACCTTAAGCTACCCAACGACGATGGTTTTGAGCTGACTAAGACGGGATAATCCGAGTTGCTCACGCCGCTCACCCAAACGCTGTGCCAGGTGAATATCTATTGCTGCAAAGAAGCTTCGCCGCTTCGGCGAAGCGCCGTTTCCCCCATCACCATTACTCAAGATAAGCCCCCGGCCGCATCGCAAATACAAGTTGTCATGACAGAATTATCCGACATTTCCCAGATGGCCTTCAAATTCATGGTGATCATACCCAAATTGCGCCG
>JAYOFM010000005.1:0-46285 GCA_038117225.1 Rhodospirillales bacterium
AGATGACCCTGCGTGCCGCCGACAAGGACGTGTTCACGGCATCGACGTCGGCGTTGTCGCCGTCGGCGCGCCATGCGCGCCATAGGGCGCCCAATTCAGTGGAAATCACGTTGGCGCAGGCGGTAATACAGCCGGCGCCGCCGCGCCGCAGGGTCGGCAGGAACAGCTCATCGGACCCCGGGAACACGGCGAAACCCGGGAACCGTTCGGCGGCGCCCGCCATGTTCTCCAAATCGCCGGAACTGTCTTTCATGCCGACGATGGTCGTCGGGTACTCCTTGAGGAACCGTTCGATCAGGTCGTAGCTGAACGGCACCGTCGACATCTGCGGGAAGTGATAGAGATAAATCTTCAGTCGATCGTCGCCGAGCCGCTGAATAACCTCGGAAAACCCGGCGAACAGTCCATCGTCCGACGGATTCTTGTAATAGAATGGCGGCAGCATCAACACACCCTTGGCGCCCGTATCCAGAGCCGCCTTGGTGAGCGCCACCGAGTCGGGAATGGCGCAGCAGCCAGTACCCGGCATCATTCGATCCGCAGGCACGCCGGCGGCGGCCAATCCCTCGATCAATTGAATGCGTTCCTTGAGGCCGAATGAATTGGCCTCGCCGGTGGTGCCCAGAATCGCCAGGCCGTCGCAACCATTCGCCAACAGCCAATTGCAATGGCGCGCCATGCGGTCGATGTCGGGATTCAATTCAGCATCCATGGCGGTCAGGGCGGCGGCAAATACGCCGGAGTAGGGGGAATGGGTCTCGGTCATGATGGGTTGCTCCTCGCTCGGATTCTCATGATTGGCGGTGACTATTTGGGCCAACTTACCACGTGGTTCTCAAGATCATCAGTATCGCGTTCGGACACAACGCGCCCGCGCACGCTGATTCCGGCGCTGTGGACGGTGTCCGGGTCGCCGGACACCAGTGGATGCCACCAGTGCAGGCCATCACCGTCATGCAGCAGCTTGTAGGCGCAGGTACTGGGTAGCCAGTCATAGCGATGGATATTCTGCGGACGTAAAATCTGGCAATCTGGAACGAAGCGCTTGCGGTCCTCGTAGCTGGAACAACGGCACGTATCCGGGTCCAACAGGCGACAGGCAACATCCGTATAGAGGATCTGGCCAGTGCTTTCATGCTCCAGTTTATTGAGACAACAGCGCCCGCAGCCGTCGCACAGGCTCTCCCACTCATCCTTGGTCATCTCGTCGAGGCTCTTGCGCTGCCAGAACGGCGCGTCGGATGTATCGGTCTTGACCTTGGCGTCCATGCGGCGGGTCCAAATAATCTAGGAATCATCACGTGGTAGCGCGTCCTCGGCATCGGTGCAACCGGGGACAGGCGCACACAATCATGCGTCAAACGGGCGGTTCCGCGTCGATCAGATGCACGAACGACCCCATAACCCGGCCATCGGCGAGCCCTAACGGCGGCAGTTCGTCACCCCGCGCCGATTCAGCGCGAAACAGTGGAATGCCGGGGCCCTCGTCGACGATGGTGGCGTAATGAAATTCGTGGCCGCGAAAACGCGACCGCGCACCGCCCAGCGGACCACCCTTGGCCAGGGTGACGCGACGATACCCCAGGTGCAGTTTGCGATCGGCAAACGAGGTTTCCAACGGCAACAGTCCGGCCATGGGGTGACGCCGGCCCTCCGCGTCAATCAACGCCCGACCCATGACCATGTAGCCGCCGCATTCACCGAAGATCGCGGCGCCGCGCTCCGCCGCCTTCTTCAGGCCTTCCATGAATTGCCAGTTGGCGGCAAGGCGCCCCGCATGCAGTTCCGGATAGCCGCCCGGCAAGTAGACCGCATCGGCGTTTGCCGCCGGGGCCTCATCGCGCAATGGCGAAAACATATGCACCTTGGCGCCGGCGCGCCGCCAACCGTCAATGACCGTCGAGTAGGCAAACGCGAACGCGTCATCCTGGGCGACGAAGATACGCTGGCCCAGCGGTGGCAAGGGCGGCGCCCGATCATCATCCGGGATCGCTGGCCATGGCAGGCCGAGGTCCATCACGGCATCGATATCCACGTGTTTGCCCACCCACTCGGCGGCAAAATCAAGGAACCGATCCAAGTCCGGGTGTTCGGCCGCCTGCACCAGCCCGAGGTGGCGCGACGGGAGTTCGAGATCATCCAGGCGCGGCAGGCATCCGACGACGGTCACCTCGGGCGCGATGTCCTTCATGGCGGCGCGAAGCAACTGGCCGTGGCGTTCGCCGCCAACCCGGTTGAACAGGACACCCACCACCCTGGCCCCCGCGCGATGTTCGCGAAAGCCTTTCACCAACACCGCCGCCGATGCCGCCTGGCGTGCCGCGTCGACGACCAGCAGGATAGGCCAGCCTGTAATCTCGGCCAGCGCCGCGGTCGATCCGTCGCGGCGACCACCAGCAACCGTGGCACCGTCAAACAAGCCCATGACGCCTTCGATAATCATGAATTCGATGCCGCGCGCGGTATCGACGGCGATCCCTTTTAGGGTTTCCTCGCGCATGCCCCAGGGGTCGAGATTAGGGCACGACTTGCGGCAGGCCGCCTTGTGGAAGGCTGGATCGATATAGTCCGGGCCGGTTTTGGCACCGCGCACGTTGATGCCGCGGTTATGCAAGTTGCGCAGCAATGCCAGGGTGACAAGGGTCTTACCGCTACCCGATGACGGCGCCGCGATGATCAACCCAGGCGCAACCGGGCTCGTCGCCGCCGCTCGCCCTGATGATGCGGCTGAACTCACAGGAATTCCCGGATGCGCTTGGCCATCACCTCGCCCCGGGTGCCGTGGCTGAAGTGGGTGCGGAAACGTCCGTCTGGCCCCATCAGGTAGATGATGGCGCTGTGGTCCATCAGGTAATCATTGGGGTCGGCATCTTTCTCCTGCTTGGCCTTGGCAAAATAGACCTTGTAAGCCTTGGCCGCCGCCTTGATGGCATCGGCGGTGCCCGTCAACCCAACGGTACGGGGGTGGAAGAACCCGACATATTCCTTCAGATGTTCGACCGTGTCGCGCGCGGGGTCGATGGTAATCAGCATCGGCACGATCTTGTCGCCGTCAGTGCCCAGCTCCTTAACGGCGTCGGCCATATCGGTCAGCGTCGTCGGGCAGATATCCGGGCAGAACGTATACCCGAACGTGATCAGCATGAAGCGCCCGGCGAAATCCGCTTCGGTAACCTGTCGACCGGTGTGGTCGGTCAACTGGAACGGCCCGCCGATGGCGGCCTGTCCATAGCTCCGCGTCGCGCCACTGCCGCTGGATCCCGCGAAATACGTCGTTCCTAGCGCATAAAGCAGGACTCCGATGACGACGACAGCCAGCAGACCCAAGACCAGTGGCGTGCTCGTGCGCCGTGCCGGCGTGGCCTCGGACTTCTTGGTCTCCGATTCCGGCGCCTTTTCGGCCAGTTCGTTGGTCTCGGTTGGAGTGTCGGCCATGTCAGCGCCTCGCCAGGAACTCGGAAGGCCATGATACGGCACCCCGCGCCGTCATCAAGGACTGACACGTTGACGCTAAAGTGACGGACCCGCATGCAGACAGTGGATATGGCGGCCCCGCCCGCGAGGTCTTAAACTCCCCCCATGACTTCCAGAAAGCCTGACGGTGAACTCAAACGTGGCTGGACCACCGGCGCTTGTGCCACGGCGGCGACGGTCGCGGCTTATCGCGCGTTGCTGACGGGTGCCTTTGCCAAAAATTCAGTCACCATCACCCTGCCCCGGGGCCAAGAACCGACATTCGAGTTGGTCCGCCGGGACCTCATCAATGGCGGCGCGGTGGCGGGCATCATCAAGGATGCCGGCGATGATCCCGATGTGACCCACGGCGCGGAAGTCATCGTTACCGTCCGGCGTGGCCCGCCGGGCAGTGGCGTGACGTTCAAGGCGGGCCAAGGCGTCGGAACGGTAACACTGCCGGGCTTACCGCTGGATGTAGGCGAGCCGGCCATCAATCCCGCGCCTCGCGCCATGATCCGTTCCGCCGTCGAGGCGATCGCGGCGGAAACCGGTGATGCCGGTGATATCGAGGTGACGGTCGCCATCCCCGGCGGCGAGGCGCTGGCCGTGAAGACCATGAACGGCCGGCTTGGTATCATCGGCGGGCTGTCGGTACTGGGAACCACTGGCGTGGTCATTCCCTATTCCTGCGCTTCGTGGATCAATTCCATCCATCGTGGTGTCGACGTGGCGCGCGGCCAGGGCATTGATCACCTGATCGCGGCCACCGGTTCGACGTCCGAAGCGGCGGCGCGAGACCGTTATGCGGCGACGGAACAGGCGCTTATCGACATGGGTGACTTCGCCGGCGGTTTCTTGAAATATCTGCGCACGAAACCGGTGGCGCGGCTGACCCTGGCCGGCGGCTTCGCAAAATTGGCGAAGCTCGGCCAGGGACACCTGGATTTGCATTCGTCGCGCTCGTCGCTCGACATGGCGCGTCTTGGCGAATTGGCAAAAACCCTTGGCGCGGGCGCCGAAGACGTTCGTGCGATCACAGATGCGAATACCGGGATGGGAGCGTTGGAACACGCCCGTTCCCGCGATCTGGCGCTTGGCGACGCGGTGGCACGGACGGCACGCGAAACCGTGCTGGCGACGCTGTCTGGCGGCACCGAAGTCGAGGTTCTGGTGTACGATCGTAAGGGCCGCGAGGTCGGGCATGCCGGTTTCTGATCGGCGAACCCTGTTGATCCTCGGCGGCACGGCGGAAGCGCGAGCGCTCGCCTCCGCCGCCGTCGAACAATTCGGCGATACGTTGCGCGTCGTCACGTCGCTGGCCGGCCGAACCCGCGACCCCGCGGCCGTTGCCGGCGAGATGCGTATCGGTGGATTTGGCGGTGTTGACGCCATGGCGGATGCCTTGCGCGACGAGGCCGTCGCCATTGTGATCGATGCCACGCACCCCTTCGCCACCGCGATTTCCATCAACGCCGCCAAGGCTTGCGCCGCCGCCAAGGTGCCGCGCCTCTTGCTGCACCGTCCGCCCTGGCTGCCAGAGCCTGGTGATCAGTGGATCGACGCCACGGACATGGCTGCCGCGGCGGTGCGTCTGCCATCACTCGGGCAATGCTGTCTGGTCACCACAGGCATCAAGGATCTCAGCACGCTGGCGGAGGTGGACGGTGTGCGTTTTGTGGTTCGCTTGATGGAACCACCGGCCGAGGAGTTACCGCTTGCCAATGCGACGCTGGTCATCGCCCGACCACCGCACGATCTCGACACCGAACGCGCCTTGATCCGCGATCACGCCATCGACGTCGTGTTGACCAAGAACGCCGGCGGACCATCGACCATGGCAAAACTGCGGGCCGCCCGCGACGCTGCTATTCCTGTCCTCATGATCCGCCGGCCCGACCCACCGTCGGGTGAGGCCGTGTCACGCGTTGAGGACGCAATAACCTGGATCGGAGAGAATTCGTGAGTGCTGCTTCATTACATTTTGCGACCATTGCCGAACTGGCGCCCCGCATCCAAAGCGGCGAGGTGTCGCCGGTTGCTCTAACCGAAGCCTTGCTGACCCGCGCCCAGGCGCTCAACGGAGCGCTCAATGCTTTCAATTTGATCGCCACAGAACGGGCGCTTGCGGAAGCCGAAGCGGCCGAAACCTTGATCAAAGCCGGGCGCTATCTCGGCCCGCTGCACGGCATCCCCTATGGGGTGAAGGATATCTTTGATGTCGCCGGCCTGCCGACCACCGCTGGTTCGCGCATGCTGAGCAGCGATCCGGCCGCGGCTGATGCCACCGCCACGCGCAAGCTATCCGACGCCGGCATGATCGTTCTCGGCAAGGCCGTCACCGTCGAGTTCGCGCGAGGCATCATCGGCATAAATCATATCCAGGGAACACCGCATAACCCGTGGGCGTCCGTACCACACGCGCCGGGTGGATCCAGCGCCGGTTCCGGTGTCGCTGTCGGTGCTGGCCTGGTACCGATGGCGTTGGGGTCGGATACCGGCGGTTCCGTGCGCGCGCCGGCCGGCCTGTGTGGCACGGTCGGGTTGAAGACGACGGTAGGGCGCATTGGCCGCGGCGGTGTCTTCCCGGTTTCGTGGACGCTTGATTCGGTGGGACCGTTGACGCGCTGCGTCGAGGACGCGGCGCTCACCTATCAGGCCATGCTCGGTCCCGACGCTGGTGATGAAACGACCCACGGCGCGCCGATTGATGATGTGACGGTTTCGCTGAAATCCGGCATCAGGGGAATGCGCATGGCGATGCCAGAAGATTTGTTTTTTGACGACCTCGACCCCGCCGTCGAGCGTGCGGTGCGCGATACCGCCGATGTGTTTCGCGATCTCGGCGCCGACGTGGTTTCAATACCATTTCCGGAAGCCCGAGCGGCGGACCCGTTCGGCGCCATCGTCGGTGGTGCGGAAGCCTGCGTCATCCATGAAGACCGCCTGGCCAACCGGGCGGACGAATTTGATTCCCTTGTTGGCCCTCGCATGCTGGGAGATCGCGATATTTCGGCGGTTGAATACCTGAAGGCGTATCGCCAAGTCATGAACCTGCGCCGCGCCATGTGCGCAACGTTGGCCGGTATTGATGTGCTGATCGCACCGACGACGCCACGGCCGGCACCGCCGCTCGCGGAGGTCGACGTGCCACACGACCAGCACAAAGCCATCTCCCGTGTCTTTTCCCGCAATACCCGGGTTGGCAATCTGCTGGATCTCTGTGGTCTGTCGCTGCCCTGCGGTTTCACCGACCAGGGTTTGCCCATCGGCCTGATGCTGCAGGCCATGCCGTTCCGCGAGGATTTGATCCTGCGTGCCGGATATGCGTACGAACAGGCGACCGATTGGCATAAACGCCAGCCGAACCTTTCCTGGGTCAAGTAAATCAGGCGGAGCGCGGCCGCAGCACGTGATGGTGGTCGGCGGCGTATAGTCGGCTGTCGTCGAAGGCGGCGGGGTCAAGCACCCGGCCGACCATGATCAATGCCGTGCGCGTGAAACCGGCTTGTTTCACCTTGACGCGGATATCGGCCAGCGTGCCATGCACGAACTGCTGGTCGGGCCAGCTTACCCGATAGGCGACGACAACAGGGCAGTCGGCGCCATAATGCGGTTCCAACTCGCGCACCACCTTAGCCAGGTTGTTGACAGAGAGATGGATTGCCAACGTCGCCCCACTAGCGCCAAGGCTTGGCAAATCCTCCCCTTCCGGCATGGCGGACGAACGCACCGCCGTCCGTGTAATGATCACCGTCTGACTGACGCCGGCCAGGGTGAGTTCCGTGTTGAGCGCAGCCGCGGCGGCGGCGTAGGCGGACACGCCGGGTGTCACGTCGTACGCAATATCCAGCGCATCAAGCCGGCGCATCTGTTCCGCGACGGCACCGTAGATTGACGGGTCACCGGAATGCACGCGAGCCACGTCCAAACCCGCGTCGTTGGCGGCCTGCATTTCCGCGATAATTTCATCCAGATGCATAGGCGCGGTGTCCAACACGCGGGCGTCATCCGGGGCTTCGGCGACGATCGCTTCCGGCACCAGCGATCCGGCATAAAGCACCACCGGCGCGCGGCGGATGTACTCCAGCGCGCGCACGGTAATCAGATCCGGCGCGCCCGGCCCAGCGCCGATGAAGTGGACGGTCATGGTCGGTAAAGCCTCATTTTGTGGCGTTCGTGATGACGTCCTTGAGAACATCGAGAATGACGTCCGTCGCCTTGTCGATGAGAACGACGTCCTTGTCGACGATGACCCGTTCGGTGCCTTCGGGCGCTGGCGGCAATTTAGCGTCGAGTTTTGGCGGCAGTTCCGCGGTTTGCAGCCCCTTGGGCAAGCGGCCATTACGATCGAATTGACGCTGCAGGCCCGGTGGCAGGGTGTCGCGTTTGGCAAGCCCTGGTGGCAGACCCTGACCGCGTCCCTTGCCTTTATCCTTCTTGGCTTTCTTGTCTTTCTTATTCTTCTTGTCCTTGTCGTCCGCGTCCTCCACCTTTTTGGTGTCCTGCGCGTCGGCGCTGTCAGCGGTCTTTTTGTCTTGGCCGAGAATCTTGTCGACGGCCCCTTTTACAGCATCGGCGGCGGCTTTTGTAATGCCGTCCGTTGCGGACGATTGCTGGGCAGCGTTACCGAAGAACTCCGAAATAACGCGTTTCTCGACCTCGCTGAACATTACTTCTCCAAGCGTCTGGGCGGATGAGGTTTGTATCGTCAGCGGCCACGCCGCCACTGCCAGCAAGAATGCCATTGTCAATGAGCGCATTGTTCCGATTCCCCTTTTTATGGTCATGAAACATCTAGCTTAGCGGCATAACCGCGCGGCGTGTAAACCCAATCGCGTCGGCCGCGGATAATGTGGCGGGTCTGGCGGTTGCCGATCATCACCAGGGTCAGCATGTCGGCATGGTCGGGTGTTAACTCGCCGAGCGTAATCACGTCGACGGTTTCGCCCGGGCGCCCCAGGTTGCGAGCCAGAATTACCGGCGTGGTGATCGGACGGTGTTCAAGCAGAATGTCACGCGCACGCGCCAATTGTTCGCGGCGGCGCTTGGAAACCGGATTGTACAGGGAGACGATGAAATCACCCTCGGCCGCCGCTTTAAGCCGCCGCTCGATCTCCGGCCATGGAGTCAGCAGATCGGACAACGAGACAGTGCAGAAGTCATGGCCGATCGGTGCGCCAATGCGCGACGCCGCCGCCTGCAAGGCCGAGACGCCGGGCGACACACGGATGTCGAGACGGTTCCAGTCGGCTCGATCCTCGCGGTCCAGGAGTTCGAAGGCGAGCGTGGCCAGTGCATAGATGCCGGCATCGCCGGAACTCACCAGCGCCACGTCGCGCCCCTCTGCGGCCAGTTCAAGCGATGCCCGCACCCGGGCTTCTTCCTGCGCCAATTCCGATTGATGGCGGCGTTTGCCGGCGATCAGTTCACCCAGGATGTCCAGGTATAGGCCATAGCCAACCACATCGGTGGCGCGTGCCAGCATCCCGGTTACTTCCGGTGTGCGCCAGGCCGCGTTACCTGGGCCGATGCCGACAATGGACAAGCTACCCCGCATTCGACCGACGGCATGAGCAGCGATTCCCAGGGGCGCGCGGGCAATGGCGCAGGTGGCGTTAGCCGTCTTGCGCTTTTCCGCGACCAGGGTGGCGTCGCCACCGGCGGCGGCCAGGGCGGCCCCTTCAGAAACCCCATGGCAGCCGACTTCGGTGAAAACCACCTCGGACGGATTGGCGAGGCGCGGGGTCTCGCGTTCCAATTCCTCGGCGGAGAAAAAGCGCGCGGGGACGCCGAATTCATCAGCCAGCGCCAACACCGCCGGTTCGTCCTCCTTCAGATCGACGGAAGCGACGCAGGCGACGGCGCCGGGGGATAGTCCTGCCTCGGCCAATGTCGCACGCGCGAGGTCGATGAGCTCGGCCGGATCGGCACCACGCGCCGTCCCGACACCCAATGCCAGTACCGGCGGGCGCAGCACCACCGCATCGGCCGGCATATCGGTCCGGTCGCTGATGACGATGCGTTTCGCCGCGGTGTCGTCGAACGAAAATCCGGAATCCGTGATCCAGGCGGCGTCTCCTGCATCGACGTCCAAGGCGACCGGTTCGCCCGCGAGCAGCGCGGCGGCGACGGGCTTCACCGTGGCGCGGTCTTCCAGATGCCATCCGGGCGGAGGGTCGTCCAGCGCCAGGCCATTTGCGAGATCGCCCGCCGTGGTGACGGCGGCGGTGGCCCCAATGCTCTCGGCGATGGCGCGCGCCATCCGGTTGGCGCCATTGTGGCCGCCCAGCAGCGGCACCACGGCGCCACCATCGGCGGCGACGGCGAGGACCGGCGGTTCTATCTCCTTGTCGGCGAGAATAGGTCCGAGGATTCGTACGAGGATGCCGGCGGCCATGACGGCGACAATCGGCCGGCCGGCTTGGAACAGTTGGCGCAGATGATCGCCCGTATCGCCGAAGCTGACATCGGTACCTTCTGTCCGGCCGGTAAGACCATGCACGTCCGCATCCGGCAGCAATTCGGCGATCGTGCGGGCGATCGTGAGGCCATCGGCGGTTAGCGCCACGCAAGCGGTTCCAGCCGGAAGGGGGTGTTCGATCATCGGCCGTTGCCTTCCTGATGGCGCACAAGGATCATCGAGAAATAGGGCGCCGTCTCCAATGTGACGTCGGCCAGCGGCAGCACGATTTCCGCCTCCATGGTGGCACGCTCCACATACCACGAACCATTCATGCGGCCGATATCGGTCAGCACGCGGCGCACCTTGTCGAGGTGGCGACCAACCTTCATCACGGCGGCGGCGTCGGTTTCGCGCAGCTGCCGCGTGAGTTCTTCCTCGTCCAAGGGCGCCGGGACGATGGTTAGCACCTGATTGCGTGAAACCAACGGCGCCCCGGCCCGCGCGGCGCAGGCACCGAGCGATGACACGCCGGGCACGACTTCGGTCGGAAAGCGGTCCGCGAGGCGATCGAAGACATACATGAACGAGCCGTAGAGAAAGGGGTCACCTTCGCACAACAGGGCGACATCGCGGCCGGCATCCAGGTGATCGGCGATTTCCGTCGCATAGTGATCGTAGACATCGTTGGCCGGAAATGGGCCCGGTGTCATCGGTGTCAGGATGGCGATTTCCGTGCGGCCGCGGGGAATATGGGGCGCGGCGATGGCGCGCGCCAAACTCTCCATCGGCGCGGTGTCGCCATTTCCATCGGCGGGTGCCGGCGCCGGATAGGCGATGACGGGCGCCCCTTGCAGAATTCGGTGCGCCTTTAGGGTCAAGAGTTCGGGATCACCCGGGCCGACACCTAGACCATAAAGGGTGCCAGGTTTTAGTTCCGTCATGATTTTGTCGCCACCAATTGAAGAACTGTCATGAGAGGACGCATGGCCGTCATGCCGCCGACTGGACCGGATCGCTCTATGGCGAATCGGATCAACTCACCATTTAATGTTGGGCGGAGCGCGATCAACCGTTCCTGGCCTTCCAGCGTTACCGCGTTGGCGACCAATCGGCCGCCCAGGCCAAGGCGGTCCCAGCAGGCTTCTATAACCCCTGGCGTCGCCGCGCCGCCGCCACAGAATATGGCATCGGGTGTGTCCGTCATGTCGTCGAACACGGCCGGGGCCGTGCCGTCGATGATTTGTAGGCGTGGCACGCCGAGAGCGTGCGCGTTGCGTGCCGCGGATGCGCGGCGATCGGCATTGTGTTCGATGGCGATGGCACGCGCCCCGGCGGCGGCGCGCATCCACTCGATGGCAATCGATCCGGCACCGGCGCCGACATCCCACATCAGTTGCCCGGGAAGCGGCATTAGACGCGCCAGGCTGGCGGCGCGCACCTCGCGCTTCGTGATTTTACCGTCGTGTTCGAACAGATCGTCGGGCAGGCCGGGCACGCGAGACGCGACCCAGGCATCGGGTCCGGCGACACAAGCGAGGGCGATGGCGTTGAGATCGGCAACCCGGCCGTGTGACCAGGTTGCGGCGGTTCCATCGATACGACGTTCTTCCGGCCCCTCCAGATGCTCGAACACGCTAATCGGACTATCGCCGTAGCCGCGTTCCGCCAGCAATGCCGCTACGGCGGCGGGCGTTTCCCCATCCCGGGAGTACAACACCAAGCACGCTTCCGGCGCCAGGTGCAGCGATAGGGTTTCCAGCGGACGGCCATGCAGTGTTACCGCCGTGGTATCAGCGACCGACCACAACATGCGCGCCGCCACCATCTGAAACGTTCCCACATGCGGAACGATCGCAATATCTTCAGGCGCGAAGCGGCGCAACAGGGTGGCGCCGACTCCGAAGTGCATGGGATCGCCGGATGCCAGAACCACCACCCGACGCCCGCGCCAGCCTTCCATTTGAGCCATTGCCTCGCCGAGTCCGCAAGCCCAGGTCAAGCGCTCGGCCTTGCAGTCGGCGATCATCGCCTGATGCCGTTCGCCGCCAACCAGCAACTCCGCGTCGTCGATGATGGCGCGGGCCGTCGAAATCAAGCCCGCGAGTCCGTCGTCACCGATTCCGACAACGGTGATCCAAGGCGTCACGAGAGCCCCCCCGCCAGCGCGTTGACCGCCGCCGCCGCCATGGCCGAACCACCGCGCCGGCCCTTCAGCGCGATGTAATCGATGCCGAAATTATTGGTGATCAACGCGTCTTTCGATTCGGCGGCGCCGACGAAGCCAACGGCGAACCCGAGAACCAGGGCCGGGCGCGGGGCGCCTTCGTCGATCAGTTCCAGAAGGCGAAACATTGCCGTCGGTGCATTGCCGATGGCGACGACCGCGCCGTCCAGCTGGTCACCCCAGAGTTCGACGGCGGCGGCCGAGCGAGTTGTGGCCGCCGACTTGGCGCGCGCCGGAACCGACTCTTCACCCAGGGTGCAGATGACCCGGTTTTCCGCTGGCAGGCGTGCACGGATGACGCCGGCGCCAACCATTTCCGCGTCGACGAGCACTGGCCGGCCTTGTGCGAGCGCCGTTCGGCCGGCATCGGCGGCACCATCGGTCCAGACAAGATCGTCGACGATGTCCGGCATACCGCAGGCGTGGACGAGGCGCAGGACCACGTCCGTCATGGTTTCGGGCACGCCATCAAGGTTGGTTGCCGCACGCACACGGGTGAAGGACTCGCGATAGATTGCGGCGGGATCGCGGATGTAGTCGGTCATGGGCGCGTGCCGGTCCGACAATATAAGTGATGGCCGCACGGGTCTGCGGCGGAATTCCCAGTCATCGCTTGGTCCTGGCCTTCGAGCGTCAGCGGAAGCGGCCCAAATCACTGGGCCGCACCGAGTGCCGGCTGGTCATCGCCTCCGGTCGGCACCTTCGGATGGCTGGATGATAGCGAAATTTGGCCGTGACGAAAGGGTGATCGTCGTTGCGATCGGCATGGGCCTATTCGGCGGTGTCGGTGCGCTTTGGCGGCAAGGCGGAGGCGCGTTGTTCGAGGACCTTCGCTTCCTCGCCGCGACCGAGCGCCTTCAACACCGATGCATAGTTCTTCAAGCCCGTCACCAAGGAGGGATGACCGGGGCCGAAGTTCTTCTCCTTGATTTCCAGGGCACGCTTCAGCAAAGGTTCCGCCGACTCCAAATCACCCTTCTTCTTATAGAGTAGGGCCAGATTGTTCAGATCGGTGGCGACCCCAGGGTCATCGACGCCGAGAACCTTCTCGTCGATCTCGAGGGCGCGGCGATAGAGCGGCTCGGCGCGGTCGACATTGCCGCGCGAATAATAAAGCAGGGCCAAATTGTTGAGGGCCGTCGCCACATCCGCGTGGTCGCTGCCCATGGTGCGTTCCAAATGCCGCAGCGATCGCTCGAAAGCCATGGTCGCGGTTTCGTGGTCACCGGATTGGTAGGCGGCGGTGCCGTATTTGTTGAGGTACTCGGCCAGCAATTCCTCGGCTAGTGGCGGCAGATACTCAACGGCCTGACGATAGAGGCCCATCGCCGCTTCGGTTTCCGTCTGCGCCATCATCAGATCACCGGCGACGACCTTGGCGGTGGCCGCAGCGGTCAAGTGGCGATCTGCCTGTTCGCGGATCTTGCGGCCGGCTTCGCCGTCGGATGATGCGACTTTCTCCATGATCTCGATGGTGCGTTGGAAGTGACCGGATTCGAGCGCATCCGCCGCACCGCGCACCAAGGGTTTCAAGTGTTCGCCGCCGGGAATCAGATCCTGCACCTTGCGCCGAATGTCGATGAATTGGCTGGCGAAATCACGCATCCGGGTATCTTGATCCTTGGCGCTGATCCCACGCGCCTCAAGAATCTTTTGCAGGCTCTTGAACGCAGGCGTTTCCGGGGCCGCGACGGAAGGGTTGCCATCGTCGGCGCCGGGCGGGGAGACGGGAGGCGGTTCGTGTTCAGGCGCTGTCCCGCGCCCACGTCCGATGCGGCTGCCAACCAGAGTGCCGAAGAAGGCGGCGGCGCCGGCGGCAACGGCGATGGTTGCCCATTCTGGCATGGTGGCGATGGCATCGCCGATCATCTGGCCGAATCCGTCCATGGAACCACCGTCCGCC
The DNA here is from genome assembly GCA_038117225.1 of Rhodospirillales bacterium. Classification (GTDB taxonomy): domain Bacteria; phylum Pseudomonadota; class Alphaproteobacteria; order Rhodospirillales; family Casp-alpha2; genus JAYOFM01. The sequence goes on from JAYOFM010000005.1 coordinate 13,987, forward strand.
ATCGTCTCGGCGGGTGCGGTCTCCATGGCGGAAGAGGCGCCTGTTGTCGTTGTGTCTGGTGAACTTGTGCCTTGGGATGCCATGATGCTTCCGTATTTAACGTAAATATGAAGCAAGATCACTGGCGAATCACGGCGGAACAATCGGCCTATGCAGGATTTGACCGGTCGGCGCCGTTGACCCGGGCCGGTCGGTCTCTCATGCTCCGGCCATGTTCACGTTCGGAATTGCGAGCACGGGAGGGGGCACGGTCGTCGGGTTCGACCCGTTGGCGCTGTTACTGATGGCATTGGCCCTCGAAGCGTATATAGGCGAGGCGAGATGGGTATTCCGCTTCGTGCCGCATCCGGTGGTGCTGATCGGTCGCTTGATCGGTTGGCTTGATAATAAGCTCAACCGCGAACACCGGCCGGAAACGGACCGTGCCATCCGGGGTGCGTTCGCGGTCTTGATCGTGGTCATCGTGACGGGCGGGGTCGGTTGGGTGATCGCCTGGATGACGCGATATCACCACTTGGGCTGGATCATTGAATTCGCCGGGCTCATCGCGTTGCTCGCCGGACGCGGCCTCTACGACGCGGTGCGCCGGGTGATGACGGCGCTCGACGCCGAGGGCCTGGAAGGCGGCCGCCGGGAGGTCGCCCACATCGTCGGCCGCGACCCGCTGCAACTGGATGAACACGGGGTCGCTCGCGCGGCCCTCGAAAGCCTCGCCGAAAATTTCTCCGACGCCGTTGTCGGGCCGGTGTTCTGGTACGTGCTGTTCGGCTTCCCGGGAATATTAGTCTACAAAGCGGTCAACACGCTCGACAGCATGATCGGCCACAAGACGCCGAAGTACCGAGCCTTCGGTCTGGTGGCGGCGCGGCTTGATGACGTGCTGAACCTGATTCCGGCGCGCTTGACCGGCTTGTTTCTGATCATCGCCGCGGCATTCACTCCTGGCGCCTCACCCTGGGGAGCGTTTAAGGCGATGCTGCGCGATGCCGGCAAACACCGCTCGCCCAACGCCGGCTGGCCGGAAGGCGCCCTGGCCGGCGCGCTCGGCTTGGCCCTGGCGGGTCCGCGCCGCTACCACGCCGAGATCGTCGAGGACGCCTGGATGGGCGACGGCCGCGCTCGGGTGACGACGAAGGACATGCGGCGCGCGCTCTACCTTTACGTGGTTGCGTCGCTGATCAACGGGGTGTGGCTGGCGGCGCTAGTGGTGGTGCGTTACCAGATTTGAGGCGAACCAGAGCCGGTCGCAATCAACTTGCAGCGGGTGTGTTCGCCCGAGCCACGGCAAGGAGCGCATCCAGGTCCAGGTGCCGTTCCAAATGTTCCGCCAGGTCATCGAGGGCGGTTTCCACGCGGGCCTCGTAGGCGGTTTCCTCGAAACGGCCCTCGCGGATGGATTTGAGGAACTGGCGGCGGAAATCGTCGGCGGCGAACAGGCCGTGCAGGTAGCAGCCCAAAACCTTGCCATCGCGGCTGACGGCGCCTTCCGGGCGTGTCAGGTTCATCAGCATCCACGGCCGCGATGTATCAGCACCCTCGGTTCGGCCGATGTGCATTTCATAGCCACGCACATCGGCGCCGACGATGGCGTCGATGGCCTCCACCTCGGTCAAGGTCTTGTCGCCACCCAGGATGGTTTGCACGTCGAGCATGCCGAGGCCCGGAGCCTCGCCGAGTTCGCCCTCGATGCCGCCGGGGTCAGCGATGCTGGTGCCGAGTATCTGATAGCCGCCGCACAACCCAACGATGATGCCGCCGCGCCGGCGATGAGCGAGGATATCAGTATCCCAACCTTGGTCGCGTACCTGGGCGAGATCAGACAGTGTCGCCTTTGACCCGGGCAGCAGCACTACATCGGCATCGCCGGGGATAGCCTCGCCGGGCTCGACGATGACAACGGCGACACCCGGTTCGGCGGCCAGCGGGTCGAGATCGTCGAAGTTGGCGATGCGCTGGAAGCGCGGCACCGCGAAGATGATGTCACCCGGCTCGCGATCATCGTCATCACGATTATCCAATGCCATCGCGTCTTCCTTGGGCAGTGCAGCCGCGCCGGCGAACCAGGGCACGACGCCAAAGGTCTGCAGTCCAGTGCGATCGCGAATTACGTCAATGCCACTTTCGAACAGCGCTGGGTCGCCGCGGAATTTATTGACGATGATACCGCGCAGGCGCGCACGTTCGTTTTCCTCCAGCAGCACATGGGTGCCAACGACGCTGGCGATGACGCCGCCCCGGTCAATGTCGGCGACCAATACCACCGGTACGTCGGCGGCTTCGGCGAAGCCCATATTGGCGATATCGCCATCGCGCAGATTGACCTCGGCCGGGCTGCCGGCGCCCTCGACCATGACCAGGTCGGCGCCGTCGCCAATGATGGCGAAGCTTTCCAATACCTTTGGCATCAGTTGCGGTTTCAGATCGTGGTAGTCGGCGGCCTTGCAGTTACCGATGACCTTGCCCTGAACGACCACCTGCGCGCCGACATCCGTCTGCGGTTTCAATAACACCGGGTTCATATGCAGGCTCAGCGGCAGGCGCGCGGCCTTGGCCTGCAATGCCTGGGCGCGGCCAATCTCACCGCCATCGGCGGTGACGGCGGCATTGTTGGACATGTTCTGCGGCTTGAACGGACGAACCAGTAGGCCACGGTTGCGAAAGGCGCGGATCAGCCCGGCGGCCAGCAGCGACTTGCCGACGTCGCTGCCGGTGCCCTGTAGCATCAGCGCCGGGGCGCGGATCGGGGTGTCAGAATTCAATGCCGACCTGTGCCTTGACCCCGGAACGGAAGGGATGCTTCACCAGTGTCATTTCGGTCACCAGATCGGCGACTTCGATCAACTCATCCTTGGCATTGCGGCCGGTGACCACCACGTGCAGATCACGCGGTTTGTTCTTCAATGTCTCAATGACTTCATCAAGCGGCAGGTTGTCGTAGCGCAGCACGATGTTCAATTCGTCCAGAATGATCATCTTGAAACTCGGGTCCGCCATCATTTCCTTGGCCCGGTCCCAGGCACTGCGCGCGGCGGCGAGATCGCGCTGTCGATCCTGGCTCTCCCATGAAAAGCCCTCGCCCATGGCGGTCATCACGCACAGGTCCGGGTAGGCTTCCAACACCTTGCGCTCCCCGGTGTTCCAAACGCCTTTGACGAATTGCACGATGCCGACCTTCATGTCGCTGCCGATGGCCCGCACGGCGAGCCCCACGGCCGCCGTCGTCTTGCCCTTGCCCTTGCCCGTATGGACGATGACGAGGCCGCGTTCCTCGGTCTTGGTGGCGATGATCTTGTCGCGCGCCGCCTTTTTCTTTTTCATCTTTTCGGCGTGGCGGGCGTTGAGTTCTTCCTCGCTCAGGCCGTCGGTCTTCTTGCTCATGGATGAATTCTCCCTGGTCGAATTGATGTGAGTATACGGACCAACGCCGCGGCGTGCACCGGAAGGTTTTTTAGCTGCCCACCGCCCGTCGCTGTCCGTCGCGGATTAATAAGAAGGTGCCGGCGAAGATGACAACGGCACCGCCGATGACCCAGGGGTCAAGCGGTTCAGCATAAAACAGAAAACCAACGACCGCGATCAGCGGCAGGCGCAGAAAATCCAACGGCATCACGACCGACGCGTCGGCGTGCTTGAGCGCGCGGGCGATGCAGTAGTGCGAACTCAAACCGGCGGCGCCGACGATCAGAACCCAAGGTGCGGCATCCACGGTCGGCCAGGCCCAGTCCGGTGATGCCGCCAGTACGACGATCGGCAATTGAATCAGCGACATGTAGAACGGGATCGCGATTGTTGAATCCTGCCCCGTAAGGTGCTTGGTGAAGGTATATGCGGTGGCGAATCCGAATGATCCCACAAGCACGACCAGTGCGGCGAAGCTGACGACCTCGATCCCTGGACGAAGGATGACCAGAATGCCGGCGAAACCCAGCGCAATGGCGGCAACGCGGAGGCCATTCAGTCGTTCGCCGAGGAACACCACGGCCAGTAAGGCCGTCCAGATGGGGGCGGTGAATTCGATGGCGAACACTTCGGCCAACGTGATGTACGCGATGCCGTAAAACCAACCGAATTGGCCGACGATGTGCGCCGTATTGCGAACCAGGTGCCACTTGAGGTTCGACGTCTTGGCGTGGTGCCAGCCGAACCAGGACATCACCGCGACCATGATCACAAAGCCAATGATGCTGCGGAAGGCCAGGATCTGAAAGGTCGAGAATTGAGACGCTAGCTCTCGTCCAGCGATCCCCATGAACGCGAAGGAAACCAACGTCCCGCCCATCCAGATAGCCGATTTGACGATCGGCGAGCGGCCGGCGGAACTCATTCGGCGGTCGCGGCGAGCGAGCCGGCGCCGGTTACAAGAGTGGCTAGCACGGCGCGGGTGTCATTGCGGCGCGGCTGCCACAGTCCGCGTTCCTGAGCTTCGACCATGCGATCGGCCATATCCCTCAATGCGTCGGGATTGATGTCGGCGATAAACTGACGCACCCGCTCATCGCCCAGATAGGCCTCGAACACGGCGTCGAAGTGATGGTCTTTCACGCACTGCGCCGTCGCGGCGAAAGCGAACAGGTAATCCACCGTTGCCGCCATCTCGAACGCGCCCTTATAGCCGTGGCGCATGACGCCCTCGATCCACTTCGGGTTGACGACACGGGCCCGGACGACGCGGCCGACTTCATCCTCCAGGGTGCGAACGACCGGGCGCTCGGGGCGTGAGTGGTCGTTGTGGTAGACCTGCGGCTGGCTGCCGGACAGCACGCGGACCGCCGCCGTCATACCGCCTTCGAACTGATAATAATCGTCCGAATCCAGAAGGTCGTGTTCGCGGTTGTCCTGATTGTGAACCACCACGTCGACGGCGCGCAGTCGATCCTCGAACAGGCCATGGGCCGCGTCACCTTGCGCGCCGGCGCCATAGGCATAACCACCCCAAGCGACGTAAGCGCGGGCGAGGTCGGCGTCGGTTTCCCAGCCTTTCTCGTCGATCAGCGCCTGCAGGCCTGCGCCGTAAGCGCCGGGTTGCGAGCCGAAAACCCGGTGGCCAGCCCGGCGCTCCGCATCTTCCGGGCTCTCGCCGGCCTGTTCAAGACGTTGGCGTTCGGCGTGGGCATTGGCGGCGAGCGGATTCATGGCCTCCGGTTCGTCCAAGGCGGCGACGGCGCGGGCGGCGGAATCGAACAGATCAATAAGCCCCGGGAAGGCGTCGCGAAAGAAGCCGGAGATGCGCAGGGTGACATCGACCCGCGGCCGATCGAGCACCGACAGTGGAATGATTTCGAATCCGGTGACGCGACGCGACGCGGTGTCCCAGGTGGGCTGTACGCCCATCAACGCCAGCGCCTGGGCGATATCATCACCGCCGGTGCGCATGTTTGCGGTGCCCCAGGCACTGATGGCCATGGCGCGCGGCCAATCACCCTGATCCTGAACATGGCGTTCGATTAGCAGTCCCGCCGACTTCCACCCGAGCGTCCAGGCGGCGGGCGTCGGCACCGTGCGCGTATCGACGGAATAGAAGTTTCGCCCGGTGGGTAGCACGTCGGGACGGCCGCGTGTCGGCGCGCCGGACGGGCCTGGTTCGATGAAGCGTCCCGCCAATCCCTTGACGATCGCTTTCAGTTCGGCGTCGCCACAGGCCGCGACGGCCGGCCGGATGGTGGTGTTCAGCGTGTCCAAAACCGCTTGCGTCGCCGTCCAGTCGGGCGCTGGGGATTGCGTGCCGCCGACCAGGGCGGATGCCAGCAACTCCAATCGCTCCACCGAATCGCCGTTGGAGCGCCAGGGATCGTCGGAAATGCCGGTCAGTGCGTCGGGGCGGAGCCCAGCCCAGGATTCGCTCATGACGCAGTCCAGCGGGTCGAAATCGAGATTCAGATCAGCCGCCAAGGCACGGTGCAGCGAAGCGTCGCCGGCCTCGACGGCGCCACGCGGTACTCGGACGAGGGCGACCAGAAGCTCGGTCAGCAGATCGTTCTCCGGCGATTGGCCGAAGATATGCAGACCATCGCGGATCTGCATTTCCTTAAGTTCACATAGGTAATTGTCGAGTTTGGCGAGCGCCTGATCCTCGTCGTCATCCTTTGCAATGCCGCAATCCTGATCGAGGCCGGAGACGGCGGAGAGACCGAGGATTTCCTCGCGCAGCACGCGCAGGCGGCGCGGATCGACGCCGGCCGCCTCGTAATATTCGTCGACCAGCTGTTCCAGGTTGCGCAAAGGCCCATAGGTCTCGGCCCGCGCCAGCGGTGGCGTCAGATGGTCGATGACGACGGCCTGGGCACGGCGTTTGGCCTGCGTGCCCTCGCCGGGATCATTGACGATGAAGGGATAGAGATTGGGCATCGGGCCCAACGCCGCCTCGGGGAAACAGTCGGCGGACAGCGCCAGCGCCTTACCGGGCAGCCATTCCAGGTTGCCGTGCTTACCCATGTGAATGACGGCATCGGCGCGAAATTCATCATGCAGCCAGGCATGGAACGCCAGGTAGTTGTGCGGCGGCACCAGGGCCGGGTCGTGGTAGCTTTGAACCGGATCGATATTGTAGCCGCGCGCCGGCTGCAGGCAGATGGCGATATTACCGCAGCGATAGGCGGATATCGCAAACGATCCGCAGTCGACCTCGCCGGGTCGATAGAACGGATCTTCCTCGGGCGGACCCCAGCGTTCCAGCACCGCCGAGCGCACGGAATCACTCAAGCTCGAAAACCAGGACGAATAAGCGGCTAATTGTACGGTTTCGACAACTTTTCTGCTGTTTAGGACCTTAAAATCGTTAGTTGGTCCACGTTTCAGGCGATCAATCAACTCTTCGCCGGTTACCGGTACGTTGTGGAGAATATAACCTTCTGTCGATAATATATTGAGAACATTGATACATCCAGCTGGCGTATCGAGTCCGACACCATTGCCAAGTCGTGCGTCCCGATTAGGATAATTGGCCAGTATTAGCGCGACGCGGCGATTATTGGTAGATTTTAACCGTAATTCCGTCCATTTCCGCGCAAGTTGAGAAACAAGGTTAACACGGTCGATCACCGGTTCATGACGTACGATATCTGACTGCGTCGCTTCATCGCGGCGACCTAAGCCCTTGAAGGATATGGCGCGGGTGAAGATGCGGCCGTCGACTTCGGGCAGCGCCACGTTCATGGCGATGTCGCGGGCCGAAAGGCCGTGTTTGCCATCCGCCCAGCTTTCGTGGTTGCCGCTGGAAAATACCACCTGCAATACCGGGCAGTCGGGGCCATCCAGCGGCGACGGCATTTTCGCCCGTCCTGGTGCCGAGACGGCAAAGCCCGTGGCATTTAAGATGACCGATGGAGGCGCCTCGGCGAGTAGATGCTCCACCGTTCCGGCGGCGACGGGATCCTTCAGGCTTTGGCAGAAAATCGGCAGCGGATTGAGACCGGCGCGCGCCAATCCATCAACCAGGGAATCGACGGCATCCAAATTCCCCGCTTGCACCAAGGCCCGATAGAACACGACGGCTGCGATGCCGGCATCGGGAGTCCAATGGCGGCGGATGGCGTCCAGGTCGGGTGCCGTTTCGCCCGGCCAATAGAGACCACCGCGCACGAGTGGCTTCGGTTCCAGCCAAGCGGTCTCGGTACCGATCAACGAATATGCATAACCGACAAAGCTCCGTGCGTTATCCGGACCGCCGTGAATTAGATACTGCCACAGACGATGCTGGGCATCTGTTTCCAGCGTTGAAAATGCGCTCAACTCGGCATCCGGTTGATCGTCCCCGGGCAGGAACGCGACGGGGATGCCCGACTTGCCACAGGCATCGGCGATCTGTTCGACCCCGTAAGGCCAGTATCCGCGCCCGCCGAGTAGACGCAGTACGACCAGACGCGCATGCCGCACCACATTGTCGACATAGAGATCGACAGACATGTTGTGCGCCAGATGCAGGATGTTGGCGAGTCGCAGGCTTGGTGCGACGGGATTGTTCTTGGTTAAGCCCGCCCGGGCATCGGCAAGCAGGGCCAGTTCCGTGTCCGCCGCCGACAGGACGACGATGTCACCGGGCGTCTGGCCAAGATCAACGGCTTCGGTGCCGTCCGAAATGCCCCCGGGCTGGGCGGCGAGGAGATGCATCGCGCGGGACGGCTAGACCGGCCGCTCGGTGGCACCCAGGGCGTCCAGAATGGCGCCGTGGTCGAGTCCAGTTTCACCAATCACGACCAGTTCGCTCTTGCGCTCGCCGTCCGCCCACGGTCGGTCGTAATAGGTTTCGATACGCGGCCCCACCGCCTGCAGCACCAGCCGCATGGGTTTGTCCGGCACGTCCAGGAAGCCCTTCACGCGCAGAATGTCGTGGGCAACAGTGATATGGCGTAACCGTTCGACCAGTTCTTCCGGGTCGTTGACGGATGCTAGAGCCGCGATGAAGGTCTCGAAATCGTCATGATCATGGTCGTCCTCGCCATCGTGGTGCGAACGCCGGGTTGCCAGATCATCTTCCGCCGCCGCGCCGATGCCGAGAACGACAATGGGGTCGACGGCACTTGCCACCGACGGCACCACCTTGGCTCCGGGGCGCATTTCCTTGCCGACATGGGCGCGCACGCTCTTTAGGGTCGCGGCGTCGATCATGTCGGTCTTATTCAACAAGACCAGATCGGCGCATAACAATTGGTCCTCGAAGACTTCCTCAAGCGGCGATTCGTGGTCAAGCATGTCGTCTGCTTGGCGTTGCGCGTCGACGGCATTCGGGTCATGGGCGAAGCGGCCGGCCGCCACCGCCGGCGCGTCAACGACGGCGATGACTCCATCGACGGTGACGCGCGAGCGGATTTCCGGCCAGGTGAAGGCCTTGACCAGCGGTTTTGGCAGCGCCAGGCCAGAGGTTTCGATGACGATGTGATCAGGTGGGTTGGGCCGATTCAGCAGTTTTTCCATGGTCGGCAGGAAATCATCGGCGACGGTACAGCAGATGCAGCCATTGGCCAGTTCCACCACGTCCTCGTCGTCGCAGCCTTCGATCCCGCATCCGGTGACCATTTCCCGGTCGATGCCCAGATCGCCGAATTCATTGATGACCAGCGCGATACGGCGCCCATTGGCATTCTCCAGCAGGTGGCGGATCAGCGTCGTCTTGCCGGCCCCCAGGAAGCCAGTGATGACGGTGGCGGGAATCTTCATACACTTTGCTCCTTCATGATGAGCGGTAGGCCGGCGGCGACAAACACCACCCGTTGCGCGGTCTCCGCGAGCCGTTGATTGGCGGCACCGGCGAGATCTCGGTAGCGCCGGGCGAGTTCGTTCATGGGGACGATACCCATGCCGACCTCGTTGGACACCACGACGACCGGGCCGTCAAGCGATGCGAGCGTTTCGCATAAGGTCATGATCTCCGCGTCCACGTCACGGCCATCGGCCATCAGGTTGGAAAGCCATAGTGTCAGGCAATCGACCAGAATGGCGCGATCGGCGTGGGCATGGGTCTTCAAGGCGCCGGCAAGGTCCAGCGGCTCCTCGATCGTTTCCCACCTGTCACCACGACGCGCCCGATGGGTGGCGATGCGGTCGCTCATTTCATCGTCACCGGCTTCGGCGGTCGCCAAGTAAAGACCGCGCCCGGTCTGCTCGACGAGCGACTCCGCGTAGCGGCTCTTGCCTGATCGCGCACCACCGATAATCAAGGTGATGGGGGGCAGCAAATTGGACGGTGGAGCCATCAATCCGCGCTCTCCCGAGCCGGTTTGTTAATATGGACGATACGCCAAACGCCGCCGCGCCCGCGCAACAGGCCATCTGCGATGTGCTCGATAACCGTCAGTGAAAGCGTATCGATGCTGAACGCCATGCCCGTCTCCGGTGGCAGTTCAAGCGCGTGGCTGAGTGCCGCCCGCACCGTGCCGCCATGGCTGATGGCGACGATGTTGCGCCCGGCGTGTTCCGCGGTCGCTCGGTCGAGAACCCTGCCGACACGTACGATCTGGTCGTGGAAGCTTTCCCCGCCGGGCGGCCGGTTGCGTGTCGGATCATCCCAGAAGGTGGTATAGGTCTCGGGGTCGGTCTCTTCCATCTCCGACCAGCTTTTTCCCTGCCAATGGCCGAAACTTTGTTCGCCCAGATCCTCGACGACCGCCGCCTCGGGCGCCGCCAGACCGGCGGCGCGAATGGCATCATAGGTTTTTCGGGCGCGCGACAAATGACTGGTTAGCCAAATTGCATCGGCGGGCAGGTAGCCCGCGAGCGCCGCGAAGGAAGCGCTGTCAGAGGTGTCGCATGCAACGTCATCGGCGCCGTATATACGGCCCTTAACCCCGACCACTGGTGCATGCCGCACCAACCACCATCGTGTCGTCGTCATCGCACTACCCTCACAGAGCGACCGTGGTTGCAACCAGCAGCACCGCCGTCTCGCCAGCCTGCTCAATGGTGCCGTAGACGTCACCAGTGGCGCCACCGATCTGGCGTCGGGCGAAGACGGCAATGGCCCAAGCGACGGCCGCACCGAGTGCCAGCATGATTAGCCCGGCCTCAATACCGAATATGGCGAGCGGCGCGATGGCACCGAGTGAAAGCGCCGTTAGGGCGGTTACCCGGTCAGGGCGCCCGGCGCCGGCGCCGAGCCCATCGTCGCGGGCTGGCGCCATGGCGTGCATGGAAAAGGCCATCAAGCCGCGTGCCCAGGAGTGCGCGGCGATCAGGGCCAACGCCGCCCAGCCGGGCCCTTGTACCCCCGCCAGGGCGCCGGCCTTCAGACCAACGACCAGCAGCAGCGCCAGCACCCCATAGGCGCCAATGCGCGAATCTCGCATGATGCGCAACTTGGCGTCACGGTCTGCTCCACCACCGAAACCATCCGCGACATCGGCGAGCCCGTCCTCATGCAGCGCGCCGGTCAGCAGTGCCGCGATGGCAAGGGCGAGAAGGGCGCAGACGAGCGGCGGCAGGCCAAACTGCGCCGCGCCCCACAACATGCCGCCGCCGGCGGCCCCAACTAAGGCGCCGATCAGCGGAAAGGCGCGGGCCGCATTGGCCAGATCGGCGGCGTGGGCGAAGTCGGCGGTGATGGGCAATCGCGTCAGAAACGCGGCGGCGCGTGCAATGTCACGCGGCCAGCCGGATATCAGCCCACCTGGTTCCGGTGCGCCGGTCGCCGTTTGATCGGCTTCGGCCATGGACGCCACCTTTTTGGTCTTACGATCAAGGAAAAGGGTTTATACGAGTTGGGTGAGCAGATGGAAATCCCACCAGTTACACTTAGGACCACGATATATTGACCCCATTCCGAACTCTTCCCTCGCTTGAAGGCCTGAACGATATCCGCCGGATTCTAGCTGATCTACCGGATCCCGATGAAACGACGGCCGCGGCGGCACGGACGCGCGAACCGACGCTGACGAAACCACCCGGGGCCCTCGGTAGATTGGAGGCGCTTGCGGTGTGGCTCGCGGCCTGGCAGGGCCGTCATCCGCCTTCTGTGACGACGGTTCGTGCGCGGCTGTTCGCGGGCAACCACGGCGTGGTTGCACAGGGGGTCTCAGCCTATCCGGCGGCGGTGACGGCGCAGATGGTGGCCAATTTCGAAACCGGCGGCGCCGCCGTCAATCAGCTGTGTTCCGCATTTGGCGTCGAACTGGTCGTCGATGCGCTGGCGCTCGACCGGCCGGTCGCCGACATCACGCAAGGCCCGGCCATGGACGAAGCGCAGTTCATGGACGCCTTTCGCTTTGGTTTTGGTTCCGTGCCCGATGGCACCGATCTTTTGGCGCTCGGCGAAATGGGTATCGGCAACACGACACCGGCGGCGGCGCTTTGCCACCATCTATTCGGCGGCGCGGCCGACGATTGGACCGGCCCCGGCACCGGCGTCGCAGGGGCGGCCCTGGATGCCAAGATCGCTGCCGTTGCCCGCGCCGTCGCGGTCAATGGTGGTCCGGCGACGGATGCGCTCGACGCATTGCGCCGACTCGGTGGGCGCGAACTGGCGGCGATCGCGGGTGCAGTGCTGGCGGCCCGGCTGAAACGGGTGCCGGTCCTTCTCGACGGGTTCGTCTGCTCGGCCGCTGTTGCACCGTTGGCGGTTCAGGCACCGGGTGCGCTCGATCATTGTCAGGCCGCGCATGTGTCCGCGGAACCAGGACATCGACGCCTGCTCGCCGCTCTCGATATGATACCATTGCTCGATCTGCAGATGCGGCTCGGCGAAGGGTCCGGCGCCGTTCTGGCGGTCGCCCTGGTGCGCGCCGCGGCGGGTTGTCACGCTGGCATGGCGACCTTCGATGGTGCCGGCGTCAGCGGTCGCGGGACCTAAGAGGACTTACTCTGGTCCTTCCTCGCTGCGCTCGATGCGGCGTTTCAGGCGTAGCAGTTCGCGGCGGCGATTGTCCTCGGCGATGAGTTTCTCGATATAGCGGCCCTGGTAGAGGCGAATGCCGACACTACGGCCAAAATCGACCGACTCACGATTGTCGCAGCGGCACATAATGACCCTGTCAGGACCGCCGCGCTTGACCATGCCGCGGATATGCTCGGCGAAATCGTCACCGCCGTCGACCAGATCCGAGTGCCAGACCAGCTTGACGATATCGGCGCCCAGGCGTTCACGGTCAATCATCTTCATGGTTTGGTGGTTGATGCCGTCAAGACAGACCCGATAGCCCTTTTCCTGGACGAACTCCCGCGCGAACAGGTAGGCGCCGAGGTCGGCGAAGATGTCTTCCTTCTGCAACTCGATGATCATGGCGCCACGGCGACCGGCGGTAATGTTGTCATCGAAGGCCTGAAACTGTTCGGACAGCAGCGTCCTGACGTTGATATTGAAACTGAGATCGCCGGAAATTGTCAGGCTGTCCGTTTTGCCCAGCATCGACAACACACGACGATCCAGTGTTTCGGTCAGATGATTGAACAGCCATCGGTTGGAGGTCAGGTTGACGCCTGGCAGGATGGTCTCGCGCAGATCCGCGATGGAAATGAACAGCTCGGAAAAAAGTTGTTCGGGCACCATCTTGCTATCGACACGGCAGACGAACTGACGGCGCACCAAATTGGAGAGATCGGCGCGCGACAAGGCATCCTCGACCCGGTCGAGGACTTCTGGAGTCAACGGCTCGCCGCGCTTTTGTTTGTCCTTCAGGCGTTGGCGCGCATCCATGCGGCCGCGCACCTCGGTCTGACGCTTCTGTTCGGCATCAATCAACCCCTGCACCAGCTGCAGGAGGTTGTCGTATTCAGTCTCCGCGTCGAACCAGGAAACGAACGTGCGGCCGGGTTTGCCCTCTTCCTCGATCAGCGGATCATCGGAAAACATGAACCGCAGCTTCTGAACCGTGGTTTCGACCTGCGGGTGCACGTCGGATTTGTAAATGAAGAACAGATCACCGTTCTTGATCGTGAACAGTTGCCCGGCCCGATCGGAAAGCAGCCCATCGAAGTTGCCGGTGGCGGCGCGCATGTGCTGCTCTCGCCGATTGATTGGCCGCAGCGCCGAGAGATGAATCTGCGCGACCTTGCGGCCCCGGCGTTTCTTTTCAAGCCGGCGGACGTATTCGAGAAGCAGGTTCTCTTGGCTTGGTAGGCTGTCGGCTGGAGCCATGATGTCGTTCTCGCGTCTCAACCGGCCTGTTTGGCGGCGGCCGGTTTATTGGCGACGGCGGGACGCAAGTGCATTTGACGCTGGGTCATGACCTGTACCAGCTTGTCAATTTGTCAATGAAGTAGCCCTGAAAACGCGAAATCCCGATACTGAGGCCCCACTTTACTGCTTTTTCCGAATCGACCCGACTCAGAATGACGCTGTCCTTGCCCGCCTCGACGATCACTTCGCGCAGTTCCGCCAAGCGGCTGTCTTCACCATCGTTAAGAAATTCGGGTCCCCAACTGATCTTTATAAAATCCGTCTTCAACAGGGACGGATTGAAGAATTGCAAGGCGATGGGGTTGAGCCCATCAACGACCACCCGATACCCTTGCTGCTGCAAAGTGTCCCGAGCATAGGTGAAGCTGTTCATATCGGAAAAGATATCAATGATTTGCATTTCGACGAAGACTTTCGCGGCACTGTCGCCGACGTGGCGATTGAACTGCTGAAAATCCCGCGACAATACGGTCGCGATATTGAGATTGAGGCTCACCGGCTCGCTGACGTGCTCATAATCCTTGCGCGCCATGACCGCCAGGATACGCTTGTCCAAGGTTTCGGTGAGGAACTGAAACAGCCAATTATTGGTGAAAACGTTTATGTCGGGTGCAACGCGTTCTTTCAGCTCGGCGATGGCGACGAACCGTGGAATCGCGTGGGTCAATTCGCAGGCATGATTGCTGGCGGATCAAATCGGAGATTCGGGTCGTGCGAAGCCGTTGATTGATGGCGCCAAGTACTTTCGGCGTCATCGGTTCGCCCGGCATTTCCTGCGGGCCTTCACTTTTGTTCAATTGGCGTTTTTTCTGCAGTTGTTCCGCGACCACCGACAACTCCGACGCGACCGAGAAGAAGGCGGCGAAATCCTCTGAATTAGCGAGGTCATACCAAGTTGCCAGCCGATCCTCGAAGGCGTCCGGGTCGGTCGCGGCCAGCGGATCCTCACTAAACAATCCGCGCACTTTTTCGATATAAGGGTCGATGTCCTCGACCATGACCTCGCGGCAAAGCAACACCAAATCCGAATTGGATAGTTTGAACAGCACGGCATCGGCGTTGTTAACCAGATTATCGAAGGCCCGTCTGGCAATGGACAGGAAATGCGGCTGCTTATTGGAGCCGCGCAAGTCCGAAAGATGCATGTGCATAGCGAAATAACCTGCTGGGCTTCCCTCGACCCGGCTTAAGCGGTCGAGCAGGAGTGTCTCCTCCAAGGTGCCCGAATCCAAGTTTAGCGCCATGGTGCGATGCGGTTCCCGAGCAAATACGACAAAGGCACGCCATTGCCGGTGATCCCCAATCTCCTTGATCCCTGGCGCGCCTGGAGGTCATCATTGTCGCAGACTTGTAGACCGGATGCCAGTGCGAAGGCGATTATATGGCCGCGGCGGCGGGCGACATCACATACCCCCGTGTTCCAGACGGAATGCGCCTCTATGCCATCGGCGATATCCATGGGCGCGCTGATTTATTGATCGACCTTCATCGTCGAATGATACGTGATTCGGCGGGTGCGCGGCCGGGAAAACGGGTCGCCGTCTATCTCGGCGATTACGTCGACCGCGGACCGGATTCACGCGAAGTCATTGAATCCTTGCTCGGTGAACCGTTGCCGGGCTTTACCGCCCACTTCCTGAAGGGCAATCACGAAGACATGCTGCTACGGTTTCTCGTGGGTGAAAAGATATGCGAGGCCTGGCTGGCGAACGGCGGCGGCGCCACCCTCATGAGTTATGGAATCGCTGCCGGGAAGGTGCTGGCCGCGGCCGGCAACATAAGCGGCGACCATGCCATGATTGACTTGCGCGGCGCCTTGGCAGACGCGTTACCCGAGCAGCATCATGCCTTCTATCAGAACCTCCAACTCGTGCATGTCGCCGGTGATTATGTGTTCGTCCATGCGGGATTGCGGCCGGGGGTGGCGCTTGAACACCAACGTGACGCCGATCTGATGTGGATCCGCGAGCCGTTTCTGCACGCTGACAGCGACTTCGGCGCCGTCGTGGTCCATGGTCACAGCATCGCGGCGTCACCACAGATTCACCACAATCGGATCGGCATCGATACGGGTGCATTTGCCACCGGTCGGCTGACCTGTCTGGTGCTGGAAGGAACCAGCCGGTCGTTCATCAGTACCTGAGGCTTGCCGCCGCCTGGGGAACGCCTCCCGTTTCGCCTTTTCCCCGGTGGTCGCGAGATGTTAGTTTCCGGCGCGTTCACAGCCGAGAGGACACCGAGACCCCATGATGTGGCAGAAGAGAACCCTGGTTACCGGTGCCGCTGGCTTCATCGGCTCGCATTTATGCGAACGTTTAGTCAACACCGGCTACGATGTACTCGCCGTTGATAACTTTTATACCGGCAGCAAGGCGAATTTGATCGACCTTCTGGATAAACCGAATTTCGAGTTGATGCGCCACGATGTCACCTTTCCGCTTTATGTGGAGGTCGACGAGATATTCAACCTAGCTTGCCCGGCGTCTCCCGTGCACTACCAGTACGACCCGGTACAGACCACCAAGACGTCGGTGCATGGCGCCATCAACATGCTGGGCTTGGCAAAGCGGACGCAGGCGAAGATTCTGCAGACCTCAACCAGCGAGGTCTATGGCGATCCGGAAGTTCATCCGCAGACGGAAGACTATCGTGGTAACGTCAATCCCATTGGTCCGCGGGCCTGCTATGACGAGGGCAAGCGCTGTGCCGAAACGCTATTCTTCGATTACCACCGCCAGCACGGCACCAATATCCGCGTTGCCCGAATCTTTAATACCTATGGACCGCGCATGCATCCCAACGATGGTCGCGTGGTTTCAAACTTCATTGTTCAAGCATTGAAGGGCGAAGCCATCACCGTCTATGGCGACGGCGGACAGACCCGTTCCTTCTGTTACGTTGACGATCTCGTCGATGGCCTGATCCGGTTGATGGATGCGGACGACAGCGTTACCGGCCCAGTCAACCTGGGAAATCCGGGTGAGTTTACGATCAAACAACTGGCGGACCTGGTTATCGAGATGACCGGTGCCAAGGTCGACATGATCTACAAGCCGCTGCCCGAGGATGACCCCATGCAGCGGTGCCCGGACATCAGCCTGGCCAAGAAAACACTGGATTGGGAACCGACCATCGCGCTCCGCCAAGGGTTGGAGCACACCATCGCCTACTTCCGCGAGGTGGTCTGACGGCCATGGAACTGGCGGAGCCGCTGCGTCGTGCGCGCGACGCCCACCGGGCAGGACGCCTCGACGAAGCCCGACGCGGGTATGAGGAAGCGTTGGCGGCGGATGCCAATAATGCGGATGCCCTGCATCTTCTCGGTGTGCTCAATCATCAAAGTGGTGATGCGGCAGCGGCCATCGATTTTGTCAACCGTGCCATCGATGCGCGCCCTGGCTTCGCCGAGGCGCTGAACAATCGCGGCGCGTTTCACCAGGCGGCAGGCGATCTAGCTGCCGCGATGGACGACTTCCAAGCCGCGGTCCATATCGACGCCAATTTTGCCGACGCATGGTTGAATCTCGGTTGCCTGACGCGCGTCCGGGATGGGGCCGATGCCGCCCTGGCGCCGCTGCGTTCCGCCGTCACCGCCGCGCCAGAAATGGTTGAGGCCTTGGACGCGCTTGGCGAATGTCTGGGTGCGCTCGGTCGTCGTGACGAGGCATTGGTGGCGTTTGAGCGCGCGCTTGCCGTCGACGCGACCCACGCGGCGACATTGTGCAACAAGGGCAAGGTATTGAATGACATCGGCCGCTTCGCCGATGCGGTGCGGACTCTCGAGGCCGCTGTTGCCCGGCAACCGGACCTCGCCGAAGCCTGGAATAATCTCGGTAACGCCCACGCGCAATTCGATGATTTAGAAGGCGCGGTCGATGCGTACGGCCGCGCTGTTGCCTGCCGGCCGAATTTTGCAATTGCCCAAATGAATCTTGCCCGTGCCTTGGAGAAATCTGGCCGTATCGACGATGCCATCGATGCGTATCGACAAGCCGCCGAGTGGGATTCATGCGCGGCCGAGGCTTACGTCGGTTTAGCCGCCCTTCACCTCGGGCGCGGTGATGCATCAGCCGCGTTGCGCGCGACAGATGATGCCCTCGCGACCTTGCCCGGTAATACCACTGCGCTGGCGCACCGTGGCACCGCGTTAATCGCGCTTGACCGAATTGAAGATGCAGGGCGGTTAAATCGGCTTCAAGATTTGGTCGATCCGGCTCCGGTGGCCGTTCCCCCAGGGTTTGCCGATGTTGCCGCGTTCAATGATGCCCTTGCCGCGCATATTCTGGCGCACCCGTCGCTGACCGAGGACCCGACCCATCACGCGACCCGAAACGGGCGCCATTCCGGAGAATTGTTGGCCGAACCCTTGGGCCCGATGGCGGCGTTCCGCGACATGGTTCTGGCGCGCGCGGCAATGTACCGGGAGCACCTAGACTCTAACGATAGCCATCCCTTTATCGCTCGGCGGCCCGATGCCTTCAAGTTGACCGCTTGGGCTGTGGTCATGCGCGCCGAAGGCCATCAGGTGGCGCATATCCATGGATCGTCCTGGCTAAGCGGCGTCTATTATCCGCGCCTTCCGGCGGTGATTGATTCGGCCGACAACGGACATGCCGGATGGATCGAGTTCGGTCGCCCACCCGAACAGGCATCATTGAAAATCACGCCCGAGGTACGATTGGTCAAACCGGTCGAGGGATTAATGGTGCTGTTCCCGTCGTTCCTTTATCACCGCACCATTCCCTACGCGATGGATGAGGTTCGCATTTCCATCGCCTTTGACGTGATGCCGGTTTAGCTCGGCTGCGCAAAAGCGCCGTGTACCTGCTGTGCCCATTGACGCAGGCCGGCGGGACGATCGTTGGCCACCGCGTCACGGTTCAACCATTCACTGACCGGGATGGCAAAACCGGTTTTCGGCCGGTTGAGAACAGCGGGTGGGAGGGGTGTTTTCGGTGTCGTGGCCATGGCTTGCTTGGTCGGTCCGCCAGGTCGCGCCAGCGCGGGCGACAGAGCATGAAACAGGGCCGCATCGACCAGCGGAACCCGAATTTCGACGCCATGTGCCATGCCGGCCCAGTCGGCATCACGCAACAATTGGCTGCGCATGTAGCGACAAATTTCCAGCGCCGCCACTTGGCGCTGAGGGCCGCTGACCGGCGCGCAGATCGCTTGCAACGGTTCCAAGGTGCCGAGTCCCGCCAGTCCCGTCTGCACTGTCTCCGGGTCTAGGACCTGATCGATTTCCCAGGGCATCATCAAGCCGCGCTTGAGAAAATAGGCACCCGGAATGTCGCCGCCGTACTCCAGCAAGCCGGCCCATTTCGGGGAACCAAGTCCGCTCATTAACGGGGCGAGAACGGCCCGCGCCACTTGACCGATTTGCCGATGACCGGGAATCCAGCCTAGTTTTCGGGCCAGTGCCGGCACTTGGCGAAAGACGTCGTAGCCCATGAACATTTCGTCGCCGCCGAGGCCCGACAGGGCGACCTTTAGGCCGCGTTCGCGTGCCGCCTTGGCGACGAAGTAGACGTTGACGCCATCGACCGACGGCTGATCCATAGCTCTCAGTACGCCCTCGGCCTCATCGTGAAAACTATCACCTGCTATCCGCACGGTCTGGTGGTCCGTGCCGTAGTGTTTCGCGATGGTCTCGGCGAGCGGGGCCTCATCGCCGATGGTGCCCGTGAACTCGTCGAAGGCGAGCGTGACGGTCTTTAGCGCCGCGCCCTCGATCTCGGCCGCCAGCCCGGTGATGGTGGCAGCATCAAGACCGGCGGACAGAAATACCCCGACCGGAACATCGGCGACCAGATGATGACGCACACTGTCGACGAGCAGTTCGCGTAGGTTTGGTATCTCGTGGGTTCCTTGCGTTCTCGCCAGAATGTCGGGAACATGAAAATAGCGTCGGGTTTCACGCCGACCGTCGGCATCGACGCGCATCCAGGATCCAGCCTCAAGTGCCTGAATATCGGCGTACAGGGTGTGCGGTTCCGGCACGTGGCCGAACAGAAAAAACCCCACATGGCCGGCGGCATTGGCGCCGCGGCCAGCGACACCGCCGGCGACCAGGGCCTTGACCTGTGATGCCGCGCGCAGGGTTGCACCATCGTCGGCGACATACAGCGGTTTGATGCCGAATGGATCACGGGCCAAGAACAGCGATCGATCATCGCCATCCCAGATGGCGAGCGCGAACATGCCGCGCAGCTTCTCGATCATGGCGGGGCCGTCGCGGTCGAACAGATGCAAGATGACCTCGGTATCGGAATCGGTACGGAAGCGGCGGCCTTCGGCTTCCAGCTCCGATTTCAGCGCCCGGTAGTTATAGATTTCGCCGTTATAGGTGATGCGCAACTCGCGACCGGCGGGCGAATCCGCCAAGCGCATCGGTTGTGCCGCGGCATCCGACAAATCGATGATGGCGAGCCGGCGGTGGGCTAATCCCACGCGGCCGTCTTCGGACAGCCAGCTCCCGTCGCCGTCCGGTCCGCGGGGGATCATGGCGGCGTTGATACGCGCCAGTTCCTCGCGATTGACGGCGGCGGCTCGTGGCCCGTGGGCGAAAAGAACGGTAATCCCGCACATGCCCCCTGCATAGCGGCTAAGCGGCTTTGGAACAAAGTTTTTCGGCTTTTTTCCGAACGTGGCTCTGGTCTTTGCCAAAGCCGCGCAAAACGGGGTAAAAGACCCCTATCAGGCTGCGAATTTGCATTGCCCAGTATGAAACAGGCTGCATGAAACAAGTCATCCAAAGTCGGCGCACCGGTAAGTTAAGGTTGCTCGATGTGCCGGCGCCTAAGGTCAAGGCTGGTCATGTGCTGGTGCGCACCCGGGCGTCGCTGATTTCGGCGGGCACCGAGCGCATGGTCATCGACTTCGCGCGCAAGAGCCTCGCCGGCAAAGCCAAGGCGCGACCGGACTTGGTCAAGAAGGTGATCGAGAAGGCCAGGCGCGAAGGTCTTGCCGCCACTTGGCGCACGGTCATGGCGCGGCTGGATGAGCCGCTGCCGCTGGGCTATTCCGCAGCTGGCGAGGTGATCGCTGTTGGCGCCGGTTGTGAAGGCGTGTTTCGCGTTGGCGGCCGGGTCGCGGTCGGCGGTGCCGGGTTGGCCAATCACGCCGAATTCAACGTGGTGCCGCGCAATTTGGCGCATCCCATTCCCGACGGGGTCGCCGACGAGGAAGCGTGTTACGCAACGCTTGGCGCCATCGCCATGCATGCGGTGCGCAATGCGAGGGCCGGGCTAGGCGATACCGTGGCGGTCATCGGCGCCGGACTGGTTGGCCAATTGGTGGCACAGTTCCTCACATTGTCCGGCGCTCGCGCCCTGGTACTCGATTATGACGCCGGGCGGCTCGATTTGGTGCAACGCCTTGGTGCCGAAGCGGCGCTTGCGCCCGACGATGCCGCCCTTGCAAGCGTCGTACAGGCGATGACCGGCGGGCGCGGCTGTGATGCGGTCATAATCGCCGCCGCCACGAAATCCAGCGCGCCATTCGACGTCGCCGCGGAAATCGCGCGAGATCGCGCCCGTGTCGTCATGGTCGGCCTCACCGGCACTGAGTTTTCCTATCCGGATTTCATGAAGAAGGAACTAGAGATCGTTGTTTCCCGGTCATACGGACCTGGTCGCTACGATGAGGATTACGAGAGCCGGGGCGTCAAATATCCGGAAGGCTGGGTGCGCTGGACGGAAGGTGACAACATGGCCGAATGCGTGCGCCTGATGGATCACGCGTTGTCACACCGCCTCGATGTGGCGGCGCTGACCACGCATCGATTGCCGATCGACAACGCCGAGGACGCGTATGATTTGGTAACGAGGGGCGACGAACCACACCTGGGCGTCGTTCTCACCTACGACGGCGAGAATATGGGTGCGCCACCGCCGTCGTTCCCGGCGCCGAAAAAGGTCGACAATCGGGCCTGTGTGGTCGGCGTGATTGGCGCTGGCAACTATGCCAGGGCCGTCTTGATTCCCGGTTTACAGAGATTGCCCAAGGTTCGCCTGCACAGCATCGCGACGCAGAGGGGCGCGACCGCCGACCATGGCCGCGAGAGTTTTGGTTTCGAGAATGCGACAACCGACGAGGCGGCGGTGTTCGATGCTGCCGAAATCAACACCATTATCGTTGCCACGCGCCATGACAGTCACGCCGCGCTGACGGCGCGAGCACTACGGGCCGGTAAGAGCGTGTGGGTGGAAAAGCCGCTATCTCTCGATCGCGATGGCATCAACCAAGTCATCGAGGCGCGCAACGACAGCGATGCGTTCTTCACCATCGGCTTCAATCGGCGCTTCGCGCCATCCACCGTCGCATTGACGCGGCGTCTCGATGCCATTGAGGGACCCCGCGTGATTCTTATTCGCGTCAATGCCGGTGCCATCGACGGCGAACATTGGGTGCATGCCGGCGACGCTGGCGGCGGACGAATCTTGGGCGAGGCTTGCCATTTCGTTGATCTCGCGCGCGCCCTGGCCGGTGGCGCTGTTCAATCGGTGTCGGCGGACGCTGCGGCACCTGGGACCGGGGCGGTTGACGATGTCTCCATTCGGTTGCAGTTCGCGGACGGTAGTCTCGCCACGATCTTGTACACTGCGCGCGGCGATACCGCATTGGCGAAGGAGCGGGTCGAGGTGTTCGCTGGCGGCGCGGCGTTCGTGATCGACGATTTTCGTGGTCTTTCAGTAGCCGAAAATGGGACGGCCAGGGACGATGGCGGCACCCAGGACAAGGGTCAGTCCGCGGCGCTGGTCGCGTTCGTCGAGGCCGTTTCCAGCGGTTCCGCCGCGCCCATCGACGAGGCACAGCTTATCGAAACATCCGCCGCGACTGTGGCGGTGATGGAATCACTGCAAAATGGTGCGCCGATCACGCTATAAGTCGCGCTATAACTAACCCAGCGCCGGGAGATACTCAGTCCCGGTCGGATAAAGGGAGTTCCGTTAATGGATCTTGATGCATTTTACGATGGCGAGTTTGAACAGCACGCCGATGTAGTCGCGAAAACCCGTATCGCTTGTCGAGAGCCGTTCGAACGGTTGGTCGGCCTGTCGGTCGAAAGCCTGCAGGCGGGCGGCAAGCTGTTGTTCTTTGGCAACGGCGGCAGCGCCGCCGACAGTCAGCATCTGGCGACCGAGCTCTCCTGTCGCTACGTCAAGGACCGGGACGCCATTGCCGCATTGGCCTTGACCACCGATACGTCGGTGCTGACGGCAGCCGGTAACGACTACGGCTTCGAGCATGTGTTCTCGCGCCAGATCGAGGCCATCGGTAAACCCGGTGACGTCGCCATCGGCATTTCCACGTCGGGCAATTCGGAAAACGTTATTCTGGCGCTGCGACGGGCCCATGAACGGGGACTGATCGCCGCCGGTTTCGGCGGTCGTGACGGCGGCAAGATGAAGAAAGTCGCCGATCCGTTCCTCGTCGTGCCGTCGAAGGTGACGGCACGCATCCAGGAAATGCACATCACCCTCGGCCAAATGCTGTGCGGCGCGATCGAACAGGAACTGGGCTTGGTATGATGGCACCGGCCGACGATGCGTCCGGTCGCTCGGCCCTTGTTCCCATTGTCGAGGGCTTGACCGCCGCTCGTGTGCTGGTTGTTGGTGATGTCATGCTCGACCGCTTCGTTAGCGGCGAGGTCGAGCGCATCTCGCCGGAAGCGCCGATCCCCGTACTCAAGGTTGGCAGCGAAGCAGCAATGCTTGGCGGCGCCGGAAACGTGGTGCGCAATCTTGCCGCCCTCGGGGCCCGGGTTACCCTGGTTGCCGCGCGAGGCGACGATGCCGCCGGCGCCGAGCTCGAGGCATTGCTGGCTCAGTCGGAAAGGGTGTCGGCGCGTCTGGTTGTTGATGCGGCGCGCCCGACGTCGATCAAGACTCGTTATGTGGCGGGCGGGCAGCAAGTCTTGCGCACCGACCGGGAAAGCACGGCGCCATTAGGCGCGGAGGCCGCGAAAACGGCGCAACATCTCATCGCCCAGGCCCTGGCCGGGCACGACGTTGTTGTGATCTCGGACTATGGCAAGGGTGTGCTGGCGTCCGGTGGCACCGAAACCGTCATCGCCGCGGCACGCGCCGCCGGTAAGGCGGTCATCGTCGATCCCAAGGGGCGTGATTATGCGCGATATGCCGGCGCTACATTAGTCACGCCGAACCGGCGCGAATTGGCCGAGGCCTCGGGCATGGCCGTCGATGACGATGCCAGCGCCATCGCCGCGGCGAGCCATCTCGCGGCCAAATACGATCTCGGCGCCGTTCTGGCCACGCGCAGCCAAGCCGGCATGACTCTGGTGCCGAACGATGGGCCACCGGTTCATATTGCCGCCGAGGCGCGCGAGGTGTTTGACGTTTCCGGTGCCGGCGATACCGTGGTCGCGGCCATCGCCGCGGCCCTGTCGATCGGCGTTGATCTAGAGGCCGCGGCGCGGCTTGCGAACGTCGCCGCCGGCGTCGTGGTCGGCAAGGTGGGCACGGCGGTTGTCGACGCGGCCGAGTTGATCGCGGCGCTGCATCATCAGGATATTTCATCGGCCGAAGCCAAGCTGCTGTCGTTCGCCGATGCCCTTGGCCGCGTCGAGCGTTGGCACCGACAGGGGCTGAATGTTGCCTTCACCAACGGATGCTTCGATCTTCTACACCCGGGCCATGTCTCATTATTGGCCCAGGCCCGGGGTGCCGCCGATCGGCTGATCGTCGGCCTTAATTCCGACGCCTCGGTCAAACGCCTGAAGGGCGATTCCCGGCCGGTGCAGAACGAGGCGGCGCGCGCCACCGTGCTGGCGTCGTTGACCAGTGTCGATCTGGTGGTCTTATTCGCCGATGACACGCCAGAGGAACTGATCCGCGTCTTGCGACCGGACGTACTGGTCAAGGGCGCCGACTATGCCAAGAATGAGGTCGTTGGCGCCGATCTGGTGGAAAGTTGGGGTGGTCGCGTTATTCTGGCGCAGCTTGAAGCCGGGTTTTCCACCACAGCGACGATTGAGCGCTTGAACCACGGCACCGGGTAGCTCGGTCGCCATGGCGGCCCTCGATCATGTCTTGTATGCGCTGGTCTGGGCCAGCTTTGGCCTCATCCATTCATGGCTTGCCGGTGATGCCGCAAAGGCCGTCCTGGCACCGAAACTCGGAGCCGGCTACCGCCTCGCTTATAATCTTCTTGCCGTCTTGCATATCGGTGTCGTGCTACTGATCGGCTATCTGCTGCTTGGGGACCGGCCAGAGTTCGATAGGAGCGGCGCCGCGAGGATCGTCATGTTCTCACTCCATGTCGGTGGTTGGGCAGCTCTGTTGTGGTCGCTTCGTTACTACGATCTCGGACGATTTTCCGGTCTCGCGCAGTTGCGTGCTCGTCGGCGGGGAGAGATGCTGAACGATGATGAGCCGCTGCGCCTTGACGGGCCGCACGCTTGGGTGCGCCACCCACTCTATGCCGCCGCCCATGTGGTGTTGTGGTCGGCAGCGACGACCCTGCTGGCGCTGCAGACGGCGGTCTGGGGATCGCTCTATCTGCTTATCGGCTCATATTTTGAGGAACGGCGATTACTCGCACGTTATGGCGAAGCCTACGCCGCTTACCGTCGCCAAGTGCCGAGCCTGATACCGTGGAAGGGCAGGGCGCTACGTTAGTGGTCGGGACCAGACTGATCGGTCGTATCCTTGAGGACGCTGACCAGACGGGTCAGGAACCCTGAGCCACCCATTTCCCCATTAACACCTGCCAGCGGGCGCAAGGGCAGACCCTGGTGCGCTGAACGCATGACGTCCTGCCATAAAATCGCCGGCAGACCGCCGCCCGTAACCCGCTTCATTGATCGCCCGTTATCGTTGCCAAGCCAGACGCCGCCCACCAGATCGGCGGTGTAGCCGATAAACCATGCGTCGCGATAGTTCTGACTGGTGCCGGTTTTACCGGCGGCGGGGCGGCCCAGATTGGCGCGGCGGCCGGTGCCGTGCTCGACGACACCGGCGAGCATGTTGTTCATGGTCGCCGCAATGTCAAAATCAACAATGCGGCCCGGACCGCCACCGGTCCGGCGATAGAGTGTCCGGCCCGATCCATCGCGGATTTCCGCAATGCCATGCGGTAACACCGCGTTGCCTCCGGAAGCGAATACGCCATAGGCCGAGGTCAGCGCGATGAGAGACGTTTCGTGGGTGCCAAGGGCGATGCCGAGGTCACGTGGCATTTCGTCATCGAGGCCGAGGCGTCGCGCCGCCTGGACAATACGGTTGACGCCCGTATCGCGAGCGATGCGCACGGCCGGTGTATTGAGTGATCTGGCGACAGCATCGGAGACCGTGACCGGTCCGCGAAACTTGCCGTCGAAGTTCTTCGGCGCCCAAGCGCCAACATGGATCGGCGCGTCGTTGACAATGGAGTCTGGCGTCAGACCCTGTTCGACGGCAGCAAGGTAGACGATTGGCTTGAAGGCCGATCCTGGTTGGCGTCGTGCCTGGGTGGCGCGATTATACTGGCTCCGACCATGATTCCGGCCACCGACCATGGCGCGAACCTCGCCGGTCGGGGTCAAAATGATGATGGCTCCATCACCGACGCCGGTCTTTACGCCCGTGGTGTCGAGATGATGGCGGAGCTGCCGTTCAGCGACCTGCTGAAGCCCGGCGTCCAGGGTCGTCTTGACGACTAAATCGTGGTCGCCGGCACCAACATAGTCGCCTACCCGTTCCAGCACCCAATCAACGAAGTGTGGGGCCACTCGGCCAAGTCGTCCGTGACCGCGGGCGGCGGATCGCACATCGCTGCCGGACTTGGCTTTCGAGGCCTGATCCCGCGTCAGGTAACCGGCGGCAACCATGTTGGCCAGCACTTGGCGGGTGCGTTTGTCCGCTGCCTTGGGATCAGCTTGTGGATTGTAGCGTGACGGTGCCTTAAGCAACCCCGCCAACATCGCTGACTGCCAGAGATTGAGGTCTCGTGCCGACCGGGCGAAGTATTTCCGTGCCGCGGCATCAATGCCGAATGTGCCGGCCCCGAGATAGACCCGGTTCAGGTAGATGGTGAGGATCTGATCCTTGGAAAAGGTGCGTTCCAGCCACAGCGCGAGCAATACTTCCTGGACTTTGCGCTTGATGGTGCGATCGGGGGTCAGGAAGAGATTCTTGGCGACTTGTTGCGTCAATGTGGAGCCGCCCTGACGGACCCGTCCGGCGCGGACGTTGACCCACATGGCCCGGGCCAAGCCGATGAGGTCGAGACCGAAATGACTGTAGAACCGCCGGTCTTCCGTAGCCAACACGGCGCGGGGTAAGGCCGGTGGCAGGTCTTTCAAGGTTACCGGCATGCCGTAGAGGTCGCCAATTTGCGCCAGCTCGGCGCCGTTCGCGGCAAGGATGCTAATCGTCGGCTTGCGTGTCGGTTCCAACGCCGCGTTCACATCGGGCAGATCAGTGGCGTACCAGCCGATCACAAGAATGGAGATGATGCCGATCCAGACGCTGACCGTCGCAGACCATTTCGCCAGCCCGAGCCATCGTGCTCGCCACGGGCCCACGCCCGTCTTCGCGGCCCTGCGTTTGGCGGCGTTCTTGGCCGATTTTCGGCGGGTTGATGGTTTCCGTGTCATGCGCCCTTTATGACGCCGACGGGCTTAGGATTAGGTTAACGGGATGCCATGGAAGGGGCGAATTATACGTCCAGGTTGGCGACCTTAAGCGCGTTTTCGACGATGAAATCGCGCCGCGGTTCGACGATGTCGCCCATCAAGGTCGAAAACACGTCCTCGGCCTCATCGGCGTGGCTGACACGGACCTGCAACAGGGCGCGCGCGTTGGGATCGAGCGTGGTTTCCCACAACTGGCCCGGGTTCATTTCGCCAAGACCCTTGTAACGTTGGATGGCAACGCCCTTGCGGCCGGCTTCCATGACCCGGTCGACGAGATCCACCGGGCCGGTGATCGGTATCGACTTGTCCTTGGCGATCAGTTCGCCGTGGCGGCCATAGATTTTTTGTAGCTGGCCGGCCATGGCATCGAGTTGGCGCGCATCCGAGGAGCGGATCAAGGCGCCATCGATACCATGCCGCTCAGTGACGCCGCGCAGCGTGCGTTCGAAGGCGAGACCGCCGTCTTCCAGGGTGGAACCCTTCCAGCCCCGCTCGAATTCGGGCGACAATGCGTCGAGACGCTTGGCGATGTAATCGGATGCCTGATCCGAGTGCTCCGGATTGGACAGAATATCCGAATTGAGCGCCCCGAGGATTGCCGACTGCTCGATGATTGCGATCGGCACATGTCGTGATAGGCGGCTCAGCAGTCCCTTGATCTTGCGCGCCTCGTCGACGGTTTCATGCAGATCGGCGCCGGCGATCTGGCTGCCGTCAAAAGACTGAAAAACGATGCCTTCGTCGATGGCGGCGGCGAACAGATACTCTTCCAGGAGAGGATCATCCTTGAGGTAGACTTCCGACGACCCACGCTTGGCGCGGTATAGCGGCGGCTGAGCAATATAAAGGTAGCCCCGTTCGATGAGTTCCGGCATCTGGCGGAAAAAGAAGGTCAGTAGCAGCGTGCGGATATGGCTGCCATCGACGTCCGCGTCGGTCATGATGATGATGCGGTGATAGCGGCATTTGTCGACGTTGAAATCCTCGCGGCCGATGCCGGTGCCCAATGCGGCGATCAGGGTGCCAATTTCCGACGAGCTCAGCATCTTGTCGAAGCGAGCGCGCTCGACATTGAGGATTTTACCGCGTAGCGGCAGGATCGCCTGATTGGCGCGATTGCGGCCCTGTTTCGCCGAACCGCCGGCGGAATCACCCTCGACGATGAACAATTCGCTGCGCGCCGGGTCCCGTTCCTGACAGTCGGCGAGTTTGCCGGGCAGCGAGGAGATATCCAACGCGCCCTTGCGCCGCGTCAGTTCGCGCGCCTTGCGGGCCGCTTCGCGCGCCTGCGCCGCCTCGACGATCTTGCCGATCACCTTCTTGCCTTCCGCCGGATGTTCCTCGAACCAGCGGTCCAGGCCCTCGCTGACGAGATTTTCGACGATGGGTCGGACTTCCGATGACACAAGCTTGTCCTTTGTCTGCGACGAAAACTTGGGGTCCGGCACCTTGACCGATAGCACGCAGGTAAGGCCTTCGCGTGCATCATCACCCGTGATGGCGACCTTTTCCTTCTTCGTCATCGCACCCTGGGCCGCGTAGTTGTTGATCGTGCGGGTCAGCGCGCCGCGGAACCCGGCCAAATGGGTGCCGCCGTCGCGTTGCGGGATGTTGTTGGTGAAGCACAGCATGGTCTCGTGATAGCTGTCGTTCCATTGCATCGCCACTTCCACCTGCAGGCCGTCCTTCTCGCCGCTGACGGATATGGGCGGCTCGTGCAGCGCGTTTTTGGCCCTGTCCACATAGCCGACGAAAGCCACGAGGCCGCCGTCGTAGTGCAGATCGACGACCTTTGTTTCCGGGCTGCGCGCATCGGTCAGGCGGATGGCAACGCCGGAATTGAGGAAGGCCAATTCGCGCAGCCGGTGCTCCAGGGTTGGGGCATCGTAGTCGGTCTTGGTGAAGGTCTCGGTCGAGGCGTGAAAAGTGATCTCGGTGCCCGTGGCCGGTTTGCCGTCGTCCGTCAGCGGAGCGTCACCGACAATGGCGAGGGGAGCCATCGTCTCGCCATCCTCGAAGCGCACGAGATATTCCTTGCCACCTCGCCGGATGGTCAGTTCCAACCAGTCCGACAGTGCATTGACGACGGAAACGCCGACACCATGAAGACCACCCGAAACCTTGTAGGAATTCTGGTCGAATTTTCCGCCCGCATGTAGCTGTGTCATGATGACCTCGGCGGCGGAGACGCCTTCCTCGGCATGGATGTCGACCGGGATTCCACGGCCGTTGTCCGACACTGTCACGGAGCCGTCGCCATTGAGCGTTACCTGAACGATATCGCAGTAACCGGCCAGCGCTTCATCGATCGCGTTGTCGACGACCTCATAGACCATGTGGTGCAGGCCCGATCCGTCGTCGGTATCACCGATGTACATGCCCGGTCGCTTTCGCACGGCGTCGAGTCCGCGGAGAACCTTGATGGATTCAGAGTCGTAGACGTCATTGTCGCCGATGGCCGCCGTGCTCTCGGCCTCGCCGTCAGGAGCGTCGACACCGGCCGTCTCGTCGGTGGCTTCGTCGTCCGCAGTGTCGTCGTCGTTCATGATGATTAATCCTTTGCCGCCACGCGGCCGTTATCAACGTATGCAAACCTGGCGCGCCCGGCGAGCGGTGCAAACAGTGCCGCGTCCGTGCCGGTCAACCAGGCTTGGGCACCAATATCGAGTATGTGGTCGTACAGAGCCTCGCGCCGGCTGCTGTCCAGATGGGCCGCGACCTCGTCGAGCAATAGTACCGGGGCAGCGCCGCGCTCGCGGGCACGAAGGCGGGCGTGGGCGAGCACGATGCCGATCAGTAAAGCTTTCTGTTCGCCGGTGGAACAATCCGATGCCGGCCGTGCCTTGGGTCGATGGCTGACCACCAGATCAGAGCGCTGCGGACCTCGCGTGGTGCGCCGCGTTGACGCGTCCTCCGCGCGGCTGGCCGCAAACGCGGTTTTCAGCCGGTCCTCCGCTTGCAAGGCCGGGCCTTCGCCGAGCCAGCGTTCAACTTCACCGTTGATCGCCAGGCCGGCACCGGGAAATGGTCCGTGACCATCACCGGCGAGTGCCGCCAGTGCATCGACGAGCGCCAATCGAGCGGCGGCGACAGCGATGCCTTTTTCCGCCATCGTCGATTCCAGGGCGGCGAGCCAGTGAGGGTCGGGCGCTTGATCCTGTGAGAGTAGCCGCAAGCGGTCACGCGCCGCGTTATCGTACGCGGTTACGCGGCCAACGTGGGCGGCGTCACCTGCGAAAACCAGACGATCAAGAAATCGCCGACGCTCCGTGCCGCCGGCCTGGAATAGGCCATCCATTTGCGGTGTCAGCCAGACCATGGCCAGATGGTCGGCCAATGCCGCCTGACTGGAGACCGCTTCGCCGTCGATGCGAACGACGCGACGTTCGCGACCGTCATCGCCGATGTCGAGGCCCGTTCCGAGTCGGATTTCGGGGCCGTCATCGAACGATGCCAGACGGGCGGCAACGGCCCAATGCCGGGGGGGAATGTCATCATCATTGGTCTCGCGGCGCCCGACGTCACTCAGGCGCGCGCCACGCAGGCCGCGTCCGGGAACCAGATAGGACAACGCCTCCAACAGATTGGTCTTTCCGGACCCGTTCGAGCCTGTCAGGACCATGGTGGCGCCCTCCGCGATAAGCTCAAGTCCGGCATAGCAGCGGAAATCGGTCAACGTCAGACGGTTTACCGCGGGAGCCGTCCCCGGCGTCGGAGAAGCCGCTGTCCGACGGTTGGAGACGGCCGTCATCCCATCCATCCGCCGCCCCTTGCGCGCATCACCAGTGATCGATGCATCACCCGCCTAGACCCGCATCGGCATCAGAACGTACAGCGCCGAGGCATCGCCGGCATCTTGCAGAATCGTCGGTGATGCAGCGTCGGAAAGGCTGAAGACCGCTTCGTCGCCCTCGATTTGGCGGGTTATGTCGAGCAGGTAACCGGCGTTGAAACCAATTTCCAGCCCTTCGCCCGTATAACCGACCTCGAGTTCTTCCGTGGCGTTGCCATTCTCCGGGCTGGACGCGGTAAGCACCAGTGCGCCGGTCGACAGGCTGAGTTTGACGGCGCGGGACTTCTCACTGGAAATCGCTGAAACGCGATCGACCGCGTCTGCGAGAGTCTTACGATCGACGCTGAGGCTCTTATCGTTGTTTTCGGGAATAACGCGCTGATAGTCGGGAAATGTGCCGTCGATCAACTTCGATGTCAGCACCGCGTCATCGAAGGCGAAGCAGATCTTGGTTTCAGAGAGTGAAACCGTGACGTCGTCACCGGTTTCATCGATCAGCTTGCGCAATTCGCCTACCGTCTTGCGCGGCACGATGACGCCGGGCATGCCAGCCGCACCGTCGGGCAGCGGTGTTTCCACACTGGCCAGCCGATGTCCATCGGTGGCAACCGCGCGCATCACCTGGACGCCGTCACGCGCGACCTCGTGCAAATAGATGCCGTTGAGATAGTAGCGCGTTTCCTCCGTGGAGATGGCAAATCGGGTGCGGTCGATGAGGGCACGCAACTCGCCCGCCGCAACCTTGAACGTATGTCCGTACTCGCCACCCGACACGACGGGAAAATCCTCCGTCGGCAGGCAGGCCAGCGTGAATCGCGAGCGTCCGGCCTTGAGGGTCAATTGTCCATCGCCGCCGGCATCGATCTCGACCTGTGCACCGTCAGGCAATTTGCGCGCGATCTCGTACAGCGTATGCGCCGGTGCCGTGGTGGCTCCTGGCTGCGCGATGTCCGCTTCCACGTCCTCGGAGATGTCGAGGTCCATATCGGTGGCGTTGAGCGTCAGACGGCCGTCCTCGGCCTCCATCTTGACGTTGGAGAGGATCGGAATGGTATTGCGGCGCTCGACCACGCTCTGCACGTGACTCAGGGAGCGGAGCAGAGTGGAGCGTTCGATGGTGAGTTTCATGGTTTGTCTTTTGGTCTCTTGCCGTCGGCTCCGATCGGAGCCGCGAGGATGTGAAAACGATGCCGAAAAAAGCGCCACCAAAAGGGCCGACTTCGGCGCTATGCTCGGCGGAATCCGGTGCCGTCGGCAGCCG
>JAYOFM010000005.1:46295-61413 GCA_038117225.1 Rhodospirillales bacterium
CCGTCAGCGGGTCACGGAAGGCCCGCAAACATCAAGGGGCATTATAACAAATGAGCAGACATACCCAAACCTTTTCGCAGCCTGGGGAGGCGCCAAATGCGGCCTTATTTAATTTGTAATTTCAAAGGGTTGCGGTGAAAAATTCCGCGTCCGGAGAATGCTCGGCGTCAGCCTTCCAGCATGCGTCGCAAAAGCTCCACATCCTCGGCGAATCCGTTGTCCTGTTCGCGCAGCTCATCAATCTTGCGAACCGCGTGCATGACTGTCGTATGATCGCGGCCACCGAACTTGCGACCGATCTCCGGCAACGAACGTGAGGTTAGTTGCTTAGCCAGATACATGGCCACCTGACGGGGTCTGGCGACCGATCGGGCGCGGCGTGCCGAATGCATGTCCGACATGCGAACATTGAAGTGTTGCGCGACGCGTTTTTGAATTTCCTCAATAGTGACGCGGCGATCGTTGGCCCGCAGCAGGTCGTGCAGCACCTCCTGGGTGGTTTCCAGGGAGATGTCACGACCAACCAGATGGGCATGGGCGACAACCCGGTTGAGGCCGCCCTCCAACTCGCGCACGTTCGAGGTGATCTTGTGGGCGAGGAATTCCATCACCTTCTGCGGCACGGTCGTACGCATGTACTCCGCCTTTGACTGCAAGATGCCAAGGCGCAGTTCATAGGTGGTGGCGTGGATATCGGCGACGTGGCCACAGTTAAGGCGTGACATCAGGCGTTCTTCCATGCCCTCTAGATCCGACGGCGATTTGTCGGCGGAGATGACGATCTGGCGGCCTTGATCGACAAGAGAATTGAATGTGTGGAAAAACTCTTCCTGGGTCGAATCCTTGCCGGCGATGAATTGCACGTCGTCAATCATCAGAACATCGGCGGAGCGGAACTGTTCCTTGAAATCCACCGTGGTCTTTTCGCGCAATGCACGAATGAAGCAATACATGAACTTTTCGGCGGACATGTAGATGACGGAACATTCCGGCATGGTCTTGCCAATGTGCCAGGCGATGGCATGCATCAAATGCGTCTTGCCGAGTCCGACACCGCCATAAAGAAACAGTGGGTTGAACGGTACTCGCTCCGCCTCGGCGACACGGCGCGCGGCTGCGTAGGCAAATTCGTTGGGCTTGCCGACGACAAATCCGTCGAACGTGAAACGCGGGTCAAGGGGCGCACTGACGCTTTGCCGCTTAATCTCTTCGGCGATGCCATCATCCTGTCGGCGCGCGGGCGCGGCGGAAGCGCTGCGGCGGGCGGAGGGCAGCGTCACGCCTTCGCGGCGTTCTCCGCCACGCAGCTGGCGGTCAGCCTGTACGACGATATCGACCCCCTCAATCGAATCAACATTGTCGGCACCGTCGGCGATGTCCCGCCAAAGCGCGATCAGCCGTTCCGCATAGTGTGCCTGCACCCAGTCCCGCATGAACCGGGTGGGTACCGACAGGTGCACGACATGGTCGTCCACGCGGCGCACCGACATGGGCTTAATCCAGCTCTGAAAGGCGGCTTCGCCAATTTCACCACGCAGGCGGTCGGTGACATTGCTCCAGGTGGAGCGCCAAGCCTCATTCTGAGCCTCATTTTCAGCCTTGCCGTCGCCAGCTTCAATTGATGCGTCTTCAGCCGACATGTGATTTTCCCGGAGTGTCACGCTGTCCGACTCGTTGGCGCGTGCTTCGGGTCTGTCGGTCGATCGGTCGGTCATACTCTTACTGCCCCCAGTGGTCGTCCGCATAAGCTAAAAAACGCAACGACCCGTTAGCGACTTGGGCCTTTGAAACCCTTCGACGCATCTCAATAAGGGTCCGGTCAAATGCCGGATTAACACGCTGCACGAGAGCTGATGGCGAGAAGTTTTCTCGCGGCCCGACTTCGGCGCCCTTCGCTCGATGATATTTACTGGTTCAGGGCACTGGTGGCTGTGACCGTCGACATACCGAGTAGCTTTTTTCGTCGCGGCCAGAAATCGTCACGATGTGGTGGGGTATCTGCCCCAACAATTGCCTAGTGCGCTAATCCTTGTGCAGCTGAGTCCCCCCATGAGAGAAGTTTGCCTTGAAACCGGCGACTAACGGGATGCAAAAACGTGCCTCAACCCGCAAACGATCAACTACATCGCCACATCAAGAAATAGTAAAAAACAAAATATTAAATAATATTATTTTAACTTATTACTTCGAAGTATTTAATTTTTAACAACATAATATATCTGTATGGGCGAAATTCATGCCTATCGAAGTTACGTGCCAGCCCGTGTTACTTTAAAGACTCCATGGTTCCGCCTCCTTCGACGCTCACAATGTTACGTGGACCGGGGTTTCTAGGCAACCCGATCGAATCAGGAACGGCGCAAAATTTTGCAAATAATCCACTTGACTCTGCGCATCGTTGGCGCAGTTCGGCCATGCTATTGACTCAGCGTGTGAATCTCGGATCGAGAACGAACTTACGTAGGAAAAAGCGGTCGCGACGACCCTGTCGGGACGTCATTTGCATGACGCCCGGGCGAAATTTTTTCAAAAGAGGATTTTAGAGTACGCGCCCAGGCGGCGCGCTAGTGCACGAACAGCGAAGCGATCAGGCCGCCATCGCCTTAACACGTTTGGCCAGACGCGAAATTTTCCGCGATGCCGTATTACGTTCCATGATGCCTTTCTGGGCGCCTCGCATAATGATCGGCTGGGCGTTGCGCAGGGCCGTTTCCGCGACGGACTGATCACCGCTGGCAATAGCTTCCTCGACGCTTCGCAACGTGGTGCGAACACGCGTCAGGCGGTTCCGGTTGACCTCCGTGCGACGCTTGGTCTGGCGGATGCGTTTCTTGGAGGAAGCGTGATTGGCCATCGTCGTTCTCTTTAATGTGATTCTCGCGCATTTGCGAACGGTCGCGGCTTATATCGGGACCCCGTCGTTCCGTCAAGCCTTGTGGGCCCTCATCCGCTACTCATCGGACGATATTCTAGCGCTGTCGGGCCGGGCAATAGAATGTGGATCGCCCGCCTTGAACCAGACGCCGGATAACTTTCCCACAATCGCAGCCGGGGCAGGGTTCGCCCTCGCGGCCATAAACCTTGAAACTGTGTTGGAAGTAACCCAGTTCGCCATCCGGTCGCCGATGATCGCGCAGCGACGAGCCGCCGGCGGCAATGGCATCGGCGATGACCATGCGGATGGCATAGGCCAAACGGTCGGCCCGGCGTCCCTTGATTGTCGCCGCCGAGCGACGGGGTGAGATTCCGGCGCGGTAGAGCGCCTCCGAAACGTAGATATTTCCCAGCCCCGCCACCGTCCGCTGGTCAAGCAATGCCGTCTTGATGGGGGTTCGGCGCCCGGCGAGCAGCCCCGCCAATAGGGTGCCGTCAAATGATGCATCAATGGGTTCCGGGCCCAATCCAGCGAGCATGGGGTGGGCGTCCAGGTCCTCGCTGGTCGTTAGCAGGAGAAAGCCAAACCGGCGTGGATCATTGAAACGGATCGTGACATGGCCCTCGGCCTCCAGAATGACATGGTCATGACGTTCCACGGGCGGTGGCGGGCCCTCAAACACGCACATGCGTCCGGACATACCAAGATGGCCGATCATTACCCAGCCGTCGTCGAGCCTAAACAAGAGATACTTGGCGCGGCGGTCGACGCTGGTGATCACCCTATTGGTTAGGCGTTGACCCAGATCCGGCGGTAGCGGGAAGCGCAGATCCGGTCGACGGGCGATTGCGCGGAGGATCCGGCGGCCCTCAAGATAGGGCTGCAGGCCTCTGCGAACGGTTTCGACTTCGGGAAGTTCCGGCATGATGGCGCCACCGTAGCGCGGAACGACGGCTTGGGCTATGGTGCCGCGCCATGGATACCACGCCCGACCACGAACCGCCCGCCAGCGGTGATCAAGATGCCGAAACCGACTTCGGATTTCGTCGAGTCCGGACGTCGGAGAAGGCGTCATTGGTGGCCGATGTCTTCTCCAGCGTCGCTGGTCGTTACGACCTGATGAATGACCTGATGAGTCTGGGCGTTCATCGTCTGTGGAAAGGCGTCTTGATTGATTGGCTGGCGCCCCGGCCGGATATGACCCTCGTCGACGTCGGCGGTGGCACGGGCGACATCGCGCTTCGCTTCAAGGCACGCGGCGGCGGCACGGTGACCGTGGTCGATGCGAACGAGGAAATGCTCGCCGTCGGCCGTGACCGCGCCCTCGACGAAGGTATTGTGGGCGGCGACCCGGAAGGCATCGAATGGGTTCTGGGTGATGCCGAGGCACTACCCCTCGATGATCGGACGGCTGATGCGCTGACGATTTCCTTTTGCATTCGCAACGTCACTCATCTGGAAAAGGCGCTCGCGGAAGCGCGGCGGGTCTTGAAGCCCGGCGGACGATTTCTCTGTTTGGAATTCTCGCACGTTGTGGTGCCGCTGTTGGATCGTCTGTACGACACTTATTCCTTTCAGGTGCTGCCCGAACTCGGTCAACGGGTCGCGGGCGACAGGGATGCCTACCGATATCTAGTGGAGAGCATTCGCCGTTTTCCAGATCAGCAGCGCTTCGCCGCCATGATCCAGGACGCCGGTCTTGGCCGTGTCGATTGTCGAAATCTGTCGGGCGGGATCGCGGCGATCCACTCCGCCTGGCGCACCTGACGGTTTCGCCTTGCTGCGCGCGTTCCGCCACGGTTGCCGCCTCGTCGCGATTGCCAGAACTCTGGCGCGCCATGACGCATTGTTTACGCTGGAACGCCTCGGTGTTGCCCCGCTTGCCGTCGCGCTTGGCCGTCTCGTGGCGTCGCGCGGCGTTGCCGGCCGTCCTGGTCAGCGTTTAGCCGAGGCATTGGTAGCTTGCGGTCCGAGCTTCATCAAACTCGGCCAAGCCCTGGCAACCCGGTCCGATTTGTTGGGTGAAGAGGTAGCGACCGACCTTTCCAATCTGCAAGACCGCCTGCCGGCGTTTCCTGGCGCGGACGCACGCAAGGCCATTGAGGACGAGTTCGAAATTCCGCTCGAAGTCCTGTTTGAGCATTTCGATGACACGCCTATCGCCGCTGCCTCCATTGCTCAGGTTCATTTCGCCCGGACCACGGACGGTCGCGATGTGGCGGTGAAGGTGCTGCGCCCGGGAATTGAGCAGGCCTTCGAGGCCGACCTCGATCTGTTCCGCTGGGTCGCCGAAATGGTCGAGCGCACGCGCCCCGCGTTGCGTCGGCTGCGCCCGGTAGCCGTGGTCGAGACGCTGGCTGAAAGCGTCGATATGGAAATGGACCTGCGCTTCGAAGCCGCCGCCGCGGCTGAACTGGCCGACAACTTTGTCGGAGACGAGGATTTTCGCGTCCCTGAAGTCGATTGGGCGCGTACCGGCCGGCGGGTGTTGACCACCGAGCGATTCAGCGGCATTCGGCTGGATGACCGGGCGGCGCTGCTGGCGAAGGGGCATGATCCGGTGGTCGTGCTCGAAAAAGCGGCCCAGGCGTCCTTCCGCCAAGTCTTTCGTGACGGCTTCTTTCATGCCGACGTGCATCCGGGCAACATGTTTGTATTGGACGATGGCGCCATCGGCGCCGTCGATTTCGGCATCATGGGCCGGCTCGACCTCAAGACCCGGCGATCACTGGCGGAGATGCTGGTATCGTTTCTAAGCCGCGACTATCGGCGGGCCGCCGAAGTGCACTTCGAAGCCGGATGGGTGCCCCGGCATCGATCCGTCGACGCCTTTACCCAAGCGTGCCGTTCCATCGCCGAGCCGATCATGGATCGGCCGCAGAACGAAATCTCCATTGCCCGGCTGCTCGGCCAACTGTTTCAGATCACCGAGACTTTCCAGATGGAAGCGCGACCGGAACTGTTGTTACTGCAGAAAACCATGCTTGTGGCCGAAGGCACGTCTCGCACATTGGCGCCGGAAGCCAACATGTGGCTGCTGGCCCGGCCGATGATGGAAGAGTGGGTAATGCAGAATCTGGGGCCGGAGGCACGGCTTCGCGATGCGGCTCAGGGATTGGTCGACGCGGCGGAACGATTGCCGCGCTTGCTCGACGGGATCGAGGCCGGCAGCAGCCTCCTGGCGGAGGGCCGTGTGCGGCTCGACCCCGAAACCGTGCGTGAGTTGCGCGGCGGCGAACGCCGGGGCAATGCGCTGTCGATGGTGTGGATCGTTGCCATCATGTTGTTGTTCGCGTTCTTCGTGGCCGGCGACTGAACCAGCGAAATCCGCGGCCTAACGCCGGTCCTTGAACGGTTTCGGACGGACCTTGGTCTGA
Organism: Rhodospirillales bacterium; assembly: GCA_038117225.1. GTDB lineage: Bacteria > Pseudomonadota > Alphaproteobacteria > Rhodospirillales > Casp-alpha2 > JAYOFM01. Next base: position 52,548 of record JAYOFM010000005.1, read on the forward strand.
TGTTCGGCGAGACCTTCGCGCCCGTCCGGTCGAAAACCCCGATAATAATCCTTCTGCCATTTATTCTTGCGGGCGTCGGAATCCGGTTCCAGCAGATCAAGATTGAAAGTCAGCCGCGCCTCGCTCCAGGCGCGGAACTGGTCGTGCGTATCCGGCTCCTCGTCGATGGAACGCACCTCGGGCTTAAACGCTTCTGGAAGGCCGCGCGGCACTGGAAAGAAAAAGCAGAATGGCTCGCCTTTTTCAAACCGGACGGTTTGATCGGGCCGGGTAAACATCCAGTTCATGGTGAATGTATAGGGCGACCAGTCAGTCTCGATCACGCCGGTCAGCGGCTGAATGGCATCCTTAGGCGCGTTTACCGGACCCTGGACCCACAGATTGTAGCCAGGTTCAGTCCGAAATAGATATCCGGTATGGAATGTCAAGATGCCGGAGCCGAAATGAGTGGTGGGCAGCAGATCCTCGCCGTCCGTGGCGGTAATTCTGATGTCATCCTTTGATCGTCCGCCATTCCACGTCGCCTCGAAGCCGCTGGGTAACAGGATTTCCCACCCATGAGTATTGGCGATGGTCAGCGGCAAACACCGATAGCCATAGGATTCCGGCAGATCATCAAGCCACTGGCGCGCCTGCGGCGCGGGCCGCAACTCGGGTTCGATATGTGTCGTGGGATAGCAGATCAGGCGCACGGGCTGTCTCCCCATTCGACGTGCCAGAAGGCTCAACAGGCACGGCAAACAATACTTGCACGGGTGTGGGGGAGTCACTACGTTATCCACACCAATTATTCGTGAAATAAGGTCATGATGCCCAATCCGGAAGTGAAATCAGCATGAGCGCGCTGCAGGGCAATCGAATTCTCCTTGTCGTTGCCGGTGGAATCGCGGCCTATAAATGCCTGGAACTGGTGCGTCGCATTCGTGAACGGGGCGGTCAGGTGCGCGCCTTGTTGACCCGTGCAGGCGCCCAATTCGTCACGCCGTTGTCGCTGCAGGCATTGACCGAAGACAAGGTTTATCAGGAGTTGTTCTCGCTTACGGACGAGAACGAAATGGGCCATATCGAGTTGTCGCGTAGCGCTGACGTCCTGGTGGTCGCTCCCGCGACCGCCGATATCATGGCGAAGATGGCTGCCGGCTTGGCGAGTGACCTGGCGACCACCGCGCTACTGGCGACCGACAAACCGATTATCGTTGTCCCGGCCATGAACGTCCGGATGTGGCTCAATCCGGCGACACAGGACAATATCGCGACCTTGCGGAGGCGCGGCATGCGGTTCGTCGGCCCCGATGATGGCGACATGGCCTGCGGCGAGTTCGGCCCCGGTCGCATGGCCGAGCCCGCGGCGGTCCTGGATGCCTTGGAAACCTTTTTCGCCGGCGGCTCTGGGGCCAACGCGACGCCGGGGCGTCTTGCCGGCCGCCGGGCACTGGTCACCAGCGGGCCCACCTGGGAAGCCATCGATCCGGTGCGCTATATCGCCAACCGTTCGTCGGGCAAGCAGGGGCACGCCATCGCCGGAGCGTTGGCGAGGCTTGGCGGGGAAACCACATTGGTGTCCGGTCCGACGGCGGAACCCGATCCGCCTGGCGTCACCGTGGTCCGGGTCGAAAGCGCCCGTGAAATGTTGGCGGCCTGCGAGCGGGCGTTACCGGTCGACGTGGCGGTCTGCGCCGCCGCGGTCGCCGATTGGCGCATCGCCGATGCCGCGCAATCAAAAATGAAGAAGGAAGGCAAAGGCACTCCGCCACATCTGAATTTGGCTGAAAACCCGGATATCCTCCGCAGCCTTGCTCAAGGTGACAGTAAATCTGGAAACCAACGGCCGGCACTGGTCGTCGGGTTCGCCGCCGAGACCGAAGATTTAATCGACAACGCGGTCGCGAAACGTAAGCGCAAGGGTTGTGACTGGATCGTCGCCAACGATGTTTCCATCGGAACAGGCACGTTCGCCGGTGACGATAACCGGGTGCATCTCATTACCGAAGGCGGGGTCGAGGACTGGCCGCGCATGTCCAAGGTTGAAGTCGCCGAACGTCTCGCCGGCGCCGTGGCCGATCATTTCGAGGCACGGTCGTGAGCGATCTGCGTGTTCCCGTTCAACGGCTGCCTCACGGCGCGGACCTGCCGCTTCCGGCCTACGCGACCGAGCACAGCGCCGGGGTCGATCTGTTGGCGGCGATCACCGAACCGCTGACCCTTATGCCGGGTGCCCGTGCCGTGGTCCCCAGCGGCGTTGCCATCGCATTGCCGAATGGTACGGAAGCGCAGGTAAGGCCGCGTTCGGGCCTGGCTGCGCGCCACGGGGTCGCGGTGCTCAACAGCCCCGGCACCATTGATGCCGATTACCGTGGTGAGATTGGCGTCATCCTGATCAATTTCGGCGACCAACCGTTTACCATCGAACGTGGCCAGCGCATCGCGCAGATGATTATTGCGCCGGTCAGCCGCGCAGTCTGGGCGGAGTGCGATACCCTGGAGGATACGGCGCGTGGTGGTGGCGGTTTCGGCTCCACCGGCACCGACGGACTATAAATGATGATCAAACTTTCCAAGAAAACCCTGTTTGCTATCGAAGCCGTGCTCGACATCGCCTTTCATGCTGGCTCGGAACCGGTGCAGAGCCGCGAAATCACGCGCCGCCAATGTATCCCCAAGCGTTATCTGGAGCAGGCCCTGCAGCAGCTGGTCCGCGACAATATACTTGTCGGCGTGCGCGGCCCGCGTGGCGGCTATCGTCTGGCCCGCGAGCGCCGGCGCATTACCGTCGGTGATATCGTCCGCTCTATGCGCAAGACGGAAACAGCGGATGATCCGCTCGTCTGCCCCGAGGGTTCCGCTCTCGGCCACAACGTGGTGCGGCCTCTATGGGGAGAAATTCAAGATGAGGTAATGGCACGGTTGGAAACCACGACATTCGACCAGTTATGCGCCCGCGCCAACGATGCCGGCATTGTCAGCGAAGGCCGCCAGAACCTCGACTTCACGATTTAACATCAGTTTGCCAGTGCCATGAATGACGAAACCTCCGACGCCAAGGCCAGCACCGGTGAATTCCGCGGCCGTATCTACGACAGCATCGTCGATACCATCGGCGCGACACCGCTGATCCGGCTCTGCCGGACCATGGCGGACGCCGGGGTTGAGGCCGATATCCTGGCCAAGTGTGAGTTCTTCAACCCGCTCGGTTCCGTGAAGGATCGTATCGGGACATCCATGATCGAGGCGGCGGAGCGTGACGGTCGGATCAAGCCTGGCGCCGTGTTGGTCGAACCGACGTCGGGCAATACCGGAATCGCGTTGGCTTTCGTCTGCGCGGCCAAGGGGTATCGATTAATTCTGACCATGCCGGACAGCATGTCGATAGAGCGGCGCAAGATGCTGCTTCTGCTGGGTGCGGAGACAGTACTGACGCCAGCGACCCAGGGCATGCGTGGCGCCGTCGAACGCGCCGAGGCGATCATTCGCGATACCCCCGGCGCGATCATGCTGCAGCAATTCGAGAACCCGGCCAACCCCGAGATTCATCGACAGACCACGGCGGAGGAAATCTGGCGTGACACCAATGGTGCCGTCGATGTGGTCATATCAGGCGTCGGTACGGGTGGCACGTTGACCGGTGTGGGATCTGTGTTGAAAGCGCGCAAACCCGGGCTGCTAATGATCGCCGTCGAGCCGGAAGACAGCCCCGTGCTGTCGGGCGGGGCGCCGGGACCACACAAAATTCAGGGCATCGGTGCGGGTTTCGTGCCGGCGATCCTGGATACCCACCTGATTGACGAGGTGTTGCCGATCGGCAATGAAACCGCCATGGAAACATCGCGCCGTGTTGCCCGGCTTGATGGCATCCCGGGCGGAATTTCCTCCGGTGCCGCCGTCGCCGCGGCGCTGGAGATCGCCGCGCGGCCGGCCATGCAGGGAAAAACCATCGTCGTCGTGCTGCCATCGTTCGCCGAACGTTATCTGTCGACCGCTCTGTTCGACGGCATGGGCTGAACGCGGAAAGGCGGCGCGCCATGGATTTGACCGAACAACAGATCAACCGATATGCCCGCCACATCCTGTTGAAGGAAGTCGGCGGCGAGGGCCAGGCGCGGCTACTGCAATCAAAGGTGTTGGTCATCGGCGCCGGTGGCCTTGGGTCACCGGTGCTGCTCTATCTCGCCGCCGCCGGTGTGGGCACCATCGGCGTGATCGATGACGACGCCGTCGATCTTTCCAACCTGCAAAGACAGATCGTCCACAATAGTGACCGCGTCGGCATCGCCAAGGTGGATAGCGCCGTCCAAACCCTCAAGGCCATCAACCCGGATGTGGTCGTTGAGCCGCATGCGCTCCGCTTGACCGCGTCGAACGCCCTCGATCTATTTGGCCGCTATGATCTGATTGCCGATGGTAGCGATAATTTTCCAACACGTTTTCTCGTCAACGATGCTTGCTATTTGGCGGCCAAGCCATTGGTGTCGGCCGCTATTTTGCGTTTTGATGGACAGTTGGCGACTTTCAAGGCCCATGATCGGGATGACACCGGTAGCCACGGGCCCTGTTACCGATGCATCTTCCGCGAACCGCCGCCGGAAGGCCAAGTGCCATCATGCGCCGAGGCCGGCGTCATGGGCGCGCTTTGCGGTGTGCTCGGCTCCATGCAGGCAACGGAAATCATCAAGGAATTGCTCGGCATCGGCACCAGCCTGTCGGGTTCGTTGGTCATCGTCGATGGGCTGGGGACGGAATACCGAAAGATCGCCGTTGCCGCTGATCCCGGCTGCCCGCTTTGCGGCGACGAGCCGACCATCACGGACATAGCCTTCCATGGCTGATCCCGCAGACAGCGGTGATACGATCACCAAGCTGTCCGTCGTTGTCTATGAGGGGCGGTTTGATCGCGTGCATTATGCGCTGGCCATGGCCGCGGCGGCGGCCGCCATCGGGCGTCCAGTGACATTATTCTTCACCATGGAGGCCTGCCGCGCGCTCGCCGCACCGGACACCGATGGGCGGCCGGGTTGGGCGACGTTACCGGTTGCCGACGGCGACGGCGACGCGATATCGCTCGACGCCAATTATGGCGCCAAGGGTATAGGCGCATTCGAGCAATTGTTGGAAGCCTGCGTTGCCTTCGGTGTCACGGTTATGGTCTGTGAAATGGGGCTGCGCGCGCGCGGTTTGGAATCCATGGCGTTGCGCACGGATGTTCCGGTCACCAGCGGCGGCATCGTCACGTTTCTGAACGATGCGGAGGCGGATGGTGCCGTTGTTTTTATTTAAGGTCGGCGAGGAACGTTATCCCTGAATCCACGGCAGGCCGGAGACCTTCCAGCCGTTCAGCGTGCCGCGATGGCCGCTGTCGTCCATGTCTCCCTCGAACCCATGTGAGACGTTATAGCAGGTGGTATAGCCGCGCGCCGTCATCGCCACGGCGGCGTGACGTGAGCGCACGCCCGACCGGCAGATGAAATAGATTGGCGTCTCCTTATCGGCGATCAGAGTCTCGATCTCCGCCTCAAATTTCGGATTGGTGTCGCCGCTTGGGAACAGCATCCACTCCACCAGCGGCGTGCGTTTCTCGATCGATGTGAGGTCGGCATGACCGACGAACTCGTACTCGCCTTCGGTGCGGACGTCGATTAGCAGCGCGCGCGCATCCGATTTTAAGGCTGCCCACGCCTCGGCGGGCATGACATCACCGGCATAGGTTTCGTCGCTCATGGCGCTCTCCTCGAATGACCTACGAACCCTGGGGCCCGTTCAACAACGCCAGCATCTCCTTGATGCTGGTAAACTTACGGCGGGGCGCATCGCCTACGGCGCTTGTTTCCTCGGCCGCTTCGATAATCTTCCAGTCGGCGAAGGAAACCACGCGGACACCACGTTCCGCAAGGATCGCTTCAAGCGCCGGCCGTCCGGATTTTTCACCTCTGCCGTCGAAATCCGCCATGATGTGCTCGGTTGCAATGATGCCGTCTGGGCGGTTGGATGAAATGACGCCGGAGGGCCCGCGCTTAATCCAGCCGACGGCGTAGAGTCCTTTCTCGATACGCCCATTGCTGTTGGGCACAATGCCTCGGGCATCGTCGTAGGGAATGCCGGCCAACGGTTCGGAGCGGTAGCCAATAGCGGCGACGACCATGCCGCAAGAAATATCAAAGATCTCGCCTGTGCCCACGGCGCGACCGTTTTCGACCCGAGTGCGTTCGACGCGCAGCCCTTCGACACGTTCGCCGCCCAAGACCGCCAACGGCTGAGCGAAGAATTCAAAGTGTACGCACTTGGGCTTGTCATCGTCGCCTTGGGCGGCAAACGTACGTAATGTGTCGAGGTTGCGTTCAACCAGACGCCTGCGCCGGTCGGACAGGCCGTCCGGAATGTTATCCGGCAGTTGTTCCGGCCGCACCCGTGGGCTGCATTCCGTCAATTCCCCCATTTCGCGTAGCTCAACATTTGTGAACTTGGCGTCGATGGGCCCACGGCGACCGAGCAGCCACACGTCGCGAATGGGCGACGCGTCGATGGCGTCGCGGGCATAACCCGGCAAATCCGTCCGCGCCCGTCCGTCGCCGGATCGCGCGAGAATGCGCGCGACATCGATGGCGACGTTGCCGTTGCCGACGACGCAAGCCGTCTCGATATCGAGGTTAGGTTCCAAGTTAGTGAAGTCAGGATGGCCGTTGTACCAGCCGACGAAAGCGGCGGAACCGTGCACGCCGTTCTTATCGGCACCCGGGATGGTCAGCTTGCGGTCACCCGGTGCACCGACGGCCAGGACAACGGCGTCGTACATGGCGCGGAGTTCCTTGATGGAGACATCGCGGCCCATCTCGACATTACCGAAAAACTGGACCGCCTCTCCGAGTATCGTCTTCTCGTATTTCTTGATGATCTTCTTGGTTGCCTGGTGGTCCGGTGCGACGCCGCCACGGATTAGCCCGAAGGGCGTTGGCAGGCGATCGAGAATATCAATCTCGATGGCCATGCCTGACCGCAACAGGGCATCGGCGGTATAGAATCCGGCGGGGCCCGAACCGATGATGGCGACGGTCAGAGGCATGAACCGGGGACCGACCGGGGTTAGCTCTCGACGGTCCAGGTATGACCGCTTGCCATCCAGGCGGCAAGATCGCGGCCGGCATTCTTCTTCTGGGCCTGTTGGCGGACCGCGATGACGCCCTCTTCGTAACTTGGCGTCGGCGCACAATAGAGCACGCCCATGGCCACCGGCATGGGCTGTTCCATCCGCGCAAGTAGGCCGGCAAGCGTGCGATTGGTCTCGTCGTGGATAAGAATGTCATCCTCGCCGATTCCGTCCGCGCCAATTTTGACGACCTCGATCTCGAATGAATTTGGATTGACGCGCAAACCCTTGTCCCGCTTGGCACCGAAGATCAACGGCTTGCCGTGTTCCGCCAGGACCTGGCCTTCGGCGGCAACCTGCTTTTCCGTGAAGTCGGCAAAGACGCCGTCATTATAGACGATGCAGTTCTGCAGAATTTCGACGAATGACGCGCCCTTGTGTTCGTACGCGCGCTTGAGAATTTCCGGCAGGACCTTCTGCTGGTTGTCGACACCACGGGCAACGAAACGCGCGCTGGCACCCAGCGCCAGGACGCAAGCGGAGACGGGCAGGTCGATGGATCCGAATGGCGTCGACGGCGAGCGGGTACCAGCGCGGGACGTGGGCGATACCTGACCCTTGGTCAGGCCATAGATCTCGTTATTGAACAGCAATACTTGCAGGTTCACGTTTCGCCGGATTACGTGCATGAAGTGGTTGCCGCCGATTGACAGCATATCCCCGTCACCACCAACGACCCAGACGTCGAGTTCCGGATTGGCGATCTTTATGCCGGTGGCGAACGCCGGAGCCCGGCCATGGATCGTGTGAAAACCGTAGGTCGCGATGTAATAGGGAAAACGCGCGGCGCAACCAATACCGGAAACGAACACTGTATTGGCCGGGTCGGCCTCGATATCGGCCAACGTCTTCTGGACCGCGCGCAGGATCGCATAGTCGCCGCAACCCGGGCACCAGCGCACCTCCTGATCGGAAGCGAAATGCTTCGCGGCCAATTTTTCAGGCTTGGCGACGACGTTCATGCGCGTAGCTCCTCTCAACCTGTCATGCGGGATAGGATGGCGTCTTCGATCTCGGCAATCTTGAACGGTTGGCCGGATATCTTGCTCAAGCCTTCCGCATCGACCAGGTATTCTGCCCGTAGCAGGGTGCGAAGCTGACCATTGTTCATTTCCGGCACCAGAATCCGGTCATAACGGGCGAGCAGCGTCCCTAGGTTCGCTGGCAGGGGCCATATATGGCGCAAGTGGATATGGGCGACTGCGTGGCCCTGCTCAATTGCGTTTTCGACAGCGCGAACGATCGGTCCCCGGGTCGAACCCCAGCCGACGACGGCGAGCGGTCCGCTTTCGGGGCCAAGTTCAATGGTCTGCTCTGGAATATCCTTGGCGATCCCGGCAATCTTTTGTGCCCGAACTTGGGTCATGCGGTGATGGTTATCGGGGTCGTAGGAATTGTGCCCGGTATCGTAGGAACGCTCCAGCCCGCCGATGCGATGTTCCAGGCCCGGGGTTCCGGGTTTGGCCCATACTCGCGCCAGGGTCTCCGGGTCGCGCAGGTAGGGGTGAAATCCTTGTGGGTCCTGGTGAAAAGACACCGGAAACGGCGCATAGCTGCCCAAATCAGGTATCTTCCAAGGCTCGGCGGCATTGGAAATGTAACCGTCCGTCAACAGCATGACCGGAGTCATGTAACGGGTGGCTATCCGCACCGCCTCAATGCCGACCTCGAAACAATCACGCTAAATTCACAAACCAAGTGCAACACTGGTATACACCGGAGTTGCTATGG
>JAYOFM010000006.1:0-55631 GCA_038117225.1 Rhodospirillales bacterium
TCGGCGGCGTAGCCGAAGGTGCCGTGATCCATGATCTCGCGCGCACCGCGCAGGGCGGCACCGAAGGCGGCGCGGAACAGGTTCGAACCCAAGCTGATGCGTTTGACGCCGAGCGCCGTAAGGTCGGCGACGGTGAGGGTCATGCCGGGCAGGCCGGCGATGACGTTGACCGGTCGGTCGACCGAGGTGACGAGGCTGCGGATGTCGTCGGCCGTCTTCGGTCCCGGTGCGTAGAGCACGTCGGCGCCGGCTTCCTGGTAGGCCTGCAGGCGCTTGATGGTGTCGGCGAGATCGGGCCGGTCATGCAGGTAGTTTTCGGCCCGCGCGGTGAGCATGAACGGCCGGCCGAGGCCGCGTGCCGCTTCCGCCGCCGCCGTCACCCGTTCTACCGCCACCGCGAGATCGTAGATCGGCGCGTCGCCGTAGACCGCGGCATTGGCTACATCCACATCCTCGATGGAGCAGCCGGCGATGCCGGTTTCGGCAACCCGGCGGATGGTCTCGCCGATGCCGTCGGCGGTTTCCGAATAACAGCTTTCGGTATCGGCGTTGACCGGCAGATCGGTGGCTTCGGCGATCAGGCGGCAGTGCTCCAACACCTGGTCGAACGTCGCCGTGCCTTCCTTGCGGCCGTCGGCGAAATCGAAGCCGGCGCTGGTCGTTGCCAGCGCCTTGAAGCCGAGCGTTTTCAACATGCGGGCGGAGCCGCGATCCCACGGATTGGGGATGACGAAAGTGCCCGGCTGTTCGTGCAAGGCTTGGAACGCGGCGGCGATGTCGGCGGCTGACATGGTTTGTCCTCCTCTAGATTTCGATACAGACCTTGCCGAAGTGGGCGCCGGCTTCCAGATGGCGGAAGGCATCCGCGGCGTCGGCCATGGGGAATACATGATCGATGGTCGGCTTGATGGCGTGCATTTCCATGGCCCGCAGCATGGCCCGCATGTCCTCGCCGGAACCGACGGTGATGCCTTGCAGGCGCACTTCGCGGGTGACGATGAAGGGCAGCAGCACGTCACCCACCTTGGCGCCCGAAAGCACGCCGATGAGGCTGAGGGTGCCGCCCGGTCGGACGGCGATGAGCGACTGCTTGAGCGTCTCGGCGCCCCCCAGTTCGATGACGTTGTCGATGCCGCGTCCTCCGACAACATAGCGGGCTTCCGTGCCCCAGGTCGGCGTGGTGCGATAATTGATACAGTGATCGGCGCCCATGGCGCGGACACGGTCCAGCTTGGCGTCGGACGACGAAGTGACAATAACCTCGGCGCCTGCCAACTTGGCGAACTGCAGGGCGAACAGACTGACGCCGCCGGTGCCCTGGGTCAGCACAATATCGCCAGGCTTGCATTGGCCGTGACGGATGACGGCGACCCAGGCGGTCAACGCGGCACAGGGCAGGGCGGCCGCTTCCACATCGCTCAACGTCGCCGGCGTCGGCACCAAGGCGTGCGCCGGGAACACTTTAAATTCGCACAGCATGCCATCGCGGCCGCGTCCCCAATCACTGTCGAGCGCGGCGTCGCTGGAGGCCCCGGCGAGCCAGTCGGCGTAGAATAGCGCCGTCACCCGATCGCCGAGTTTGAACGCGTCGACGCCAACACCGACCGCCGCCACCTCGCCGGCGCCGTCCGACAGCGGAATCAGGTCGGCGGCTTTCTGTTTCGAGCGATAACCACCCTTGAGCAGCAACGTGTCGCGGAAATTCAGCGACGCGGCACGCAGCCGTACCAGGACCTCGCCCGGTCCCGGCTCGGGATCGGGACGATCGACGAGCGTCAGGCCATCTGGTCCGCAGGCGTTGGCGAGGACGACGGCTTTCATGGGCACCTCCGGGACGGTCATTTGTGATGGCGCATCAAACCGCCGCCAGCGGGTGATGGCAACTGTACTCTCCGGCGGGTTATGCTGACATCATGAATGACGACATCGAGCGCCGGTTGGCGGACGGACAATCACGGCACCGAGCCGGTGATTTGGCGGCGGCTGAAGCGTGTTACCGCGCGATCCTCGCCGTCGACCCTGATCACACGGACGCCTTGTCGAGCCTCGGCGTGTTGTTGCGTGGCCTTGGCCGCCTCGATGACGCCATCGCCACGCTGCGGCAGGCCGCTGGGCTGGCGCCGGACAATGCCGCCATTCACAACAACCTGGGCAACGCGCTTATCGCTGCTGGTGTGCCGGCCGAAGCGATCGCCGCCTATCGGCGGGCGCTCGATTTGGCGCCGGACTATGCCGAGGCACACGCCAATCTCGGCCGCGCCCTGGCGGCGAACGATGATTCGGCCGGTGCCATCGCCTGCCTCGAACAGGCCTACAAGTTCGAGCCTCGTCTTCACGGTGTCACGGCGGACCTGGCGCGGCTGCTGAACGATCTGGGTAACTCGCTGTTCACGGCGGACGACCTCGCTGGTGCCAGCGGTTGCTATCAACGCGCCGTCGCCCTTGATTCCACTCTGTTGGCGGCGGTTCATAATCTCGGCAACACGGCCCGCGCCCGTGGCGATGTCGCGGCGGCGCTCGATGCCTATGATCAGGCCTTGCGTATTGATGATGCACATATCGAGGTTCGTTGGAACCGGTCGCTGACATTGCTGCTTGCAGGACGCGAGGCGGAGGGATGGGCCGACTACGGCCTGCGCTGGCAACGAGCGCACGACCTGCCCTTGCCGGCATTGCCGACGGGGCGTCGCTGGAGCGGAGAGGCGATGCCGGGCGCGACGTTGGAAATCCTCGACGAGCAGGGATTGGGGGACGCAATCCAGTTCGCGCGCTATATCCCGGCGGCTCGGCGGCAGGCGCGGGCCGGTCATGTGCGGTTGCGTTGCCAGGCATCGTTGGTACCGTTACTGGGTGGCATCGACGGCGTCGACGAGGTGGTGCCGCGCGAGGCGCCGGCCCAGGCGTTCGATGCCTTCGCGCCGATACTCGATCTGCCGCCGATCCTGGGAACGGAGACGGCGAGGGGCGACGGGTGTACGCCGTACCTCGCGGCGTCGCGGGTCAGTCTGCCGGCAACCCAGAGGCCGAGGGTGGGATTAGTTTGGGCCGGCGGCGATCTGCACGCCCACCAGTGCTCGCGGTCGCTGTCCCTGGAAGCGCTGGCGCGGGCATTCGACTTGGCCGACGTTGAACTTTACGCCCTGCAGGTCGGGCCGGCGCGCGCGGAAATCGCGGCCGCCGGCTTCGCCGGCCGGATCACTGATCTTGGCAAGGATTTCACGGATTTCGCCGACACCGCGCGGGCCGTCGCCGCCATGGACCTGGTGGTCGGCGTCGATACGGCGGTGGTGCATCTGGCGGGCGCGTTGGCGCGGCCGGTGTGGACGCTGCTGGCCTTCGTCCCCGATTGGCGCTGGGGCATGATCGGAAATGAAACGCCGTGGTATCCGACCATGCGGTTGTTCAGGCAGACGTCACGCGGCGATTGGCAGGGGGGGCTGGCCGCGCTCGCCGACGCATTGACGGGCGAAACGCGGCTCAACTAGGGGGGCAGGCCCCCTCGGCGACCATTTTGCCCTGAAAACGCCGTGACACAACAACCCGGTCGCCTTCGTTCATCAACGGCTTATGGCCGGCTTCGTCCGGCGGGCAGGCCAGTTTAATGTAGGAATACTGGATGCGCGGCCGGCGGGTGGAGATTACCGTGGCGTGCTTCGGTGACGGCAGTTCGACGTCGAGCACCAGGGTTTCATCATCAATGATGCGGACACCTTGCGCGCGCCAATTGCCCTGCGGCGGGAAAAGGCGGCTGTAGTCCTCGACCTTGTCGGCGGCGGCCGTCAGCGGATGGCTGGCGCCGGCGAGGAACGGCCCGTCGTCCGAATGTTTTTCATAAAACCCGATGCCCAGGGCGCCGATGACCGGCACCAGTAACACGAAAGCGAACAGCAACATGGAGCGGCCCTCACGCACGCTCGGCAGGTTGTCGGTGATATCTGATTCGATGTGATCGTGGTCGGACATTGTCTCTCTCCTTTCGGTAGCACCGCTGTCCTGGCCGCGTGGTGGCTTTAGACCGGTTGCTTTGCGCCCCACCGTTTCCGGCGGTTTGCCTTTTCGAGGAGACGTTCGATTTCTCGTGAAACCGGACGACGTCGCCCCCTGTGATGCGTTATTTATAGGGCTCAACGGGGCCTGCGTCTGTGACTGTGGTCACAATGATAATAATTTTCTTTCCGTCTGTTCGATGGGTATCAGATTGCGTCCTAATCCCGCAAATGCGGTGCCAGCACATCGAACAGGCGCGTGACATCGTCGTCGCGGGTATGCAGATGCGGGCTGATTCGCAGCACCCCGGCGCGCATGCTGACGTGGACGTTCTCGGCGGCGAGTCGGGAGACGATATCGCCGGGCCACGAACGTTTCGTGCCGTTTCGTAGACTTGGACCGAAGCCGACCATATGGCCGACGCGCCTGTCGTCGGCGGTACAGACCAGCCCGCGGTCGCGTGCCTCGGCGGCGATGCGGCTGGTCAGCGGCGCCAGGGTTTGCTGAATGGCGTCGGGTGTCCATTCGCTGATTTGGCGCAGCGCCTGCTCGACCATCGGCAGGTTGATGAGGTTCATGAACTGCCCCATGTCGAAACGCCGCGCGCCATCGGTGAAGGCCGCCGGATAGGCGGTCGGCCCCTCGGCACTGCCCGGGTGATTGTAGAAATGGCTTTCGAGCGGGCGGCCCTCGTGGTGGCGCGGCGCGGCATACAGGAAGGACTGGGTATACGGCCCCATCAACCACTTGTAGCCGGCGGCGACGATGAAATCCGCGTCAAGGGCGGACGCATCCAGGGCCATGACGCCCGCGGACTGCGTGGCGTCGATGACCAGCGCCGCGCCGACGCGGTGACAGGCCTCGGCGACTAGCGTCAGATCGACCCACGTGCCGTCGGTCCAATGGCAGGGCGGCAGCGCGGCGATGGCGAGGCTTTCGCCCAAACCGTCCATGGCACCGAGGACGGCGGCCGTCCAATCATGATCGGCCGGCCGCGCCACGGTGGTGATCTCGCCGCCACCGTTGCGGACCAGATCTTGCCAGACATAGACATTCGACGGAAATTGCCCTTCCAGCACCAGCACATGCTGGCCCCGGGCGAGCGGCAGATTGGCCGCCGCCGTGGCGATGCCGTAGGCGGCAGATGGCTGGATGGCAATATCATCCGGGCCAGCACCGACAAGGCCGGCGAACAGCGCGCGTACGCGCTCTGCTTCCGCGTGGCGGACACCTTCATCAATGGTCCATGGATGGTATTTTCGATCGACACCTGCGTGGCCGGCCTCGCGCACCGATTTCAGCAGCGGTGTGCGCGAAGCACAGTTGAGCCAGATCAGATCTTCGGGAATATCGAACAGGTGGCGTTGGTTAGCGATCATTGGCGGCGTTTCCCCACGGCGTGTTCACGATAGGCAATATAGGCGGTCGAGCCGACAATCATGGCACCGCCGATCCAAATGAAAAGTCCAGGCACCTCGGCGAAGGCGAAATAGGCGATCGCCGCGACCCAGACCAGCTTGACGAAATCGATTGGCATAACCACATGGGTCTCGGCGTGGTGCAGTGCCTCGGTCATGGAATATTGGCTGAGCCCGCCGAGGCAGCCGATGGCGAACAGCCAGGCGAGATCGCCCCAACTGGGCCAGGTCCAGAAGAACATCGCCGGCACCAGCGCCAGCGGTGCCATCACCAGGGACATATAGGCGGTGATGGTGGCGCTCGATTCAGTACGGCTCAAATCCTTGATGATGACCACGCAGCAGCCCCAGAACAGGGCCGCGCCGATCGCCAACATGGCGCCCAACTCGACGACGGCGACACCGGGTCGAATGATCACCAGGGTACCGACGAATCCGATACCGATGGCGGCCCAGCGGCGCGGCCCGACCCGTTCGCCAAGGATCAGGATGGCCAGCAGGATGGAGAAAATCGGCGCGGTGAAGGAAATCGCGGTGACTTCGGCCAGCGGCGTGATACTCAACGCCGTGAAGAAAGCCAGCATGGCCACGGTATTGAGCACGCCGCGCAGCGCCAACATGGGGAATCGCTTGGTGCGCAGCGGCGCCATCCGCAGCCGCATCAGAAACGGCAGGATGGCGACGAATCCGAACAACAGGCGAAAAAAAGCGATTTCGAACGGATGCACGGTCGCCGAGACGTGACGTATGGAGGTGTGCATGCCGGCGACGGAAACGGTCGAGACCAGCATCCAAACGATTCCCCGGATACGCGCGCGGGACGCCGCATCGGCCGCGGGCGTTGGGCCCTCGGGTGGTTGGCTGGCCATGGGGGGAGCGTTCCTCGTCGTTGACGTTCATGGACAATGACCCTTCAAGACGAACAGGTCAAAAGCCGCCGGCCTGGACGATTGATCGACCATTGACAGGGGGAAGGCCAGCGCCTAGGTTGCGCGCCGCTTGGACGTCCAGCGGATGTCCAACACGTTGATGACGCATATTTATTGGAGGGGACGGGCAATGAAGGTCCGCAACTCGCTCAAATCGGCCAAGCTGCGTGAACGGGGATGTCGTATCGTCCGCCGCAAGGGCCGCGTTTTCGTCATCAACAAGCGCAACCCCCGCTTCAAGGTGCGCCAGGGTTGACGCCGGCATAATCTCGCGCCCGTCGCGGATTATTCATCGGCTATTTTCATAGCGTTTAAGTCGATCTTGTAGACGACGGCACAATTGAATTGCGCACATTGTCGTTGGCGGAGCGGAGCGCCACGCCTAGATTGCCTTCTAATCTTGAGGAGGGCTGACTCAATGGCATCCGATCGTTCCCCAGCGGCCGCCACGTGGCGGACGCCCGCCGCCGTCCTGGTGGCCGCGTCGCTGTGCATTCTGCTGGTGATGGGCATTCGCTCCTCGTTCGGCCTCTATTTGAAACCAATGAGTCTCGACCTGGGCTGGGGCCGTGAGGTATTCGCCCTGGCCATGGCGATCCAGAATTTGGTCTGGGGCGCCGCTCAGCCGTTCGCCTCGGCGATCGCCGAACGCTATGGCACCGGGCGGGTCATCGTCGGCGGCGGGCTGCTTTATATAATGGGTTTGGTCATCATGGCGCAGGCGGCGGATCCCCTGACGTTTCACCTTGGCGGTGGTGTCTTGATCGGCATGGCGCAGGCGGGGGGCGGGCTCGCCGTTTTGTTGGGCGCCGTCGGCCGTGCCATGCCGCCGGAAAAACGTAGCTGGGGCCTCGGTGTTGTCGGCGCGGCGGGCGCCGCCGGTCAGTTCACGGTGGTGCCGGTGGGCCAAGCCTTCCTGCAGCATTACGGTTGGGCCACGTCCTATCTGTTGTTGGCGGTGCTGGCGGCGGGCATTGTCGCCTCGGCCCACGTGCTGAAGGGCCGAGCCCAGGACAATGTAGCCGCTGCCGAGGACACTGGACCACGGGGACTCGGCGCGGCGTTGGCCGAGGCGAGCCATCATCGCGGCTATTGGCTGCTGGTCATTGGGTTTTTCGTCTGCGGCTTCCAGGTCGCGTTCATCGGTATCCATCTGCCGGCCTATCTGACGGATCGTGGTCTGCCGGCGGAAACCGGAGCCTGGGCGCTTGCCCTGGTCGGTTTGTTCAATATCGTTGGCAGCTATTACGCCGGCGTCATGGGCACTCATCGCAGCAAGAAAAACCTGCTCAGCATGCTCTATCTGTCCCGCGCCGTCGTCATCGCCATTTTCATCAGCATCCCGGCGTCGACGCTGACGGTGGCCGTATTCGCCGCCGTGCTGGGAATTCTGTGGCTGTCGACGGTGCCGCTGACGTCTGGGTTGGTGGCGCAGATATTCGGCCCCCGCTATATGGGCACGCTGTTCGCGATTACCTTCTTCAGCCACCAGATTGGCAGTTTTCTGGGCGTATGGCTGGGCGGTCATCTGTTCGATCTCACCGGCTCGTACGATATCGTCTGGTGGTTGTCGGTGGCGCTGGGCGTCGCCGCCGCGATGATCCACTGGCCGATCGACGAACGCACCATCCCCCGCCTGGCCACGTCGGGATGACGCGCGCCGGTCACCATGCCAAAATGGTCTCGCGCGATCGATTGCCGCCAAACGCCGGGTCCGAGGAGAGAGGGGCGCCCTGATGGACATGCCGAAACCAGACGAATCCGTCATTGCCCGTCGACGCGAGATCGTCATCGCCATGCGCGAGATCGTTTCCGGAGAAGGCGTGATCGACGATTTGGACGCGCTCAAGACCTACGATTGCGATGGTCTGATGGCCTATCGCCAGCCGCCCATGATCGTGGTGCTGCCGGAAAACACCGAACAGGTATCCCGGGTGTTGCGCTATTGTTCGGAGCATGGCGTCAAGATCGTGCCACGCGGCGCCGGCACGGGGCTGTCCGGCGGTGCCTTGCCGCTCGCCGACGCGGTTACCATCGGCTTGGCACGGCTCAACCGCATCCTCGACATCGACTACGAAAACCGCGCCGTCGTCGCGCAGCCGGGTGTCACCAACCTCGCCATCACTCAGGCGGTGGAGCAGGAGGGATTCTATTACGCGCCCGATCCATCAAGTCAGATCGCGTGCTCCATCGGCGGCAACGTGGCCGAGAATTCGGGCGGCGTGCATTGCCTCAAGTACGGCCTGACCACCAACAACGTGCTCGGTGTCGAGATGGTGCTGATGAACGGCGAGATCGTGCGCCTCGGCGGCAAGCACCTGGACGCCGGTGGCTATGATCTGCTCGGCGTGCTGACCGGGTCGGAAGGATTGCTTGGCGTCTTTACCGAGGTCACCGTGCGCATCCTGCGCAAGCCTGAATGCGCGCGCGCTCTGCTGGTCGGCTTCCCCTCGGTCGCGGCGGGCGGCGCCTGTGTCGCCAACGTGATTGGCGCCGGCATCATTCCCGGCGGCATGGAGATGATGGACAAACCGGCGATCCATGCCACCGAGGATTTCGTCCACGCCGGCTACCCTATGGATGTGGAAGCGCTGTTGATCGTAGAATTGGATGGCCCTTTGGTCGAGGTCGAACATTTGATCGGCCGGGTCGAGGCGATCGCCCGCGATACCGGCGCGACTTATGTCCGCATGAGCGAAAGCGAGGAGGAGCGCCTCGCCTTCTGGTCGGGGCGCAAGAATGCCTTCCCGGCCATCGGCCGTGTGTCGCCCGATTACATCTGCATGGACGGCACCATTCCGCGCAAGGAACTGGCCAACGTGCTGGCCCGCATGCAGGATCTGGCGCGGCAACATAATCTGGGCGTCGCCAACGTATTCCATGCCGGCGACGGTAATCTGCACCCGTTGATCTTGTTCGATGCCAACGAACCCGGCGAGCTGGAGCGGGCGGAGCAATTTGGCGCCGATATTCTTAGGCTTTGCGTCGAAGTGGGCGGCGTGCTGACCGGTGAACACGGGGTCGGCGTGGAAAAGCGCGACCTCATGGGCGAGATGTTCACTGAAGACGACATGAAACAGCAGCAACGGGTCAAATGCGCCTTCGATCCGGAACACCTGTTAAATCCCGGCAAGGTCTATCCGACCCTGCATCGTTGCGCCGAGCTCGGCCGTCTGCATGTTCACCATGGCCAGATGCCGTTTCCGGACATCCCGAGGTTCTGATGGCGGAGACATTACGACCGGAAACGACGGCACAGATTCTCGACGCCGTGAAGTGGGCGATGGCCGAGGAAACGCCCTTGGAGGTGGTCGGCGGCGCCAGCAAGCGCGGTTATGGCCGGCCGGTCGAGGCCGCGCACACGCTCGACCTGTCCGCCTGCGCCGGGATCACCAGCTATGAGCCGAGCGAGCTCTACCTCAGTTGCCGCGCCGGCACGACGATGGCCGAAATCGCCACGGCGATAGCCGACGCCGACCAGATGCTGGCGTTCGAGCCACCGGACTTGGGCCCGTTATTCGGCGGCGTCGCCGGTAGCGGCACGCTGGCTGGCGCCGTGGCCTGCAATCTGTCCGGCCCCCGGCGCGTCATGGCGGGGGCGGCGCGCGACCACGTATTGGGATTCAACGCGGTGTCCGGGCGTGGCGAGGAGTTCAAGTCCGGCGGCACGGTGGTCAAGAATGTCACCGGCTTCGATCTTTCGAAATTGATGGCCGGCTCCTTCGGCACGTTGGCGGTGATGACCGATATCACCGTAAAGACGCTGCCGCGGCCGGAAAAGGTCCGCACGGTGCTTGCTCGATGGCCCGCGGATGGCGTCTACGACCCCGCGGCCATGAAGGCCATGGCCGCGGCGCTCGGCAGTGCCCACGAGGTGACGGCGGCGGCCTATCTGCCGGCAAACGTGGCCAGCCATTCGGCCGTCGATTACATCCGCGCGTCTGGAGGCGCCGTGACCGCCATCCGGGTCGACGGCCCCGGGCCCTCGGCGGAGCACCGGGCTAGCGAACTGACCACGCTGATGGCAAGGTTCTGTCACGAGACCGAGGTGCTGCACTCTCAGAATTCCCAGACATTCTGGCGCGAGGTCGGCGACGTCCAGTATTTCGCGTCTGAACAGGAGCGCCCGATTTGGTGCCTCAGCGTGGCGCCCAGTGACGGGGCCGCCGTGGCGCTGGATATCCACGAATCAATATATGGCGAGATATTCTACGATTGGGGCGGCGGTCTCGTCTGGCTGGCTTTGCCGCCCAGCGACGATGCGGGCGCCGAAATTGTCCGTGCCGTCGTCGATCGATTTGGCGGCCACGCCACCCTGGTGCGCGCGGCCGCGGATATTCGCGCCTGCGTTCCCGTTTTCCACCCGCAGCCGGCCGCGCTCGCCGACGTTACAAGACGCGTTAAGGAAGGCTTCGATCCCCATGCCATCCTCAATCCCGGCCGCATGTTGCCGGCGATATGACGGAGCCCCGACGTGCAAACTGAATTTTCGCTGGCGCAGCTCGCCGATCCGGATATCCAGGCGGCGAACGATATTTTGCGCAAGTGCGTGCACTGCGGGTTCTGCACGGCCACGTGTCCGACCTATGTGTTGCTCGGCGATGAACTGGACAGCCCGCGCGGGCGAATCTACCAGATCAAGGGTGTGCTACAGGGCGACCAACCGGCGGCCAAGGAATTCACCAAACACATCGACCGCTGTCTGTCTTGCCTGTCCTGTACGACCACCTGTCCATCCGGCGTCGACTACATGCATCTGGTCGACCATGCCCGCGCCGTCATCGAAAAGGACTACACGCGACCGCTGCCGGAACGCATGCTGCGCGAGATTCTTGCCGTCGTGCTGCCGCGTCCAAAGTTGTTTCGACTGTCGCTGTTCGGCGCCATCCTGGCGCGGCCGATCGCCAAACTGTTACCGGGCCGCCTGAAGAACCTGGTCGGCATGGCGCCCCGGTCAATACCGGCGCCGTCGGTGGTTGATACGCCGCAGGTGTTCCCGGCCAATGGTGAACGGCGCATGCGCGTCGCCCTGATGACGGGATGTGCGCAACAGGTTCTGCGGCCGGGGATTAACGAGGCGACGGTTCGTCTGCTCCGGCGGCATGGCGCGGAAGTGGTCATCGCGCGGGGCGGCGGCTGTTGCGGGGCGCTGGTTCACCACATGGGGCGTGAAGTTGCGGCGCACGGGCAGGCACGGGCAAACATCTTGGCGTGGGAACGCGCGGAGCAGGCGGGCGGTGCGTTCGACGCCATCGTCATCAATGCCTCCGGCTGCGGCACCACGGTCAAGGATTACGGCTGGATGCTCAGAAATGATCCGGCGTGGGCCGACCGGGCCGCGCGTATTTCCAGTCTGACCAAGGACATCACGGAGATCATGCTGGGGCTCGGCCTGACATCATTGACCGATGCCCCGCGGCCGGTCGTCACCTATCATTCGGCGTGCTCCATGCAGCACGGCCAAAAGCTCAAAACCCAGCCGGTGGAATTGTTAAGGGCCGCCGGGTTCGAGGTGCGCCAGCCACTGGAATCACATCTGTGTTGCGGCTCCGCTGGCACCTACAACCTGATGCAGCCTGAGTTGGCGGAGAAATTGAAAATCCGCAAACTGGCCAACATCACGGCCACCCACGGCGACATTGTCGCCACTGGCAATATCGGCTGCCTGGTTCAATTGACCGACGACAAGAGCGAGTCGTTGCCTGTCGTGCATACGGCCGAATTGCTCGATTGGGCGACCGGCGGGCCACGTCCGAGTGAAATGGCACGTATTAGCCTGAGCTAGGCCATGGCCCGGCATATCCTGACCTTCACCGGGTTGTGACCGCACCGCGTCTTGGCAGTATGCGGCGTGCGCGGCTAGACTTTCGTCATGCGCATATTCATGTCCGCCATCGCGTGCGTTACCATGATCCTGGCCGGGACGTCGGTGCCGGCGCGGGCCGACCAGACCAGCCCCAAACTGGAGCCTCTGTTCACGCAACTACGACAAAGCGCCAACGAGGATGAGGCGCTGGCCGTTGAGCAGGCGATTTGGAAAATCTGGGCGCGTCACCAAAATGATGAGGTGAACAGCCGCATGGCCCAAGGCATCATCCTGATGAATGCCGGTCGGTTCCAACAATCTCTCGCCGCCTTTAACGATCTTCTGACGATGGCGCCACGCCACGCGGAAGGCTGGAACAAGCGGGCGACGGTGCATTATCTCCTGGGTGATTTCGAGGCATCGGTGCGCGATATCCAACGAACCCTCGACCTGGAACCACGGCATTTTGGGGCCTTGTCCGGGATGAGCCTGATTTATATGGAAATGGGCCGCGCTGCTGCAGCACTAAAGGTGTTGGAGAAGGCTCTCGAAATTCATCCCAGAATGCAAGATGCGGACGAACGGGTGCGCGATTTGCGTGAACGGGCAAAGGGCAAAAAAACCTGACAGCTGTTATGAATTTGGCCTGACCCGCGCATCTTCGAACTCGTCGAAACCGGCGAGCCAGCGTGTTTCTGTTTTAGGATCGGTAAGGCGTTTTAATAACGCCGTTGGTAGGTCTAGACAGTCACCGGCCCGGCCGGCCTCATTCGCCCCATTAACCATACCCAGTAGCGTTGCCTGATGAATCCGTTCCTGGTGGACGTAGCCTTTGATAGGGGTCTCGTCACCGGCCAATTTGTGACGCTCGCAAACCGACGCGTCGTAGGAATTGAAACTGCGGCAGACCATCGGCCGGGCGGCATAGACGCCGCAGTGGCCGCCCTCCAGAAGCGGGCAGAGCCGGCGGACCGGCTTGGGCGTCAAAATCATCCGCGCTTGCACCCATTCCCTAAGGCGTGCCAGTAGCTTGGCTTGTTCAGTAAAGTCGTAAGTCGCTTCCACGAGACGGGCTATGCGCAGCACCTCCAGGGGCGATGCATGCACTTCCGTGGTGATACAGCAGAAATGACAGCCGCCTGTGCAGGCAATGGGTTTGGGTGGTGGCTGCTTGGCGGCGAGATCCTGGGCTGTGCCGGCGGCAAAGACGGATACCGACAACACCAGAGCCTCAATGTCGCGGCCCTGGACATCGTTCTCCAGCGAATCCTTTACGATGCGGCGAACGCCTCCTTCGACAGTCGCTTCGTATCCCATCATTTTCGGAGGTGTTTCAGTCATCCGGTGTACTCAACGGCGGGCGCTTCGGATTGCGCTGGTTCAAAGTCTGGCGCACCACCAAACTCCAGATGCACAATACCATCCCGACGACGGCGATCAACGCCACCAGCCAAAATGGCGGCGGCGGTTCATCCGGGAACAGCGCCGGCAGCGCGAAATAGAGCGCCAACGCCCCGAGCGGCCATAATAAAAGATTGATGACGACGATCATACTGCCAATCCTACAACACCCGTCATGCGGCTTGAAGGCCGGCCGTGAAGGCTATACCTCTAGACGCTACTCAGACGGAGTCCTGCCGCCGTGAACGATGCCGCGCCGCGCCTGAATGACGACTTGCTCGACGTCCTACGGGAAATCGCCGGCGATCGCGTGTCAACGGCGGAGGCGGTGCGCGATCACCACGGCCATGATGAATCCTACCACCCGGGCGTGCCGCCCGATGCCGTGGTTTTCGCCGAGTCGACCGAGGAGGTGGCCGCCATCGTCCGCGCATGCGCCGATCGCGACGTGCCGGTGATCCCCTATGGCACCGGGACCTCGCTTGAAGGCCACGTGGCCGCGATCCACGGTGGAGTCTGCATCGACCTTTCTCGAATGGACAAGGTGCTCGCAGTCAATGCGGCGGACTTGGACTGCGTCGTCCAGGCCGGCGTGACCCGCAAGGCCTTGAATACCTTTCTTCGCGATACCGGACTGTTTTTTCCCGTCGATCCGGGGGCCGATGCGAGCCTCGGCGGAATGACGGCGACGCGGGCCTCGGGCACCAATGCGGTGCGTTACGGCACCATGCGTGAAAACGTCCTGGCGTTGACGGTGGTTTCCGCCGACGGCCGCATCATCCGTACCGCCAGCCGCGCGCGCAAATCGGCTGCCGGCTACGATCTCACACGATTGTTCGTCGGTTCCGAGGGCACCCTCGGGGTCATCACCGAGATTACACTGAAGCTCTATGGCATTCCGGAAGCCATCTCGGCGGCCGTCGCCGGATTTCCCGATCTGGAAAGCGCGGTGAATACCGTCATCCTGACCATTCAGTCGGGCATTCCAGTGGCTCGGATCGAGCTTCTGGATGAAGCGCAGATGGACGCGGTCAATCGCTATTCGGACCTCGACTATCCGGTGCGACCGACTCTGTTCTTCGAATTTCATGGTTCCGACAGGGGGGTGGTCGAGCAGGTGGAAGCGGTCAAGGCAATCGCCGGTGATTTTGGTGCCGACGATTTCCGCTGGGCGACCCATGCCGAGGATCGCAACAAGCTGTGGCAGGCGCGTCACGACGCCTACTACGCCTGCCTGGCGCTGCGGCCGGGGGCCAAGGGCATCGCCACCGACGTCTGCGTACCCATTTCAAGGCTCGCCGAATGCATCCTCGAGACCCGCAAGGATATCGATGCCTCCGGCTTGTTGGCGCCTATCGTCGGTCACGTGGGGGACGGTAATTTTCACTTGGTTCTGGTCGTCGATCCCGATGACGCGGATGAAATGCACCGCGCCAAGGCGTTGAACGATCGCATGATCATGCGTGCCCTGGCCATGGACGGGACCTGTACGGGCGAACACGGGGTCGGGCAGGGCAAGATGGACTTTCTGATCGCTGAACACGGCGAGGCGGTCAGCCTGATGCGTGATCTGAAGCGTGCGTTCGATCCAAAAAATATTATGAATCCCGGCAAGATCGTCAGGGTGTAATTGAGGACCGGCGAAGTTTCATGAACGAACCCGAAGCCCGAGACCTGTTGCGTTCCATGTTCGATGCCGCTGTCGCCGCCGCCGACCCGTTGCTGGTGGTACCACCCATATTGCCGCCGCCGCCGGCCGGTCGCGCGCTTGTGCTGGGAGCCGGCAAGGCCGCCGCCAGCATGGCGCGAGCAGTGGAAACCGCTTGGCCAGATGTCGATGTGAGCGGGCTAGTCGTCACCCGCTATGGCTATGAGGTCGCCTGCGAGCGTATCGAGGTGATTGCCGCCGCCCATCCGGTGCCGGATGCTGCTGGTCGGGCCGCGGCGGGGCGAATCCTTGATGCGGCACGAGGCATCGGCGCGGACGACATGTTGCTGGCCCTGGTATCTGGCGGCGCATCGTCTCTGCTCACCTTGCCGGCGCCTGGATTGACCCTGGAAGACAAACAACAGGTCAATCGCGCGCTGCTGCGTTCCGGCGCGCACATCGGGGAAATGAACTGCGTGCGCAAACATCTTTCGGCGATCAAGGGCGGGCGCCTCGCCGCCGCCGCTCATCCGGCACGGGTCACCACGATTCTCATTTCCGACGTGCCGGGGGATGATGCCGCGACCATCGGTTCGGGGCCGACAGTGGCCGACCCGACGACCTTCGCCGATGCCCGCGACATCATTCGACGTTACGCCATCACGCTACCCGAAGCCGTGGCCCGCCATCTTGAAGCCGCGGACGACGAGACGCCAAAGGCCGGTGACCCCATCTTCGACGGCCATCAGGTTCACTTCGCCGGACTGCCGTCGAAAAGCCTCGCCGCCGCCGTCGCGGTGGCCCGCGCGACGGGCCTCGCCGTGCACGATCTCGGTGACGGCGTGGAAGGCGAGGCTCGCGAAGTGGGCGCCGAACACGCACGGCTGGCATTGGCCTGTCGAAACGGATCGGGTCCGGTGGCACCGCCGTGTGTGATTCTATCCGGCGGCGAAACCACGGTGACATTGACCGGCAATGGCAAAGGCGGCCCCAACACGGACTATCTGTTGGGTCTTGCCCGGGAATTGGCTGGCGCCGACGGCATTTTTGCCCTTGCCGGGGATACCGACGGTGTTGACGGCAGCGAGGACAACGCAGGCGCATTCGTCACGCCAAATACCATGGCGCGGGCGACAGCGGCCGGACTCGATATCGATGCCCTTCTCGCCAACAACGATCCTTATCGCTTCTTTGCCGGGATTGGCGATCTGTTGATGACGGGGCCCACGTTCACCAACGTTAATGATTTGCGGGCCGTGCTGGTTACCGGCTAGGCGACGATGGGCTTCGGTTTGCTCCGGCCCGTGACTCCTTCTAGACTTCGCGGTCGCGGTTCCCATTTCCCCTCACCGGTCGGAGTTTTGGCGTGAAGAAATTTTTTCTGACCCTGCTCGGCTTACTCGTTGTCGCCCTAGTGGCGGTCGTCGTGGTGCCGTCGGTCATCGATTGGAACGGCTACCGGGGTGAGATAGCGCAGCGGGTCAAGGATGCCACTGGCCGAGATCTGATCATCGATGGCGATATCACGATGACCGTGCTGCCGAAGCCGGCGATTACCGTGCACCGGGTCGGCTTTGGCAATATCAAGGGAGCCGAAAGCGCGGAGATGGCGCGGCTCGAGTCGCTGGAAGTCCGTATCGCCTTGGTGCCTCTGCTTAGCGGTACGATCCAGGTTGAAACGGTGCGACTGGTCAAGCCGGTAATCAAACTCCAAAAATTCGCCGATTGGCGAGCCAATTGGCAGATTACACCGGCGACATCGAAGGACGACGCCGCGACCGCCGCCCCGGCGCCATCCGCGTCGACGTCCGCGCCTTCCATCGCGGTCGATAATTTTTCCATCGTCGATGGCACCGTCGAATTTTTCGATGCTGGTTCCGGAACCCGTGAGCGGGTCGACGCCATCAATGCGACATTCGCCGCCGCATCGCTGAGCGGGCCGTTCGAAAGCAACGGTGGTCTGACGGTTCGTGCCATGCCGGTAACATATGGCCTCAACGTGGGCGAGATCATTCAGGGCCGGACGGTGCCGTTCAACCTTCGCCTCAATGCCGCCGGCGATGCCGGTAAAGTGCAAGTCGTCGGGACCCTGCTGGGGCTTGAGGACACACCGCGCTTCAAGGGCAAGATCAAGGCGGACGGCAAGGACCTGGCGGTTATGCTCGCGCAGGTCACCGGCGCCCCGCCGCCGCCGGTTTTGGCCCAACCGTTTTCCATTGAGGCCGAGGTCGCGGCATCTACGGCCTTGCTGGAGATCGCCGGCATCCAGGCAATGCTCGGGACCGTTCAGGCGAACGGCGACGTGACGGCGGAATTTGGTAAGACGATCAACGCCGCCGTGCAGATGTCCGTTGGCAAGGTTGATCTTGATGCACTGTTGGCACCGCCGCCCGTGGTTAAAACGGCGGCGACCGGAACCATCGCGACGCCACCGGCGAAACCCGCTCCGGCGAAACCGTCGGCGCCGATTGATCCGTCGGCGCCGCTGTTCGAGCTGCCCGACATTGCTCTTCCCAAGAATGTCAGTGCCTCACTGGTCGCCAATATCGAGGCCATCAACGTCAATGGCGGCCTGGTCCGCAACACTATCCTCAATGCCGAGTTGGCGAACGGCGAGGTGACGCTAAGCCAATTGTCGGCGCAACTGCCCGGGGGTGCCGACGTGGCGCTGTTCGGCTTTCTTTCCAATATTGCCGGCAAGCCGCGCTTCGAGGGCGAGTTGGAGGCCACGGTCGGCGACCTGCGCGCCACGGCTGCCTGGTTGGGTAGCGACATGAAGGGCGTGCCTGGTGATCGATTGCGTAAGGTGTCGTTGGCCGCCGAGCTTGATGTCCGTCCGGCCGAAACCAAGGTTAACAAACTCGATGTGAGCTTTGACGGCTCGCGGCTGACCGGCGGACTGGTGTTGGCGCACCGGGTCCGCCCGGCGATCGGCGTCGGGGTCACTCTCGACCGGATCGACTTGGACGCCTACATGGGTGGCGATGCGCCGGCAGCTGGCGCCGCTCCCGCCAACCCGTTCGAAGCCTTGCAGGCATTGACCAGGTTCGACGCCAATATCAAGGCGGCGGTCAAAAGCCTGACCATTCGAGGCGTCGCGGCACGGGACGTGTTCTTGGATGTGGTCCTGCATAATGGAAACCTCAATATCAACGGTTTTTCGGTCGCGGATTATGCCGGCGCGGCGGCGACGATTAGTGGCGGGATCAAGGGCTTGGCGGGAGTGCCCGAGGCGGAAAAACTGCGGCTCGCGGTCAGCGCGAAAAATTCGACCGGGCTGTTCAAGGTCGCTGGGATCACGCCACCCGTTTCCCCCAAGGTGCTGGGAGCGGTCGCCATCAATGCCACACTCGATGGCAGCCTGCTAAAGCCGCGCGTCAACTCGACTCTCAAGGCCGCAGGTGGACAGGTCAATGCAGCCGGTCGCATCAGCATCCTACCGGTCAACGACATGATCGATCTCAAGATTGACGCTGGGCACGCCGATGCACTGTCCGTGATCAAGCTGTTCGACAGTCAGTACCGCCCAACCAGCGGCATCGGCGGACTCCGTCTTCAGGCACATGTTACGGGTAATCCCGCGGCGTTGGATTTCGAGGGCTTGAAGGCCGGTATCGGGGCACTGGATGCCAGTGGTACCGCGCGGCTAGCACTGAATGCCGCGCGGCCGCTTATTACCGCCGATCTGGTAACGAGCCCCCTGAATCTCAATCCGTTCATGCCGGCCCAAAAGTCGGCGGCCGTGGCGCCGCGCGCCGCGCCTTCCATCGTGCCCGTTGCCTATCGGCCGGAGCGTTCCCGCGACAGTGTCGGATCGACTCGTCTGTTGCGTCGTGTCGCCACGACCAAGAACGCCCGTTTCCCGACCGATCCCATCGATCTTTCAGCGCTCGGCCTCTTTGACGCCGACTTCAAGATCAAGGCGCCGTCGATCCGCTATCAGGACTATCAGGTCGATAAGGCCGATTTGAAGGCACGGGTCAGCGCCGGCAAGTTGCTGCTTGATAATCTGACCGGCACGATGTTCGGCGGCACCGTCGCCGCGAAGGGAAGCTTGGACGCAAAAGCGTCGAATGCGCTTGCCAGCGTCATCAACGTTGTCGGCATTGATATCGCCAGTGCCATGCGGGCCGCTACCGGCAAGGCGGACGCCAAGGGCAAGATGACCCTTGATCTGGATCTCGGCGGCAGTGTCATCAGTGTTCGCAAACTGGTCGAAACCTTGGCTGGTAAGGGGGCGCTGAAGATGACCGGCGTCGATGTCGACAAGGGTGCCGGTGGCTCGGTCCTCGTCGGGGCGCTGAGCGCCGTCACCGCGCTTAATCAGCTGGGCGGACTGGTGGGCGGCGGGCGTAAGGGTGCCGGCCTCGCGGACATCGGTGCGACCTTCGCCATTGATCGCGGCATCATCGCGACGCAGGACCTGACAATGACGTCGAATTTCGGCAACGGCCAGGCCAAGGGAACCGTCGATCTGCCGAAATGGCAAATGGACATAGCCGGTCAGATCGACATGGCCCCCGATTTGGTTTCGGCGCTGCTCAGCAGCCAATCGAAACGCGAGCCGGTGAAATTTGCGGTCAAGGGGTCACTCGATAATCCGAACGTCAAGGTCGACACGGCGCGGCTCGCCATCGGTGTGGTGCCGGGTGCCAACAAGCTTTTGGATAAGATTTCGCCCAAGGCCGGCGGGCTGATTCAAGGTATCCTCGGTGGCGCCGCGCCAAAGGCGCCGGCGCCGAAATCGACCACGCCCGCGCCGGCGCCGCAGCCACAACAACAGCAGACGCCCGAGCAAAAAGTCGAGGAAGAGATTAAAAAGGGTCTCAACACGCTGAAGAAGTTGTTGCCGTTCTAGGACGCCGAGCGTTTCCGCACTTCCGATAACACGAACACCCGAAGCGCGCTTGATAGGTTTCCGCTTCGATGTTCGTCGATGCTGGCGATCAACCCGTTGATCGACATGTCGCGGTCGCGGGCGATGTCCCTGAGCACGTCCCAGAACGCCTGTTCCAGCGACACGCTGGTGGCATGCCCGGCAATGACCACGGAGCGCTTGGTGACGCGGGAATTGTCGTCCGTCATGACGGCGCCGTCTTTTTCTTCTTCTTGTTGGGCTTTCCGGTGCCGGAGCGACGCGCCGCTTCCCAGGCTTGGCGCGACCACTCGGTAAGCGCCTCCCCATCGTCCATGAGGTCTGGCGGCGCCTCGAAATAGGACATGGCGATGGAGCGCTCGCCCCGGCTGTAAAGAAACGGGCCCATGCCGAGGTCCTCGAAGTCGCCGCGGTTGCCGTCGTCGACCTTCAGATACAGCACGTCGTCGGCGACGATGGCAAACATGGTGTCATCGAGATACAGGCCACCGCCACCGAACATCCGCTTGGCCCGCACGGCGCCCAGCGACGCCAGCATATCCAGCAGGTGATCCCTGAATTCCGGGCTCATGACCATGTTGCCGTCAATTCCGCTCGTAGATGGGAAAATCGCGGGTCATGGCGGTAACCTCGGCGCGGACCCGCTGTTCCAGCGCCGTCAGGTCGTTGACCTCTCCGGCCAAGCCTTCCAACACGTCGGCGATCAGATGGCCAACGGCATCGAACTCGCCGGCGCGAAAACCGCGCGTGGTGCCGGCGGAAACGCCGAAGCGCAGACCCGAGGTGATCGTCGGTGGCTGGGTGTCGCCGGGGACGCCGTTCTTGTTGCAGGTCAGGCCGGCCCGCTCCAGGCTTTCCGATGCCCCCGCCCCGGTCAGGCCCGGACGGCGCAGGTCGACCAGCAGCAGCGGCGTATCGGTGCCACCGGTGACCACGTCGACACCGCGGTCCATCAGGGCGGCGGCGAGGGCGCGGGCGTTGGTCAGCACGGCCTCGGCGTAACCCTTGAATTCGGGTCGCAACGCCTCGCCAAGGCAGACCGCCTTGGCGGCCACGGCGTTGAGGATGACCGAGCCCTGCACGCCCGGGAACACCGACGAATTTAGCTTACGTTCTAGGCTTGCATCATTAGCGAGGATGAGGCCGCCGCGCACGCCGCGCAGGTTCTTGTAGGTGGTCGCCGTCGAGACATGGGCGTGCGGAATCGGGCTCGGGTGCGCGCCGCCGGCGACCAGACCGGCGAAATGTGCCATATCGGCCAGCAGGACCGCCTCCGTCGCGTCGGCGATGGCGCGAAAGCGGGCGAAATTGATGGCTCGTGGATATGCGGAGCCGCCGCAGATGATCAGTTTCGGCCGGTGCTGCTCCGCCAGCCGCAGGGCGGCGTCGTAGTTGATCAGGCCATCGTCCTCGCGTACGCCATAGTGTACGATGTTGAACCACTTGCCGGTCAGGTTGGCGGAAGCGCCATGGCTCAAGTGGCCGCCGGCGGCTAGGTCCATGGACAACACCGTGTCGCCGGGCTTCAGAAAGGCCAGAAAGACCGCCAGATTAGCCTGACTGCCGGAATGCGGTTGCACGTTGGCGTAAGCGCAGCCGAATAGCTCCTTGGCCCGCTCGATGGCCAGGCGTTCGATAGTGTCGGCATATTCGGCGCCACCATAGTAGCGATGACCCGGATAACCCTCGACGGTCTTGTTGACCATGGCGGTGCCGAGCGCCTCGAGGGTGGCGCGGCTGACGATGTTCTCAGACGCGATCAGTTCGATGCCGTCGCGCTGGCGATCTTCTTCCGCCATCAGGGCCGCGTGCACGGCGGGGTCGATGGCGGCGAGGCCCTGGTCGAAGTAACCGGGATGCGGGGCGGTGGTCATGCGGCGTCGGTCTCCAACAGGCAGTTATCGGCGAGTGGCGTCACCGGAGTCAGGTCGCGGTGATGTTTGTAATCGGGCCGTTCGTCCTTGGTATAGGCGTTGGCCACGGGATTGAGGATGAGTGAAAAAATGGCCCGGTCCCAGGGCGACATGTTGGGTGGCGAGCCATGCACCAACAGATCGCCGAAGATCAACGCAGTGCCTGCGCGTCCGGTGGCGGCGACGATCCCGCGTGCCTCGGCGTGGCGTGCCACGGTGTCGCGCTCGACCACCCACAGAGGATAGCTGGTGGACGTGGTGTCGTGCCACGCCGGTGCCGGGCCAGCTGCGTGCGAGCCGGGGAGAAAATAAAGCGGGCCATTGAATTCCGTCACGTCGTCGAGAAACACGTGCAGGTTCAGCGGCAGCGGTTCGGGCACCCCGTCATCGCCGTGGTGGGTGGCGAAATCGTAGTGCCACTGCCACTGGTCGCCGTCGAAACCCGCCTTCACGTTGATCTTCACCTGCTGGACGTAAAGATCGTCGCCGCGCAATTGCCGCGCCGGCTCGACGAAGCGGGGATGACGGACCAGCCGGGCGAATACGTCGTGGCGAAGATGCAGGCCCATCGCCGTGCGTACCACGCCGCCGCCGGCTTCCTTGATATTGGCCGTGCAGTCCTCGGCGAACACGTCCGTCATGGCTTGCCGCATGACCGCCACCTCGGCGGCCGAAAACAATTCTGGAAAGATCAAGAACCCCTGATCCTCGAAGTCGGCGATCTGTTGCTTGCTGAGCCGCATGGCCATCTCCTCCGCCCGATTGGGGGCGTTGAACCGAAGGATAGTTTCACCGCTGGCGGCGCGCCGTGCAAATCAGTTAAACTCGCCATTGCCTTAGGAAATCTATGTCATGGTTCGCTCCCTACCGCCACTCAACTGGGTCCGCGCCTTTGAAGCGGCGGCGCGCCATGAAAGCTTCAGCATGGCGGCTGACGAATTAGGGGTCAGCGCCGGTGCCGTCAGCCAGAAGGTCAAGGCGTTGGAACAACGCCTCGATACGATTCTGTTCGAACGTCGTCCGCGCGGCGTCTTCCTGACCGACGCCGGCCGGCGGTATCGCGACGATCTGGTGCCGGCGTTGGACGGCATCGCGGCGGCGACCAGTCGCGTTGCCGCGGGGGCGGGACACTCCCGGCTACGCGTCAGCGTTTTGCCGGCGATCGCCGAGCGCTGGTTGACGCCGCGCCTGGCGCGATTCGGTGAACGCTTTCCCGACATCGCCGTCGAGGTCTCGGCGGATGCCGAACTGCCCGACTTGGCCAGCACGCCGGTTGACCTTGCCGTGCATTACGAAGTGGCGGCCGGCCACGGGCTCGCCGTGTTGCCGTTGTTCCGGGGGATGATGGCACCCGTGTGCAGTCCGGCTTTCGCCAGGGACAACGGACTGAACGAACCGGCCGATCTGCTGCGCTGCCGCTTGCTCTACGATACGCACTGGGCCGACGATTGGACGCGCTGGTTCGAGGCCGCCGGTCTGCCGTCCGATGGCGGGCAGCGGGAATCCGGTTTCACACTCTACAGCATGGCGGTCGAAGCCGCCTGCGAGGGGTTGGGCGCGGTCGTCGGCCATCAGCCCCTGGTGGCTCGCGAACTCGCGGCCGGGCGTTTGGTCGAGCCTTTCGATCTGCGAATTCCGGCATCACGGGGCTACGCCATCATCGTGCCCCGATGGAGCAGCGGTAAACCGGGCGTCAGCGACTTCGTCGACTGGCTGCGGGACGAAGCTTCGTGAATTTTTGATCGACCTTGTTGACAGATGCATCGCGATTTAATATTTAACCAATTAGTTAACTAATGGATCGCCAGATGCGCACCCACACGACCGACCCACAACTGGACACCGTTTTCGCCGCCCTCGCCGATCCGACCCGGCGCGCCATACTGTCGCGCCTGACAGACGGTCCGGCCAACGTCGGCGAATTGGCTGCACCCTTCGACATGTCGCTGCCCGCCGTTTCCAAGCACCTCAAGGTGTTGGAAGGGGCCGGCTTGCTGGCGCGCCGGCGGGACGGCCGCGTGCACCATTGCCGCATCGAGACCGGACCGCTGGAAGACGCGCAACGCTGGATCGATGCCACGCGCCTGTTTTGGCAGCGGGGTCTCGACCGGCTCGCCGACTACCTGGATGAAGACAAAACCAAACGAGAGGATAAAGACGATGCTTGACGCCAATGACACCACGCTGCCCGCCGTCGAACTCAGTCACTGGTACGATGCCGCCCCCGAACGGGTATTCCATGCCTGGACCGACGCGGACGCCCTGGCGAAATGGATGGGACCGTTCAACACCAAAACCGAAGTTCATGAACAGGACCCGCGGGTCGGCGGCGAGTTTTCCTGGACCATCGCCGAGGACAACGCCTATCCGGTGAAGGGCAGGTTCCTGGTTGTCGAGCCGCCGCACCGCCTCGTCTTCACCTGGGTCTGGCAGTCCGGTGACTACGAGGGCATCGAGACCGAGATCGAATTGACCATGATCGCCGAGGACGGCGGGACGCGCCTGACCCTGGTGCACAAACGCCTGATCGATGCCGTGGCGCGCGAGAAACACACCCATGGTTGGACCAGTTGCCTCGAGGATGCCTTGGTAACTTATCTCTCCGATGACAAATAGGAGATTCCACCATGACCGAAACATCGAAGCAGCCCTTGATCGCCCACATCGTCGTTGATGACATTGCCAAGGCGCTAGAGGTTTACGCCAAGGCCTTCGGCGCCGAGGAAGTGTTCCGCATGCCGATGCCCGACGGAAACGGCCATATGCATGCGGAAATGCACGTCAACGGCGCCGTCGTCATGCTGGCCGAGGTCAATCCGCAGATGGGTTGCACGGGGCCCAAGCAACTGGGCGGCTCGCCAGTGACGCTGCACCTCAATGTGGCCGATGTGGATACCGCCTTCGAGCAGGCCGTCGCCGCCGGCTGCGAAGTGACCATGCCCGTCACCGACATGTTCTGGGGTGATCGCTATGGCCGTATCGCCGATCCCTTCGGCCACAGTTGGTCCCTCGCCACGCAGGTCACGGAGATGACGCCCGAGGAAATTGCGGAAGCGGCGAAAACGGCGTTTGGCTAGGCGGGATCAGGCGCGGAACGCAACCTCGATGGCCACGCCTTCGGGGCCGTCGATGAAGACCTGCTTGGCGGAACCATTAGGCAAGGCGTTTTGACGGTAGGTCCAGCCACCGGCTTCGACCCGCTCGATCAGGCCCGGCAGGTCATCGTCGCCAAACGCCAGGTGATCGACGGCCCCGGTATCGGATGACGTGGTCGCGGTGTCGGCGCCGGGCGCGCCCTTGCTGTTGCCCTGGCCCTGAATCAGATGCACCACGGCGGTGCCGTCGCTGCCGTAGAGCCAGTAGCCCGGAAACGTAAAATTCGGCCGATCACCGACCTTCAGGCCGATGACCTCGCAGAAGAATTCCTTCATCGGTTCGACGTCGTCGACGCTGATCGAGAAATGGTCGAGGCGCATGGCGGAATCCTCCTTCAGATTAATTCTTCCATGAACGCGGCCACGGCGTCCACCGCGTCGGCGATGTTGCCGTCCTCGGTCAGGCCGGAGGCCTTGCGCGGTTTGAAGCCATGGTCGCCGTCTTCCAGCCAGTGCAGTCGGATGGCCGGCGACAATGCGTAGCCCGCGACCTCCTCGCGGTTGCCGAGGGCGTCGCGGGTGCCCTGGCAGAACAGGCTCGGCGTGGTCAGGTTCGCCAGATGCTCGACCCGCAGCTTCTCCGGTTTGCCCGGTGGGTGAAACGGATAGCCGAGGCAGACCAGGCCGCGCACCGCCACATCGTCCGCCACCATGGACGCCATGCGTCCGCCCATGGATTTACCGCCGATGACAAGTCTGTCGGCGCCCAGATGGTCGATAACCGTTCGCCAGGTTTCCAGCAGGACACGGGCCGGATTGGGCGGGCGTTTCTTGCCGCTATCGCGGCGCTCCGCCATGTAGGGAAATTCGAACCGCGCGACCCGAAAACCGCGCGCCGAAATGCCGGCGGCCATGGTGCTCATGAAGCCGCTGTCCATCGGTGCGCCGGCACCATGCGCCAGTGCGATGGTCAGCGGCGCCGTCGCCGCGCCGTCGGTCAGTAGGTCGGGAAGGCCGCTCAAAGGCGTCCACCGGCGACGCGCAGGTTGGCGCCGGCGACGTGGCTGGCCTTGTCGGACAACAGCCACAACACGGACTCGGCGATTTCCTCCGGCCGGGCGACGCGGCCCATGGGGATCATCGCCGCCTGCTTGGCCAGCCTGTCGGTGCCCGGCATGTCGGTTTCGGTCATTCCCGGGGCGACCGTGTTGACGCGGATGCCCTCGGGCGCGACCTCCATGGCGAGGCCGATGGTCAGGCTATTCACGGCGCCCTTTGAGGCAGCGTAGAGAATACTGCCGCCGGCGCCGCCGAGATGCGCCGAGCCGGATGAGATGTTGACGATGGCGCCGCCACCACCGCCGTGCTTGGTCGACATGCGCTTGACGGCCTCGCGGGCACACAAGAAGTAGCCGCGCACGTTGACGGCGAGCACCCGTTCGATATCGCCATCGGTCATGTCCTCCACGCGCGCGCGCGGCCCGTGAATACCGGCGTTGTTGACGAGACCGGTGAGGGCCCCCAACTCGGCCGTCACGGTTTCAAACATGGCCTTCACCTGGGACTCATCTGACGTGTCCGCCTGCACGGCGATGGCGCGGCCGCCGGACGCCTCGATACGGGCGACGACGTCGGCCGCCTTGTCCGCCTCGGCGCGATAGTTGACGGCGACGGCGTGGCCCGCCTCGGCGCAGAGGCGCGCGCAGGCGGCGCCGATGCCGCGGCTGCCGCCTGTAACCAGGGTAACGAGGCTGCTCATTGCTTCTGCTCCACCATGTCCTCGGGTTTGACCCATTGGTCGAATTCGTCCGCCGTGACGTGGCCGAGGGCCAGAGCGGCGGCGCGCAGGGTGGTGCCCTCGGCGTGCGCCTGCTTGGCGATCTCGGCGGCCTTGTCGTAGCCGATGTGCGGGTTGAGCGCCGTCACCAGCATCAGCGAATTTTCCATCAGCGCCTGGATGCGCGCCCGGTCGGGTTCGATGCCGTCGATGCAGTTGGCGGTGAAGCTGTTCGCCGCGTCGGCGAGCAGCCGGATCGACCGCAGGCACGCCGCCACCATCATCGGCTTGAAGACGTTGAGCTCGAGATGCCCGGACGCGCCGCCGATGGTCACCGCCGTGTGGTTGCCCATCACCTGCGCCGCCACCTGGGTCACCGCCTCCGCCTGCGTCGGATTGACCTTGCCCGGCATGATCGATGACCCGGGCTCGTTCGCGGGCAGGATCAATTCACCCAAGCCGGCGCGCGAGCCGGAGCCCATCAGGCGGATGTCGTTGGCGATCTTGGTCAGCGTCACGGCGATGGTGTTGAGCTTGCCGGACAGGTTGACCAGCGCGTCGTGCGCGGCGAGGGCATAGAACTTGTTGGGGCAGGGCCGGAATGGCAATCCAGTGATGTCCGCCACCGCGTCGGCGAAGGCCCGATCGAAACCTTGCGGTGCGTTCAGCCCGGTGCCGACGGCCGTACCGCCCTGTGCCAACTCCCACAGTTGGTTGAGCGATTTCTTGGTGCGCTCGATATTCTCCGCCATCTGGTGGGCGTAGGCGGAAAATTCCTGGCCCAGCGTCAATGGTGTCGCGTCCTGCAGATGAGTGCGGCCGATCTTGACGATGTCGGCGAAGGCTTGCGCCTTGGCGTCCAGGGCGCGGTGCATGCTCTCCATCGCCGGCATCAAGCGGTCGGTGACTTCCCGTGCCAGGGCGATGTGCATGGCGGTGGGAAAGCTGTCATTGGAGGACTGGCTCATGTTGACGTGGTCGTTGGGATGCACCGGGTCTTTCGAACCGAGCACGCCGCCGAGCGCCTCGATGGCGCGGTTGGCGATAACCTCGTTGAGGTTCATGTTGGTCTGGGTGCCGGACCCGGTCTGCCAGATAACAAGCGGGAAATGATCGTCCAGATCGCCCGCCGCCACGTCCCGGGCGGCGGCGATGATGGCGTCGCCAATCTTCTGATCGAGCCGGCCCCCCGCCATGTTGACCCGCGCCGCCGCCTGCTTCTGGATGGCGAAGGCATGGATCAGCGCGATCGGCATGAGTTCGGCGGTATCCCCGATGCGGAAGTTTTCCAGGGAGCGCTGGGTCTGTGCCCCCCAATAGCGGTCCGCCGGGACCTCGACGGCGCCCAGGCTGTCGGTTTCCGTCCGCGTCGCGCTCATTCGGCGAGAACCGGTTCCAGATCATTGGCGTAGGCGAACACCGCCGGCGTGCCGCCGGTGTGAATGAACAGGGCGTTGTCGCCGGCGCCGATGGTGCCGTCGCGCACCAAGCCGATCATGCCGGCCATGGTCTTGCCGGTGTAGACCGGATCCAGAATTAGCGCCTCCTTGCGGGCGGCGAGGCGGATGGCCTCGTGGGTGCCGGCGTCGGGTTGCCCATAGCCGGGGCCGATATAGGCGTCGGACACCTGCACGTCGGCCTCGCTGACCGGGTTGGGGCAGCCCAGGATATCGGCGATGGCACCGCAGGTCTTAAATACGCGGGGCACCTGCAACGCCGCGGCGCGGCGCACGCAAATGCCGGACACCGGCAGGTCGGAACCGAAGGCGCGCAGCCCGAATAGGGTGCCGCCGTGGGTCGCGGCGCTGCCCGAGGCGATGACGATGCGGTTGAGCTTCAGGTCCATGGCCTTGGCCTGTTTGAGAATTTCCCCGGCGGCGACCACGTAGCCGAGCGCGCCTTGCGGCGGATGATCGGCGGCCAGGTGAATGACGTAAGGCGTTTTGCCCTGGCCGCGCATTTCCTCGGCCATGCGTTCCAGTTCGGCGTCGGCGCCGGCTTCGTCCTCGCCTTCCGGGTAGCTGGTCAGATGGGCGCCGAGCAACTTGTTGAGCAGCACGTTGCCGGAATTGCGATACAGCGGGTCCGACTTCGGCACCCGTTCCTCCAACTGGATGTGACATTCCATGCCCAGCTTAGCGGCGGCGGCGGCGCAACTGCGCACGAAATTGGATTGCACGGCGCCGGTGATCAGCACCGTGTCGGCATTCGCGGCCAGCGCCTGGCCGAAATAGAACTCCAACTGGCGCGCCTTGTTGCCGCCCATGGCCAGCCCGGTGCAGTCGTCGCGCTTGACCCAGAGGCCGGCATCGGTGCCCAGCGCCTTGGCCAGATTGGGCATGGCCTCGATCGGCGTCGGCGCATGGGCGAGCGTCGCGCGGGGTTGCGCGGCGAGACGGTCGGCAATGTCGGATATGGACATAGATGGGGCTCCAGGTTGGGGGAAATCAATCTATTTCGCGTGCCCAAGGGGGGCAAGGGCGCTAGGCTCGGGAAAACGCTCAGGTGAAGCGATATGATGGGAGAAACTCATGATCAGAACCACCATCGCCGGCAGCCTGCCGAAGCCGGCCTGGCTGGCCGAGCCGGAAAAACTGTGGGCGCCGTGGCGGCTCGAGGGCGAGGTTCTGGCCGAGGGCCAGCAGGACGCCGCTCTCGCCTGGATCAAGACCCAGGAAGACGCCGGCATCGATATCGTCAGCGACGGCGAACAGTTCCGGAAGCATTTCGTGCACGGGTTCCTGGAAAGCATCAATGGTATCGATTGGGACAAGATGACCACCATGGGCATCCGCGATAATCGCTACGACGCCGACGTGCCGACGGTGACATCGGCGGTGACGCGCGGCCATTCTGTCCACGCCGACGGCGTTGCCTACTGCCGCGCCCACACCACGCGGAAGCTGAAGTTCACCTTGCCGGGGCCAATGACCATCTGTGATACCATCGCCGACGGCTTCTATGGTAAGCGCGCCGACATGGCGATGGCCTTCGCCGCGCTGCTCAATGACGAATCCAAACAGTTGGAAGCGCTTGGCGTCGACGTCATTCAGTTCGACGAACCGGCCTTCAACGTGTTCACCAAGGACGTCAAGGACTGGGGCATCGACGCCCTGCACCGGGCCATCGACGGCCTGAAATGCACCACCGCCGTGCACATCTGCTACGGTTACGGCATCCGGGAAAATCTCGACTGGAAGCAGACCCTCGGCGCCGAGTGGCGCCAGTACGAGGAAATCTTTCCCGCCCTCAACGCCAGCCGCATCGATCAAGTGTCGCTGGAATGCGCCGATTCCCACGTGCCCATCAACCTGATCGGCCTGCTCACGGACAAGGACGTCCTGGTCGGCGCCATCGACGTCGCCTCGAGCGAGGTGGAGAGCCCGGAAAAGGTCTGCGAAACCCTGCATGCGGCCAGCGTGTTCATCGAGCCGGAACGCATGATCGCCTGCACCAACTGCGGCATGGCGCCGCTGTCGCGCGCCGTCGCCGCCGGCAAGTTACGGGCGCTGGGCGCGGGCGCGGCATTGCTCAATAAGAAATTGGGGTAGGGTCGCCGGCTACTTCTTGAACTCCGCGAAGAAGTCCTGGCCCTTGTCGTCGACGACGATGAAGGCGGGGAAGTTTTCGACCTCGATGCGCCACACCGCTTCCATGCCCAGT
Source organism: Rhodospirillales bacterium (assembly GCA_038117225.1). Classification (GTDB taxonomy): domain Bacteria; phylum Pseudomonadota; class Alphaproteobacteria; order Rhodospirillales; family Casp-alpha2; genus JAYOFM01. The sequence continues at coordinate 30,514 of JAYOFM010000006.1, forward strand.
TCGGGGTATTCCAGCACCTCGACCTTCTTGATGCAGTCGAGCGCCAAGCGCGCCGCCGGGCCGCCGATGGAACCCAGATAGAAGCCGCCGTGGGCCTGACAGGCCTTGGTCACGGCATTCGAGCGGTTGCCCTTGGCGAGCATCACCATGGAGCCGCCGGCGGCCTGGAACTGATCGACGTAGGCGTCCATGCGGCCGGCCGTGGTCGGTCCGAAGGACCCGGACGCCATGCCCTCCGGCGTCTTCGCCGGGCCGGCGTAATAGACCGGATGGTTCTTGATGTAGTCGGGCAGGCCCTGGCCGGAATCGAGCCGTTCCTTGAGCTTGGCGTGGGCGATGTCGCGGGCGACGATCAACGGGCCGGTCAGGCTGAGGCGCGTCTTCACCGGATGGCGGGTCAGCGCGCCGAGGATGTCCGTCATCGGCTGGTTGAGGTCGATTTCGACCACATCGCCGCCGAGATCATCGGGGGTAACGTCCGGCAGATACTGCGCCGGGTTGGCTTCCAACTGCTCCAGAAAAACGCCGTCCCTGGTGATCTTGCCGACGATCTGGCGGTCGGCCGAACAGGAAACGCCGATGCCGACCGGGCAGCTGGCGCCATGCCGCGGCAGCCGGATGACGCGCACGTCGTGGCAGAAGTACTTGCCGCCGAACTGGGCGCCGATGCCCAGTTGCTGGCTCATCTTCAGCACCCGCTGTTCCCATTTCACATCGCGGAACGCCTGGCCGGCGTCGTTGCCCTCGGTCGGCAGGTTGTCGAGATAATGACACGAAGCGAGCTTGACCGTTTTCAGGTTCATTTCCGCCGAGGTGCCGCCGATGACCAGGGCTAGGTGATAGGGCGGGCAGGCGGCGGTGCCGAGCGTGCGCATTTTTTCGTCGATGAATGACACCAGCCGTTCCTCGTTGAGCAGCGCCTTGGTTTCCTGGAACAGGAACGTCTTGTTGGCCGAGCCGCCGCCCTTGGCGACGAACAGGAACTTGTAGGCGTCGCCTTCGTCCGCGTAGAGGTCGATCTGCGCCGGCAGATTGTTGCCGGTGTTCTTTTCCTCGAACATATCGAGCGGCGCCACCTGCGAGTAGCGCAGGTTGGTTTCGACGAAGGTTTTCAGCACCCCTCGGGAAATCGCCGCCTCGTCGCCGCCGCCGGTCCAGACGCGCTGGCCCTTCTTGCCCATGACGATGGCGGTGCCGGTGTCCTGGCACATGGGCAGCACGCCGCCGGCGGCGATGTTAGCGTTCTTCAACAGGTCGAAGGCAACGAAACGATCGTTATCGGAGGCTTCCGGATCGTCGAGGATGCTCGCCAGCTGCTTCAAATGCGCCGGGCGCAACAGGTGCGAAATGTCCTTGAACGCCTCGGCGGTCAGCAGGGTCAGCGCTTCCGGCTCCACCGTCAGCATATCCTCGCCGTTGAACGAGGCGACCGCGACGTGATCGGCCGTCAGCTTGCGATAGGGCGTGGTGTCGTCGCCCAGCGGAAACAGGGTTTGGTGGATATAGTCATTCATGGATCTGCGCTCCACGCATGGGGGATGACGCTCCGCGACGGGAGAAATCGGACGCGGCGGGCTAGCTCTTCTTGCGGAAGGAATCGAGCGCGATGACCTGGCCGGATTTTCCGGCGGTGTCAGCGTTCGCGTCATCCTGGTTGGACGTTTCGATGTCCTGGCCGGCGTCCAGCATGTTCATGGGATCGATGCCGAGATCCTCGGGCGAAAGCTCGTCGTCCATGCCGTCTTCCAGGCCATCGAAGGTCATGGTCTTCAACTGCAACCCGAAATTGACGGACGGGTCGGCGAACGAGGTCACGGCGGCGAACGGCACGGCGAGGCGTGTCGGCGACCCGCCGAAATACAGCGTCACCTCGAAACCATCCTCATCGACCTTGAGGCCGTCGAACTGGTGCTGCATGACGATGGTCATCTCGTCCGGATAGCGCTGGCGCAGGCTGGCCGGCATGACCACGTCTTCCTCGTCGGTCAGGAAGGTGATGTAGAAATGATGATCGCCCGGCAGACCCTCGGTCATGGCGATGTTGAGGGCGCGCCGAATGACCTGGCGCAGCGCCTGTTCGATCCAGGCATCATAGCGGAGAGGTGTATCGTCCATGGTGAACATACTGTAGCCCGCGAACAGGGGTCCTGAAAGGCCGGGTTTCAGAAACTTTGGCGGATACGCATGGTGCCCGCGAATGGGGCCGGAAACGAAGTGGGGGGCTTCTGTTGCCAGGTGCCCCCCGAACCCCGTTATCGCTGATGCCTGTTAGGCGGCGACAGCAAATGCCTCGTTGTCGTTGGCATTTGTGAATATGGCCCGGTAACGGCGGAACCATGCCGGGCAAAAACCTTACCTTTACTACGCGCGTCGATCCTATTTCGCCCCCGCCGAAGCCCACGAAATCATTCACGGGCCGTGGGTTTTGGTGGAGGCGCCGGGTACTGCCCCCGGGTCCGCTACGCTTATTCCGTAAGGCGTTTATCGCCATAGCCGGCAAGCCGGCATAACTAATATGGTCCCGATCATGGACTTTCGCAACCTCATCCGGATCGTGCTAAGGCTATAGATGCGCATACACCGGGAGCACGACGACCATGAGCAATCGAATTGTCCTCGACATCACAGACCGCCAGTCCTTCGCCGGCGGCCGCGGATTTGGCGACTCCGGCGCCTACGAGCGTCTACGCGGTCGCGCGCGCATCGCCGTTGATCCGGCGGCACCGGCACAGGCGGGAATCGTCGATCTGGACAAGGCGCCGGTGAATGGCGACGGGTTGGTCGAATTCTCCACCGACGTCTGCATCCTGAAGCCCGTCGATCCAGCCAAGGGCAATCGCCGCCTGTTCTTCGATTACGGCAATCGCGGCAACATGCGCATGCTGCAGTTCTTCAACGATGCCGCGGCTTCCAACGACCCGATGACGCCCGGCCATGCCGGTAATGGATTCCTGTTCCGGCGCGGCTACAGTGTGGTGTGGGGGGCCTGGCAGGGGGATATCCTTCCAGGCGACGGGCGGCTCTGCCTCGACGTGCCGGTGGCGCGCGATGGCGACGCGCCGATCACCGGTCTGGTGCGATCCGAGTTCATCTTCGAAAACCCCGGCATCACCTGCCATCCGCTGAGCGGGCGGCCGGCGACCCACAGCTATCCCACGGTATCACGTGATACCCGTCGAGCGAGCCTGACCCGGCGACGCTATCCCGGCGATGAACGGGAACCAGTATTGCCGGAGGCCTGGTCGTTCGCCGTGGTGCAGACGGGGACCGGTCTCGACGGCCAGGGCGGCGAGCGCGGCATCGCGCCGTCGGACAGCCATATTTATCTGCCCGGCGGTTTCGAGCCCGGCTGGATTTATGAGTTGGTTTACACGGCTCGCGATCCGTTGGTGCTGGGGCTCGGCCATGTGGCGGTGCGGGATCTGGTCAGCTTCCTGCGCCACGCCGACGCCGACGACGCCGGTACCGCCAACCCGCTGGCGGCCGGCGGCGGCATTGAACGCGCCTACGCCTGGGGCCGGTCGCAGACCGGGCGCGCCATCCGTGACTTCATCTATCGCGGATTCAACGCCGACGCGGCCGGGCGCAAGGTGTTCGACGGTATGCTGCCGCACGTCGCCGGCGCCGGGCGCATGTGGATGAACCATCGCTTCGCCAACGTTACCAGCGCCGCCGGTCAGGACTGGGAAGCCCACCACCACTACGCCGATTCCTTCCCCTTTGCCTATGCGGAAACAACCGACCCGCACTCGGGCCGCAGCGATGCCATCCTCAAGCGACCGGACACGGACCCGCTGGTGCTGCACACGCAGACGGGGACGGAATACTGGCAGCGCCGGGGTTCGCTGGTGCATACGGACCCGCTGGGCAATGACATCGACGATCATCCGATGGCGCGGATCTATCTGTGGTCGTCGTCGCAGCATTTCGCCGATCCCAACGAGGAGCGGCCGGCGACATCGTCGGCGTTCCGCAGCCCGTCCAATATCGTGCGTACGTCGATGCTGTTCCGCGCCATGCTCGACGCCATGGACCGCTGGGCCAGCGACGGCACGGCGCCGCCCGACAGCCGGGTGCCGCGCCGCGCCGATGGCACGTTGGTCAGCGTTACCGAATGGCGCGCCGCGTTTCCCGATATACCGGGTGTGCTGAAGCCGCTTCGCGCCGCGCCGCTGCCGCTGTTCGATTTCGGTCCCGACGCCGGCATATTCACCACGCAGCCGCCGCGCGTGATCGAGGCCGATGCTTATACCGTGCTCGTGCCGCAGGTCGATGCCGACGGCAACGATATCGCCGGTGTTCGCGCGCCGATGGTGGCGGCGCCGCTGGCGACCTACACGGGATGGAATGTCCGGGCGCGTGGCTATGGCAACGGCGCGCTCTACTGGTTCACCGGTTCGACCCTGGCATTCGCCGACACGGTGGCGGAACGCCACGCGACCGGTGATCCGCGACCGGCGACGGCGGAACGTTATGCCGATGTGGAGGCTTACAAGGCGGCCATCGAAGCCGCCGCCCGTGCCCTGGTTGCCGACGGATTGATGCTGGAGGAAGACGTGGAGCGCGCCGTCGCCGCCGCCGAGAATTGGGACCGGCCACGCCACGATGTCGACTTGCCGGGCTGATCCATCGCGAGTCGCGGCATCGGTGCTCTCTGGTATCAGTTCGGCCGTCCCGAAACCCTTATTTTCCGGGGCTTTCCCGCCGGTCTTGCGGGCGCCGACTGGCGGCGTAAACTGATGGCCGCATGAGACAGTACCTCGATCTTCTGGATCACATCCGCGACACCGGCGTCTTCCGGGGTGACCGCACCGGCACCGGCACGCAGGGTGTGTTCGGCTATCAGATGCGGTTCGATCTCGGCGCCGGCTTTCCGCTGCTGACGACCAAGAAGCTGCACCTCAAATCGATCATTCATGAGCTTCTCTGGTTCCTCGCCGGCGATACCAATATTGGCTACCTCAAGGACCACGGGGTCGGCATCTGGGACGAGTGGGCGGACGACGCCGGCGACCTGGGGCCGGTGTACGGTCATCAGTGGCGCTCCTGGCCGCGCCCCGACGGCGGCGCCATTGATCAGATCGCCGAGGTCATCGAGTCCATCAAGACCAACCCCAATTCCCGACGCCACATCGTCACCGCCTGGAACCCGGCCGACGTGGAGCGCATGGCGTTGCCGCCGTGCCACTGCCTGTTCCAGTTCTATGTTTCCGAGGGGCGGCTGTCGTGCCAGCTCTATCAACGCAGCTGCGATGTCTTCCTCGGCGTGCCGTTCAACATCGCCTCCTACGCGCTGCTGACCATGATGGTGGCGCGGGTGACGGGGCTCGAACCCGGCGACTTCGTCCATACCCTGGGCGATGCGCATCTCTATGTGAACCATCTGGAACAGGCTGATCTACAACGGGGGCGCGAGCCCTTGGCGCTGCCCGAGATGCGCATCAATCCCGACGTCAGCGATATCTTCGGATTCCGCTTCGAGGATTTCGAGCTGACCGGCTACGAGGCTCATCCCCACATCAAGGCGCCGATCGCGGTCTAATCCGCGATCCCTTGGCATGAAAATCACCCTCGTCGTCGCCATGGCCGAAAATCGGATGATCGGCCGCGCCGGTGGCCTGCCGTGGCGGCTGTCTGGCGATCTGAAGTTCTTCAAGCGGGTGACCATGGGCCATCCGGTGATCATGGGACGCAAGACTTATCAATCCATCGGCCGCGCCCTGCCTGGACGGCGCAATATCGTCATCACCCGTGACGGCACGTTCAGTGCCGAGGGTATCGATGTCGTCGCCGGCCTGGACGAGGCGTTGGAGCTTTGCCGCACCACAGACGTTGAGGAAGCGATGATCATCGGCGGGGGTGAGATTTACGCGCAGGTGCTGCCGCGCGCCGACCGAATTTATCTGACCGAGGTGCACGATATGATCGACGGCGATACCCGCTTTCCGCCGATCGATCCGGCCGAATGGCGTGAAGTGGCGCGCGAACGCCAGCAGCCCGAAACGGAAGACGGTCCGGCCTATTCCTTCGTGACGCTGGAACGCCAGTCCTAAAGGTGGAAGCAGTCGACCGCGACCCACCATTCCCGTTCGTGGGGTTTCAAATTGCCGAGATAGACGGCGCCGTCGTGAATGGCCGATTTGTCCGGCGTCGCGCCTTCGACCAAACCGACCACAGTGGTGGCGACACAGATCGAATTAACCTTGAATAGGGCGAATACGTGGCGGCCGTGCTTGCCGTCCGAGGCAAAACGCTTGGTCTGATCGGTTTCGTACCAGCCGGCGGTTTCCAGCGCCTGGCGCAGGTAGCCCTGCATATCGGCCAGGGTACGGATGCGTTCGCCTTCCATATGCGCGCCGGTGCCGACTGCCAGCAGGCGACACAGCTTTCCCTGAATGCCTTGATCGTTGGTCGGGAACTCGATGGTGCGGCGGCGAAAGCCGGGACCGACCGGCACGCCGGCTTCCAGCGCGTGGCGCACGGCGTCGCATTCACTCGGCGGCAGGGCGCGCACGCCTTCCTGCGCCCTGGCCATCGTCGTTCCGCCGGCGACGATCAGCAGCGTGGCAATGACACCGACAAACGCGAGCGAGGGATACGCTTTCATGCCGCGCAGTATAGGCGCGCCTCCGCCGACCGCCCAGCCTGCAATACGCCCTATTGGATGACGATGCGCGGCGCCTGCGCGGCCTGACTGGCGAGGCTGGCCTCGATCTGCGACCACACCAGTTCGGCGATCGAGCGATAGCTCTTGGCGTGTTCGCTTTCCGGCTGCGAAACGACGATCGGTGTGCCGCCATCGGAGGTCTCGCGGATATCCATGTGCAGCGGAATTTCGCCGAGGAACACCATGCCCAGCTTTTCTGCTTCCAGGCGGGCACCGCCGTGGCTGAAGATGTCCGATCGCTCGCCGCAGTGCGGGCACAGGAAATAGCTCATGTTCTCGATCATGCCGAGCACCGGCACGTCGACCTTGCGGAACATGTTGAGGCCCTTGCGGGCGTCCAGCAGGGCGATGTCCTGCGGCGTCGAGACGATGACGGCGCCGGTCAACGGTACCTTCTGCGCCATGGTCAGCTGGGCGTCACCCGTGCCCGGCGGCATGTCGACCACCAGCACGTCGATTTCGCCCCAATTGACCTCGCGCAGCATCTGTTCCAGCGCCGACTGCACCATCGGACCGCGCCAGATCATCGGCGTGTCTTCCTCGATCATGAAGCCGATGGACATCACCTTGATGCCATAATTTTCCAGTGGATCGAGGGTTTTGCCGTCGATCGACGTGGGTTTGCCGGATATGCCCATCATGCGCGGCATGGACGGGCCGTAGATATCGGCGTCCAACAGGCCGACGCGGCGACCGCCGGCGGCCAATGCTAGCGCCAGATTGACCGCCGTCGTCGATTTACCGACGCCGCCCTTGCCGGATGCCACGGCGATGATGCTACCGATACCCGGCAGCGCCGCGTTCGACAACGGATTGGGGGGATTGCCCCCGGTGGGTTCGTGCGCGTGCGGCGGTACCGGCTGGCCTGGTTGGGTCTGCTGGCCGCCCGCGCCGGGTGCGCGCTCGGCCGTCAGCACCACGGTGGCGGAGATCACGCCCTTGAGGGCATAGATCGCTTTTTCAGCCTCCTTGCGCAGCGGTTCCAGCTTGGGACCGCGTTCCGGCGATACCTCGATGGCGAAGGCAACATGGCCGTCGCGGGTCTGCAAGCCGGCGATCATGCCGGCTTCGACAATGCTTTTTCCGCTATCCGGATCGACGACCGCTGCCAATGCCGCGAGTATTTCTTCCTCGGTCACGCCTGCCATAACTTGCAATTCCCTTTTAAGATGACGATATCAGTGGCGTCGAAGTTGGATTGACGCCATCCGGCGGTTGCGTTGCCACTGGGGTACGGCTGCCCTATAACCCCGATACAGGCGAAGAACCAGACCTAGGACGTAGCGCGCGGGCGCGAAATTACAAGAACCGATGTGATCGCCGATGATCGGCATTTATGCGAAACAGGCAGGAAAACGGGAATCAATTTGATGGCATGGAAACCGCAAGGCGGCGGCCCCTGGGGCGGCGGCGGAGGTGACGGAGGTGGTCAAGGTCCTTGGGGCGGCGGCGGTGGTCGCGGCCCGGGTGGTCCCGGCATGCCCCAGCCTCCTGATATCGAGGAAATGCTGCGCAAGGGCCAGGACAGCGTTAAACGGTTCCTGCCGGGCGGTGTCGGCGGCGGCCGGGGTTTGATCCTGGTGGTGCTGGCGGTGGTCGGTTTCTGGCTGGCCAGCGGTTTCTACCGTGTTCAGCCGGGCGAGGCGGGTGTCGAACTGCTGTTCGGCAAATTCGTCAAGCGCACGTCGGCGGGTCTGAACTACTGGCTTCCCGAGCCCATCGGCGAGGTTATCAAGCCGAATGTGGAGCGCACCAACACCATTAACATCGGCTTCCGCGGCGCGGGCGAGGTCGGCCGTGGCCTGAGTGGTCGCGATGTGCCGCAGGAAAGTCTGATGCTGACCGGCGACCAAAACATCATCGATATCGATCTGGTGGTGCAATGGCGCATCAAGAACGCCGAGCATTTCCTATTTAATATCCGTGACCCCGAAGGCACCGCCAAACTGGCGGCCGAGAGCGCCCTGCGCGAGGTCGTTGGCCAGACGCCGCTGGAAGATGTCATCGCCCGGCGTCGCGACGAGGTCGAGCGCAAGACGCGCGAGTTGTTGCAACAGATTCTTGATGATTACGGCGCCGGTATCACCATCGCCGAGGTCAAGATGCAGAAAGTCGATCCGCCGGCGGAAGTCATTGATGCCTTCAATGATGTGCAGCGTGCCAAACAGGATCAGGAACGATCCATCAACGAGGCCATCGCCTATTCGAATGACATCGTTCCCCGCGCCAAGGGTGAAGCGCAGAAACAGATCACCGAGGCGGAGGCCTACAAGGAACGGGTCATCAAGGATGCCCAGGGTGAGGCCAAGCGCTTCATCTCGGTCTACGACAGTTTCACCGTCAATAAGGAAGTCACGCAGCGCCGGTTGTTCCTGGAGAAAATGCAAGAGGTTCTCCAGAATTCCGAAAAAGTCATCATCGATAGCGGCGCCAGTGGTAGTGGCGTGGTGCCCTATCTGCCGTTGCCGGAAATTCAAAAGCGCCAAAAGGCGAAAGGAAGCGGACAATGAAAAAGCCGATTTTCGCCATCATCGCGTTGATCCTCGTGGTCAGCGGCGTGGTCGCCTACAGCGCATTGTTTACCGTGCATCAAACGACGCAGGCGCTGGTCCTGCAATTCGGCAACCCGGTGCGGCTCGAGCGTGAGCCGGGCCTCAAGGTCAAGCTGCCGTTCCTGCAAAACGTGGAATACTATGATCGGCGTATCCTCGACTTGGATCCGCCGGTGCAGCAGGTGGTGCTGGTCGATCAGAAGCGCATCAATGTCGATGCCTTCGCCCGCTATCGCATTCTGGATGCGTTGGAATTTCGCAAACGCGCCCAGACCGACGCCAACTTCCGCCAGGTCTTCGGTTCACGGCTCAACGCCGCCGTTCGTTCCGAGGTCGGTCAGATTCAGCTTCCCGACATGCTGACCGAAAAGCGTGCCCGGGTGATGGGCAAGATTACCGACCAGATGAGGGCGCAGGCGAAGGAATTTGGCATCGAGGTGGTCGATGTCCGCATCGGGCGCACCGACCTGCCGGAAACGACGGCGCAGGCGGTGTATAACCGCATGCGCTCCGACCGTGTCGCCAGTGCCGCGGAGATCCGCGCCAAGGGCGAGGAAGAGAAACTTAAGATCAAGGCCAAGGCGGAACAGCAACGCACTGTCATCTTGGCGGAAGCGCGACGTCAGTCGCAAATCCTGCAAGGTGAAGGAGACGCCGAACGCAACCGCGTGTTGGGGGACGCTTACGGCCGAGATGCTAAGTTCTTCGACTTCTATCGTTCCATGGAGGCCTATGGCGAGGCGTTCGGCGAGGGTACGACCATGGTGTTGACGCCCGAGTCCGACTTCTTCCGCTACTTCGGCTCCATCGAGGGGAAGCCGGCGGCGCAATGATCAACGCGGTCGCCGATGCCTGACCTGGTTGCGGCGATCGGTCTCGCGATTGCCATCGAGGGGGCGCTTTATGCGCTTTTCCCCGATGGCATGAAGCGGATGATGGCGCAGGTGTTCGAACAACCCTCGGCAAATCTGCGCACCGCGGGTCTGGTCGCCGCTGCCGTGGGCGTGGCCATCGTCTGGGTGGTGCGGGGCTAGAATCGGGGCCGTGGCCCTAGTTCTACCACAATTTCATGTGATCTAGGCCTCGCGGACTGGAATATCGGTGGAAATGGGCTATATCAATCCCGGTTCGTCGTTGGATTCCCTGTCGCGGCGCGGCATGCAAGAAGGTGTTGATTGACCATGAAACGTTATTCCAGAGCCGTTGCAGCTACCCGTGTGGATCAGTCCGGGGTCGGACCGTGGGTGTGGGCCGGGCTGTTGGCCCTCGCGCTGATCGCCTGGTCCGGTGTCGCCAACGCCAAGTCGGCGCCGGAAAGTTTCTCTGGCCTGGCCAAGAAGCTGCTGCCCAAGGTCGTCAATATCTCCACCACCCAGAAGGTTGAAGGCCGCGCCGGTCCGGAATTACCGCAGTTGCCTCCGGGATCGCCGTTCGAGGATTTTTTCAAGGATTTCTTCGAGCGCAACCAGCCGCAACAGCGATCACGCCGCGCCACGTCCCTGGGGTCGGGTTTTATCGTCGATAACAAGGGCTATGTGGTCACCAACAATCACGTGATCCAGGACGCCGAGGAAATCACCGTCATCCTGCACGACGACACCCGTCTGCCGGCGAAGCTCGTCGGGCGCGATCCCAAGACCGATCTCGCGGTGCTCAAGGTGGAAACCGAGCTTAAAATTTCACCAGTCGAATTTGGCGATTCCGATAAATCGGAAGTCGGCGACTGGGTTATCGCCATCGGCAATCCCTTCGGCCTCGGCGGCACGGTGACGGCGGGCATCATTTCCGCCCGCGGTCGCGACATCAACGCCGGCCCTTATGATGACTTTCTGCAGACCGATGCGTCGATCAACCGCGGTAATTCCGGTGGCCCGATGTTCAATCTCGACGGCGAGGTGATCGGCATCAACACGGCGATTTTCTCGCCGACCGGCGGCAGCGTCGGCATCGGTTTCGCCATCCCGTCCGCCGTCGCGTCACCGGTGATCCGCCAACTGATCAAGTTCGGCGAGGTCAAGCGCGGCTGGCTCGGCGTTCGCATTCAGACGGTTACCGACGAGCTGGCCGAATCCTTTGGGCTCGAGAAAGCCATTGGCGCATTGGTCGCCAGTGTGGTCGCGGGCGGTCCGGCCGAGAAAGCCAAGATCAAGGCCGGCGACGTGATCATCGGATTCAACGGTCGCGAGGTCTCGGAAATGCGCCGGCTGCCGCGCATGGTGGCGGAAACGGAAGTCGGCAACGATGTGCCGGTGGAAGTCTGGCGTGACCGCAAGAAGGTCAAGCTGAAGGTGCACATCGGCGAACTCGAAGAAGATCAGAAGCCGACCGAAGTCGCTCGTCGCACCGAAGGGGGAGCGACCAAGGTCGAGGACCTCGGCCTCGAACTCGCCGCCATCAACGACAAGGTGCGCGAGAAGTTCAGTTTGGGCGAGGACGCCAAGGGCGTCGTCGTGACCGCCGTCGACGATGCGGGGCCGGCGGCGGAGAAGGGCATTCGCCCGGGCGATCGCGTCGTCGAGGTCAGCCAGGAAGCGGTGTCATCGCCTGATCAGATCGCCGCCAAGGTGACGGAGGCGAAGAAGTCGGGCCGCAAATCCGTGCTGCTGTTGATCGAGGGGCAGGGCCAGATGCGCTTCGTTGCCGTCAAGATCGGCAAGAGCTAGGCGAAGACATTAGCCGGCGTCGACGAAGTCGGCGCGCCGATATCCCTGAATGTAAAGCAACCCGGTCAGATCGGCGTGGTCCAGCCGCGCGGGCGCGGCGTCGCGCAACACGGGCTTGCCGCGATAGGCGACGCCCATGCCGGCCATCTTGACCATTTCCAGATCGTTTGCCCCGTCACCGACAGCCATCGTCTCGTGGAGTGGGATGCCGCGCGCAGCCGCTACATCGCGCAGCGTTTCCGCCTTGCCGTCGCGTCCGAATATTGGCTCCGTGACACGACCGGTCAGGCGGCCTGCCTCGATCTCGAAGATGTTGCTGCGCGTTTCATGAAATCCGATCCGCGGGCCGATGCGGGCAGTGAAGTAGTCGAAGCCGCCGGTAACCAAGACCGCGTGGCAGCCATGCGCGGCCATGGTGCGCACTGCCACCTCGGCGCCGGGGTTGATGGTCGTCTGGTTGTAGACGGTTTCCAGAGCGGATTCTTCTAATCCCGTCAGCATCGCAACACGCTCTTGCAGCGCCGTCGGAAAATCAATTTCGCCGGCCATGGCACGCCGCGTGATGGTGGCAACGGCCGCGCCGATGCCGGCATGGGCGGCGACTTCGTCGAGGGTCTCCTCGGCGACAATTGTGGCATCCATGTCGGACAGCATCAGGCGCTTGCGCCGCCCGGTGAGCGGTTGCGCGATGACGTCGATCTGTCGGTCACCGATGGCCGACCGCACGGCGGCCTCGGCATCGACCAGGGAAACCCCGGAATAGACCATATCCGTGGCTTCGTCGGGGCCAAGCCATTCCGCCTCGGCGACGTTCGCACCGAGGGCGTTGAGCCGGGCACCAGCGTCGGCGACAATGGCGGCGTCGAGCGCCCCGGGGCGGGGGCCGATCAGTGTAATGACGGCGTCCATGGCGAGATTGGCGGATCCTTAGAATGAGCGGCGAGACAGTGCCTGATTTACAACCGCTTGTCATCATCGCCGGCCCGACCGCGTGCGGGAAATCGGCGCTGGCGATGGCCGTCGCCGAGGAATTCGGTGGATGGATCATCAACGCCGACAGCATGCAGGTTTATCGGGACCTGCGGGTGCTGACGGCAAGACCGGACGCAGCCGACATGGCCCGGGTGCGGCATCGTTTGTATGGTGTTCTAGAGGCCGAGGATCCTTGCTCGGCCGGACGTTGGTTGGAACTGGCGAGACAGGCGGTCACAGACGCGCGCGAGGCCGGTGCGCTGCCGATCGTCGTCGGTGGCACGGGGCTCTACCTACGGACCCTGACCGACGGCATCGCCGCGGTGCCTCCGGTTCCGGACGAGGTTGTAGCGGAAACCCAGCGTCGCATGGACGACATCGGCGGCGAGGCATTTCGAGAAGAACTGGCGTCATATGATGAAGGCGCGGCCGCGCGTCTGCCGGCGAGCGATCGACAGCGCCTGGTGCGTGCCATGGCGGTCGTCCGTGCCACCGGACGCACACTCGACGATTGGAGGCGGGACGGGGAAGCGGTTGCCGGTGTTGCCGGCCGCCACGCCACCATCCTGATGATGCCGCCGCGCGAGGAACTCTACGCCACCATCGAGCGCCGCTTCGACGGCATGATCGCCGGCGGCGCGCTCGACGAGGTTCGCGAACTGACGGCGCGGGATATCCCGCCGCGCTCGCCGCTCGCCAAGGCGGTCGGCTATCCTGAATTGCGGGCGTATCTCGAGGGCCGGGAAACCCGCGAGGCGGCCGTGAGCGAGGCGAAAAAAGCGTCGCGGCACCTGGCGAAACGGCAAATGACCTGGTTCAGGAATCAGATTCATGCGGATTTTTTAATTAATACGCAATTATCGGAAAGAATTATAGAAAAAACCTTTATATTTATTCGTCAGTTTTTGTTGACCGCCCCCCCTTGAGCCACTATTTTGCGCCCTCCCAAGCTTCCGAGAGGCTTGGCGATGACTGCCGCGGCCGGCCCTTCCGAGGACCGGCCGTGTCCACTCGGTCCACCGTCAGGCCTTTCCGCCGCGGCGAAGCGGACTTGGTATCGCGGTATTGAATGAGAGCGGACGTCGAAAGAGCATCGGCGCAAACGAAGGAATGATTGTGATGGATGAGCCCGCCCTGAACGGATCCGAAATCATGCTGAAGGCATTGGTGGATCAGGGAGTCGAAGTCATCTTTGGCTATCCCGGTGGCGCCGTATTGCCGCTTTATGACGCCATGTTCCAGCAGAATTCCATTCGTCACATCCTGGTGCGCCAGGAAGGCGGCGCCGTGCATGGGGCGGAAGGCTATGCCCGTTCCACCGGCAAGGTCGGCGTGGTGCTGGTGACCTCCGGCCCCGGTGCCACCAACGCGGTGACCGGCCTGACCGACGCATTGATGGATTCGATTCCAATCGTCTGCATTACCGGCCAGGTGCCGACGCATCTGATTGGGAACGATGCGTTCCAGGAATGCGACACCACGGGCATCACCCGGCCGTGCACCAAGCACAACTATCTGGTCAAGGACGTCAACGATCTCGCCCGCGTTGTCCACGAGGCATTTCACGTCGCCCGGTCCGGCCGGCCCGGCCCCGTCGTTATCGATTTGCCAAAGGATGTCGCGCTGGCGGCGGGCCTTTACGTCGAGCCGAGTGAGGTCGCCGAAGCGGAGCAGAAGAAATACCATCCCCGAGTCCATGGCGACCCGGATCGTATCAAACAGGCCGTCGACCTCATCGCCTCGGCCAAGAAGCCAATCTTCTATTGCGGCGGCGGGGTGATCAATTCTGGCCCCGCGGCATCGCAATTGCTGACGCAGTTCGTGCGCCTGACCGGCTATCCCTGCACGTTGACGCTAATGGGACTCGGCGCGTTTCCGGCATCGGATTCTCAGTATCTTGGCATGCTCGGCATGCACGGGACCTATGAGGCCAATCATGCCATGCACGATTGCGATGTCATGGTCTGCGTCGGCGCGCGGTTTGATGACCGGATCACCGGTCGCTTGGATGCGTTCTCACCGAATTCGAAGAAAATTCACATCGATATCGATCCGTCATCCATCAACAAGAACGTCAAGGTCGATATCCCCATCATCGGCGACGTCGCCAATGTGGTCGAGGCGATGATCAAGGTCTGGAAGTCGAGTAAGGCCAAGCCTGACCAGCGCGCGTTGAAGGCCTGGTGGAAGCAGATCGAGGCGTGGAAATCCATCGATTGTCTGAAATATGATCAGTCCGGCGACTTGATTAAGCCGCAGTACGCCATCGAGCGGCTCTATGAGCTGACCAGGGCCCACGACGACGTGTTCATCACCACCGAGGTCGGCCAACATCAGATGTGGGCGGCGCAGTACTTCCGCTTCGACAAGCCTAACCGCTGGATGACATCTGGCGGTCTCGGCACCATGGGTTATGGCCTGCCGGCCGCCATGGGCGTGCAGGTCGCGCATCCGGATGCCTTGGTCGTCGACATCTCCGGCGAGGCGTCGTTCTTGATGAACATGCAGGAGTTATCGACCATCGGACAGTACCGGTTGCCGGTGAAAGTGTTCATCCTCAACAACTTCTACATGGGGATGGTGCGTCAGTGGCAGGAACTACTGCACGGCGGACGCTATGCCGAAAGCTACATGGACAGCTTGCCCGATTTCGTGAAACTGGCGGACACCTTCAACATGGTCGGTCTGCGCGCCACTAAGCCGGGCGAGGTCGATGATGTCATTAAGGAGATGCTGGCGGTCGATCAACCGGTAATTCTCGACATGCAGATCGATCCTGCGGAAAACTGCTTCCCCATGATCCCGTCGGGCTCGGCGCATAACGAAATGCTGCTGGGGCCGGACGACAAGGCCGAGCAACCGGTTTCCGAGGATGGCATGGTGCTGGTCTGAGTGCACCACGCCCGGGCCGGACAGCCCGATTATCACAATCACCATTAGGAACGCGCCGTGAGTACCGACGAAGAAATCCATAAACACACTATTGCCGTGCTGGTCGACGACGAGCCCGGTGTACTGGCGCGGGTCATCGGTCTGTTCTCCGGTCGCGGCTACAACATCTCGAGCCTGACCGTGGCCGAGGTCGATATCGACGCCAATCTGTCGCGCATTACCATTGTCACCTCCGGCACGGAAATGGTCATCGAACAGATTAAGGCGCAGTTGTCGCGGTTGGTGCCGGTGCACCGGGTCAGTGACCTGACCCTGGAGGGACCGCACGTGGAGCGCGAGCTGGCATTGGTCAAGGTCGTGTGTGTCGGTGAGAAAAGGGTTGAAAGCCTGCGGATCGCCGATATCTTCCGCGCGCGGGCCGTCGACAGCACCAACGAGTCATTCGTTTTCGAAATCGTCGGCGACACCGGGAAGCTCGACGCCTTCATCCATCTGATGGCGCCCTTGGGACTGACCGACATCGCCCGCACGGGGATTGCCGCCATCGCCCGCGGTCGCGAGGCCATCTAGGGCGCGAATTCGTTACACCATTCAACGGGGGCCGCGCCGAGGCGCCGCCGCCAGATCTGGACGAGACAAGAGGAACCTTCGAGATGCGTGTATATTACGATCGCGACGCCGACGTGAATTTGATCAAGTCAAAGAAAGTCGCCGTTATCGGCTACGGCAGCCAGGGCCACGCCCATGCGCTGAACCTGCGCGATTCCGGGGTCAAGGAAATCGTCGTCGCCCTGCGCGCGAGCTCGGGCAGCGTCGCCAAGGCCGAGGCCGAGGGCATCAAGGTCATGAGCCCGGCCGATGCCGCGGCGTGGGCCGATGTGGTCATGATGCTGAGCCCGGACGAAGGGCAGGCAGCACTTTATGCCGATCATATCGAACCCAACATCAAGCAGGGCGCCGCGCTCGCGGTGGCGCACGGTCTCTCCATCCATTTCCGCCTGATTGAGCCGCGCGCCGATCTCGACGTCTTCATGATTGCGCCGAAAGGGCCGGGCCACACGGTTCGTTCCGAATACCTACGCGGCGCCGGTGTCCCCAGCCTGGTCGCGTTGGCCCAGGATGCCAGCGGTAACGCGCTCGACGTGGCGCTGAGTTACGCTTCGGCGATCGGCGCCGGCCGCGCCGGCATCATCGAAACGACCTTCCGCGAGGAATGTGAAACCGATCTGTTCGGCGAACAGACGGTGCTCTGTGGTGGTCTGACGCATCTTATCCGCGCCGGTTTCGAAACACTGGTGGAAGCCGGCTACGCGCCGGAGATGGCCTATTTCGAGTGCGTTCATGAGGTCAAGTTGATCGTCGATCTGATCTATGAAGGCGGTATGGCCAACATGCGCTACTCGGTTTCCAACACGGCTGAATATGGTGATTACCATGCCGGCCCACGGGTCATCGACGAAGCCGGTGTCAAGGCACGCATGAAATTGGTTCTCGACGACATTCAGTCGGGCGCGTTCGTGAAGAACTGGATGGCCGAAAATGTCGTTGGTCAGCCTCACTTCAAGGCCATGCGCCGGCGTCACGCGGAACATGAGCTTGAACAGGTCGGCGAGCGCCTGCGCGGCATGATGCCGTGGATCGCCGAAAACCGTCTGGTGGACAAGTCCAAGAACTAGTGATCGCGAAAGATAAGCCGAATTCAGCGCCGCGCTCTTGGATAACAGGGGCGCGGCGTCGTTTCTTCGGATCAGGTATGCGCTGTCGCGTTAATAATAAAGAAACCGTAATCCGCTAGACACATGGTGCTATGACCGCATCGTCGGCATTGGCGCCGTGATGGAAAGGCCGGAACCATGAGCACCACCAGAGACGCTGATCGCGTCATCATCTTCGATACGACACTGCGGGATGGCGAGCAGTCGCCCGGCTGTTCCATGAATTTGGAAGAAAAGCTGCGCGTCGCCGAGGTGCTTGAAGGCATGGGCGTCGATGTGATCGAGGCGGGCTTTCCGATTGCCTCGGACGGTGATTTCGAGGCCGTCAACGAAATCGCCAAAGTTGTTAACGAGTCCACTGTCTGCGGCCTCGCCCGCGCCACGGCCATGGACATCGAACGAGCGGCGGAAGCCTTGAAGCCGGCGCGGCGCAAACGCATTCATACGTTTCTTTCGACCAGCCCGCTGCACATGAAGCACAAGCTGCAGATGGAGCCCGACGACGTGCACGACGCCGTGGTCAAAAGTATCATCCACGCCCGCAAGTTTTCGGATGACGTGGAATGGTCTCCCGAGGATGGCTCGCGCACCGAGCACGATTTTCTCTGTCGTTGCGTCGAATCGGCGATCGACGCCGGCGCCTCGACGATCAACATTCCCGATACTGTCGGCTATGCGGTGCCGGCGGAGTTCGCGGCGCTGATCACCATGCTGATGAACCGCGTTCCCAATATCGACAAGGCGACGATCTCCGTTCATTGCCACAATGATCTCGGTCTCGCGGTCGCCAATTCGCTGGCCGCCGTCGGCGCTGGCGCGCGGCAGGTGGAATGCACCATCAATGGTCTCGGCGAACGTGCCGGCAACGCCTCGCTTGAGGAAACCGTCATGGCGCTGCGCACCCGCCACGACGCCATGCCCTATACGACCGGCATTCGTACCGAGGAGATCATGAAGGCATCGCGGCTGGTGTCCGCCATCACGGGGTTCGCCGTGCAGCCCAACAAGGCCATCGTCGGCGCCAATGCCTTCGCGCATGAATCTGGCATCCATCAGGACGGCATGCTGAAGCACGCCGGCACCTATGAGATCATGACCCCGGAATCCGTCGGCCTGACCCAATCGAAGTTGGTGCTGGGCAAGCATTCGGGCCGCCACGCGTTCAAGGAAAAATTGGTGACGCTCGGCTATGACCTAGGCGACAACGCGGTGCAGGACGCTTTTAAACGCTTCAAGGATCTGGCCGATCTGAAAAAGGACGTATTCGATGAGGACATCATCGCGTTGGTCGACGACGAAGTCGTTCGCGTCAACGATCGCATCCGCTTGATTTCGTTGGAAGTTTTGTGCGGCACCGTGCATCGCCCCCCCAAGGCATCGCTCACTCTCGACATCGATGGCACTGAAACATCCTGCGAAGCGACCGGCGATGGCCCGGTGGACGCGGCCTTCAACGGTATCAAGGCGCTATTCCCGCATGAGGTACGCCTGCAGCTCTATCAAGTGCATGCCGTGACCCAGGGAACCGATGCACAAGCCGAGGTCACGGTGCGCCTGGATGAAAACGGCCGCACCGTCAACGGAGCCGCTGCCGATACCGACACCATGGTCGCGTCGGTGCGGGCCTATATTAATGCGCTCAACAAGTTACTAGTGAAACGAGGTAAACGGGCACCAGACGCGCTTTCGGCCTAGAATAGGCGGCGTTGACGCCCTATAAAGGGCGAATCGCGGCCGTTCCGGGGCCTCCGTCCGGTCACCTTGAGTTAGGACGATGATTCCATATGTTTTCTAGACTATTTGGTTTCCTCTCGGCCGATATGGCCATCGATCTCGGTACCGCCAACACGTTGGTCTATGTTAAGGGCCGCGGCATCTTGTTGAACGAACCGTCGGTTGTCGCCATTGCCGAAATCAAGGGTAAGAAGCAGGTGCTTGCCGTCGGCGAGGAGGCCAAGCAGATGCTTGGGCGCACGCCGGGCAATATCCGCGCCATCCGGCCGCTTCGGGACGGCGTCATCGCCGACTTCGAAGTCGCCGAGGAGATGATCAAGTATTTCATCCGCAAGGTGCACAACCGTGGCAGCTTCGCCGCTCCCATGGTCATCGTCTGCGTGCCGTCCGGGTCCACCGCGGTCGAACGCCGGGCCATTCAGGAATCGGCGGAAAGCGCCGGCGCGCGGCGGGTTTTTCTGATCGAGGAACCGATGGCCGCGGCTATCGGCGCCGGTCTGCCGGTTACCGAGCCGACCGGGTCCATGGTCGTCGACATCGGTGGCGGCACCACTGAGGTCGCGGTGCTGTCATTGGGTGGAATCGTCTATTCGCGCTCCGTCCGCGTTGGCGGTGACAAGATGGACGAAGCCATTATCGCCTATATCCGCCGCAATCATAACCTGTTGGTCGGCGAGGGCAGCGCCGCGCGCATCAAGGAAGAAATTGGGTCCGCCTGTCCGCCCGACGATGGCGAGGGCCGGACCATGGAAATCAAGGGCCGCGATCTGATGAATGGCGTGCCCAAGGAGCTCGTTGTTTCCGAGGCGCAGATCGCGGAAAGCCTGGCCGAACCGGTCGGCGCGATCATCGAGGCGGTCAAGGTGGCGTTGGAACACACGGCGCCCGAACTCGCCGCGGATATCGTCGATAAGGGCATCGTCCTGACCGGCGGCGGCGCGCTGCTTGGTAATATCGATTTCGTATTGCGGCACGCCACTGGCCTGCCGGTTTCCATCGCCGATGATCCGTTGAGTTGCGTGGTGCTTGGCACCGGTCGCGCGCTTGAGGAAATGAAGCGGCTGCGCGATGTCCTGACGACCATGTACTAATAGGCGGTGGCGGCGCCCCTTGGCGTCGCGTGACGGACTATTTTGTCTCGTCAACATTATCGGTAACCGTATAGTTCTTCAGGGTATATTTACTGTTCAGGCTAAGAATTGTGCGTTATGACGCGGAATTCGATGTCTTAAACCCGGCGTACTGGGAGAAGCGGCGTGGCAGAACGCTCCCGTCCATTTACGCGCATCGCGGCGCCGATTCGCAGTCTGGCGCAGCGGTTCACGTTCCTTGGTTTGATCGTTGCCTCTTTGGCGCTGATCTTGCTCGGCAAGGTCGACGTTGCGGCGGTTGAACGCGCACGCGTTGAAGTCACCGATGCCGTGGCACCGATCTTGGATGCGCTTTCGCGTCCGCTGGATGCGATCGACAACGCTGTTGTCGAGGCGCGGGCGTTACTCGATCTGCGCCAGGAGAACGCGCGCTTGCGGGCAACCAATGAGCGATTGCTGCAGTGGCAGGCGGCGGCGCATAAGTTGGAGGCGGAGAACCGGTCACTCAAGGGCCTGTTGAATTTCCACGCGCCGGCCGAGATGAGCTATATTTCCGCCCGCGTGATCGCCGATGCCGGCGGCACGTACGCACATAGTCTGCTGCTGAATGCCGGCACCCTGGATGGCACCCGAAAGGGCCAAGCGGTCGTGACCGGCGACGGTTTGGCCGGTCGCGTGCAGGAAGTCGGTCGGCGCTCCGCTCGGGTCCTGCTGGTCACCGACCTCAACTCACGCATTCCCATTTTGATCGAGCCAAGTCGGACGCGTGCCGTCCTGGCGGGATCCAACAGCAAGCGTCCGCGACTGGTGCATCTGCCGCTGGGCGCGGTGGTCGCCGAGGGCGATCGCATTGTTACATCGGGCCATGCCGGCGCGTTTCCAGCGGGCCTGCCGGTCGGCGTGGTGGCGTCGGTCGGCGAAGGCGGTATTGAAATTCAACCGTTCGTCGATCGTGCGCGGCTCGAATATGTGCGCATTCTGGATTTCGGTCTCGACGGCATTATCGTCCGCCAGCGCCGTGATGGCGCCGGCGGTGATATCGACCGGGCCGCCGCGAACCGGCCATGAAGCGGTCATTCTGGCAGCGGCTGGATGCCCTTGCGCGCCAGTTTTCACCGGTGCTGCTGACCCTGGCGCTGGTGATCGTCAACATTCTGCCGACTCCGCTGCCGGATATCGCCCGTGTCGCACCAGTGCTACCGCTGATGGCGATCTACCATTGGTCGGTTTATACGCCGGAGTTGATGCCGACGCCGGCGGTATTTTTTATCGGCCTGCTGTTCGATATTTTGTCCGGTGCGCCTCTTGGGGCGAATGCGTTTATATTTCTCGTGGTCTACGGTCTGGTGTCGTCGCAGCGCCGGTTTCTCATCGGTAAACCTTTCTTCATCGTGTGGACCGGATTCGCCATTGTCGCCGCCGGCGCTGGCGCGTTCGCGTGGGTGTTAACTTCGACCTACCATAGCCACCTGCTTGAAACCGAGGCTTTCCTGGTTCAGGGCGCCATTTCCATCGGACTGTTCCCGGTGCTGGATTGGTCGTTCCAGCGCTGGCAACGAGCCTTTCTGCGGGAGGCCTGACGGATGAACCGGGACGGTGATCGGCAAAAGCAGTTCGGGCGCCGCGCCGCCGTGTTGGCGGGCGGCAAGTTCGTGTTGTTGTCGGCGCTGGTCGGTCGCATGTATTACCTGCAAATCGTTGAATCGGATCGGTACGCCACTCTGGCGGATGAGAACCGCATCAATATGCGGCTCCTGGCGCCGCCGCGCGGTCGCATCGTCGACCGCTTCGGCGTCGCGCTCGCCGATAACCAGCAAAATTACCGCGTCCAGATGCTGCCCGAGGACCTTCAGAAGGCGGACATCGACGAGGTCATGGATATGCTCGGCCGCATTCTGCCGCTCGACGCCGCCACGCGGCGACGTATTCAGCGGGAAATTCAGCGCAGCCGCGGTTTCGTGCCGGTTACCGTGCGCGAGAATCTGAGCTGGTCGGAAGTCACCCGCATCGAGGTCAACGCGCCGGACCTGCCCGGCGTCGTCATCGATGTCGGTCGTAGCCGGCGGTATCCGCTTGGCGCGGATGCGGCGCATATATTGGGTTACGTCGCGGCCGTCTCGGAAAAGGAAATGGATGGCGATCCGTTGTTGCGGTTGCCCGGGTTCCGGGTCGGCAAGGCGGGTGTCGAGCGGGCTCACGATGCCGCGTTGCGTGGAACCGGTGGGTCCTCGCAGGTCGAGGTCAATGCCTATGGCCGCATGATCCGCGAATTGTCCCGCCAGAAAGGCCAACCGGGCGCCGAAATTGCGCTTACCATTGATGCCGGACTGCAGCGCGAGACGAGTCGTCAGCTCGCGCAGCATAGCGCCGCGGCAATTGTAATGGATGTGCGAAATGGTGATATCCTCGCCATGGTGTCGACTCCCAGTTTTGATCCGGATGCCTTCAACCGCGGTCTGACGGGCGCCGAATGGCGTAGCCTGATCAGCAGCGAACGGGCCCCGCTGACCAATAAGGCGATCGCCGGC
Organism: Rhodospirillales bacterium; assembly: GCA_038117225.1. GTDB lineage: Bacteria > Pseudomonadota > Alphaproteobacteria > Rhodospirillales > Casp-alpha2 > JAYOFM01. The sequence goes on from JAYOFM010000006.1 coordinate 53,328, forward strand.
CAATACGCGCCCGGCTCGACCTTCAAGATGATGGTGCTGCTGGCGGCGTTGGAAAAGGGCGTCATTACGGCGGAATCGAACTTCTTCTGCTCTGGTTTCGTGGAACTGGGCGACGCCCGGTTCCACTGCTGGCGTCGGCATGGCCACGGTTTGGTCAATGCGGAGAGCGCGATCGAACAAAGCTGCGATGTCTATTTTTACGAGATCGCCAAGCGGACGGGCATCGATCGAATCGCCGCCATGGCACGGAAATTCGGCTTCGGCGACGCGGTCGGGTTGGAATTGGCCGGCGAAAAGAAAGGTATGATGCCGGACCGTAAGTGGAAGCGACGAACGTTTGATGAGCCCTGGCACCAGGGTGAGACCCTGATCGCCGGCATTGGTCAAGGCTACGTGTTGGCGACGCCGCTGCAATTGGCGGTCATGACAGCCCGCATCGCCAACGGTGGCAAACTGGTGTCCCCGCGCCTGACCCATGCCGCCGGGGACGCCGATATCACGGACGCCGCGAAACCAATGAAAGATTTGGGTATCAATGGGGTTCATATGGCATTGGTGCGCGATGCCATGTCGCGGGTGGTCAATCAGCCGACGGGTACGGCATACCGGTCACGCATCGATGAAACTGGTTGGGAGATGGCCGGAAAGACCGGCACCGCGCAGGTGCGCCGAATTTCCAAGATGGAACGCGAACAGGGCGTGCGCAAGAACCGGGAACTGGAGTGGAAGGAACGGGATCACGCATTGTTCGTTGGTTTCGCGCCGCTCGATAAGCCGCGTTACGCGGTCGCGGTCATCGCCGAACATGGCGGTGGCGGCTCGAAGGTGGCGGCCCCGATCGCTCGCGATATTCTGTTGATGGCGCAACGCCGACAGTCGGCGCGTCCCGGCATTCCCGCGGGCGGCATCGCGCGTGCGGGCCGGGGGGCGGCGGATCAAGCGCCGGCGCCTCGCCGACGGGACGAGGGTTGAGGGCAATGGCCGAAGGATTGCTCAGCCGGCCTGATCTGACGCTGCGCCAGAAGTTCTGGCATATCCACTGGTTGTTCGTGTTTCTGACCTGCCTGACGGCCTGTATCGGCTTTGCCATGCTTTATTCCGCCGCCAACGGCAATATCGATCCCTGGGCGTCGCGGCAGATGGCGCGTTTCGCGCTCGGTCTTACGGTGATGTTCGTGGTCGCCTTCGTCGATATCCGACTGTGGCTGCGCTACGCCTATGCCTTCTATGCGGTCAGCCTGATGTTATTGATCGCCGTCGAGGTCGCCGGGTTCGTCGGCATGGGCGCGCAACGCTGGATCAGCCTCGGTTATTTCAGCCTGCAGCCGTCGGAGTTGATGAAAATCGCCTTGGTGCTGGCGCTCGCCCGCTACTTTCACGGCGTCAGCATTGAAGACGTGGGCCGGCCGGCCCATGTGGTGGTGCCGATCATTCTGATCGCCCTGCCGGCGGCATTGGTGCTGCGCCAGCCGGACCTGGGCACGGCCCTGTTGATGGTCGCCGCCAGCGCCGCCATATTCTTCACCGCCGGCGTGCGCGTCTGGAAGTTCGTGCTGGTCGGCATCCTGGGATTGGGCGCGGCCCCCGTGGCGTGGCAGTTTTTGCATGATTACCAGCGTCAACGGGTCATCACCTTCCTCAATCCGGAAAGCGATCCGCTCGGTGCCGGCTACCACATCATCCAGTCGAAGATCGCGCTCGGTTCCGGCGGTTTGTTCGGCAAGGGATTCCGCCAGGGCACGCAGGGCCACCTGAATTTCCTGCCCGAAATGCAGACCGATTTCGTGTTCACCATGCTGGCCGAGGAGTTTGGCCTCGTCGGCGGCCTTTGCCTGCTGACGCTCTACGTGATCATGCTGGTCTACGGCTATATCATCGCCCTGCGCGCGCGCAGCCAGTTCGGGCGTCTGGTGGCGATCGGCGTGACGACGACGTTTTTCCTCTATGTCTTCATTAACATCGCCATGGTGATGGGCCTGATCCCGGTTGTCGGCGTGCCGCTGCCGCTGATTTCCTACGGCGGCACCGCGATGCTGACGCTGATGTTCGCCTTCGGATTGCTGCTCGGCGTCTATGTGCATCGCGACATCGGCATCGGCCGTCGCGGCGTCGACGTGGACACCTGACGCCGGGTCGACCGCAGGGCCGGCGACGCGAAAACGTCGTATCGACAAAGCCTTGGCCCTTTGCTATATCCGACCGCCCGCACACCGGGCGACCTCACGGGCGATTAGCTCAGTTGGTAGAGCAGCTGACTCTTAATCAGCGGGTCGAAGGTTCGAGTCCTTCATCGCCCACCAATAA
>JAYOFM010000007.1:0-55534 GCA_038117225.1 Rhodospirillales bacterium
CGAGGTACTTATTAATAGTCTTGGCCTTGGCGGGCGATTCGACGACGACGACGTTATTCATAAGCAGGTGGAATCCTTTCTGGGTGCCTGCGCCGCCGGGCCGATGAAAGGCCGCGGGCGGTTTCCGGGTACACCGGAGCCGGGGAGAATTGGCGAGGATTTACCGGTTCGTCAACCTTCGTCTGATTTGACCTGCGTATCACGTGGTCTGGCGCAAACCAATATTTGGTCAAGCGAAATCAATAAATATTGTTTTTTGTCAATTATTTATGGCCGAGGAACATGTGCCTCAAATGGCCGCATTCCGCCAAATGATGGGGTTTTTGATGGTTTGCTCCGATGGCGAGCAAGTATCGTTTATCGTTTTCGAAAATCCGGATGCGTGCGCGATCGATCAGGCGACGAGGGATACCCGGCTGCCGGAATGGCGTTCCAGGCGGCCGGCCAGTTCCAGTTCCAACAACGCGGATGCCAGCAGCGCAGGATGCAGACCGGAATCCCGCGCCAGGAGATCGATCTCCACGGGGGCATGGCCCAGTAGACCGCCGAGCGCGGTGCGTGCGCGCTCGATATCGGTATCGTCGGGGGGCTGCGGCGATTCGTCGTCGAAAAGCCGCGCGGCGTCCGGGTCGGCGAATTGCCGGCTTCCCACGCCGGACAGGGCGTCGAGCACGTCGGCGGCGCTCTCCGTCAGCAGGGCTCCCTGGCGGATCAAGCCGTTAGCGCCGCGGGCGCGGGGGTCCATCGGCGATCCGGGGACGGCGAACACGTCGCGGCCCTGCTCCAACGCCATGCGGGCGGTGATCAGCGAGCCCGATTTCTCGCCCGCCTCGATCACCACGACGCCGCGCGCAATGCCGGAAATGATGCGGTTGCGGCGCGGAAAATGTCGTGCTTTCGGTTCCGTGCCGGGCGGCATTTCGCCGACGACGGCCCCGCCCTCGACGATGGCGGCATGCAGTTTGTCATTGGACGCCGGATAGATCACATCGACGCCGCCGGCGACGACGGCGACCGTTCCGGCGGTTAGCGCGCCCTCGTGCGCGGCGGTATCGATGCCCCGCGCTAGGCCCGACACCACCAGAAAGCCGCCGGCACCGATGTCGGCGGCGATTTCGCGGGCGAAGCGGCGTCCGTTTGCCGAGGCGTTGCGGGCGCCGACGATGGCGACCGCTCTTTTGCACAGAAGGGAAGCGTGGCCAAGCACCTGTAACACCGGCGGCGCGTCCTCGATATGCGCCAATAGGGGCGGATAGCCGGGTTCGCCCAGCGTCAGCGCAGTGCCGCCGAGTGTTGCCAGCGTTTCCAGCTCCCGCCGCGCAGCGGCAATGGATACCAGTGGCCGCGACTCCTTCATGCCGCCACGGCGCGCGAGCTCAGGGAGCGCGTCGAGAGCGCGTTTGGCGCTGCCGAAGCGCTCCAACAGCCGGCGGTAGGTGATCGGGCCGACATTTTCCGAGCGGATCAACCGCAAGCAGTCGATGCGTTCCTGTTCCGTGAGTGCGCTTCCCGTCATCCCCCGAGCCTGCGGGAGCTGGTCCTTCTCGTCAAGTATTGACGGGAAACGATTATTAATTTGCAACCTATCAGCGCCGGCCCGATCGATCCGTGGCGCGGGCCATGAACCAAGCCGGTATCATGGCGAGGACGAACAGGATGGCGAGGGCCAGGAAGGCATCTTGGAAGCCCAGCGTCGTCGCCTGCGCATGTACCATCTTGCCGAGATAATTGAGCGCGCCGGATTTCAGGTGAACGTCGGGCAATCCCCCTTCGTGCAGCAGGCGCTCGACCTTTCTCAGCAATTCTGTGCTGAACGGATTGCCGGCGGTCTGTGTCGCCGTCAGGGCGTCGGCGTGAAAGGCCGTGCGCATGTCGATGATCAGCACTGTCACGGCAATTCCCAAGGCGCCGCCGAGTTGGCGGGTGAAATTGTACGCTGCGATACCCTGGTTGATGCGATCAGTCGGAATGTGCGCGATGACACTGCCGGCCAACGCTGGAATAATCAGGCCCCATGACACGAAGGTTATTGTGACAGAGGCAAGCAGTATCTCCGTCGATGTGTTGATATCGGCGGACGACAGGGCCAACGCAGTGCCGCCATTGATGAGAAAACCACCGAGCAGCGGTATCCATGTCGGCAATCGGTCGGCCAGCCAGCCGCCGACTGGCATCAGCAGCATCAGAAGCAGGCCACCTGGCAGCAATAGCAATCCGGCCGCCGTCGGTGTCAGGCCCTGTACGGTCTGGACGAAAACTGGGATGCCGTAATCGAATGCGAACGACGTGAAGCCGAACAACGCGGCGATGCCGACCACGCTGGCGAAGTTTGCGTCGCGGAACAGGCTGACGTCCAAGACCGGGTCGGCCTTGCTGACCTCGACGACGATGAAAATGGCGAGGGCGGCGGTACCGACCACGCTCATGATCAAAATCTCATAGGCATCCCAACCCAATCGGTGGCCGTTGCCGAGGGTGCCGACAAGGCAGAAAATCACCACCGTGCACAATGCCAACCCCGCCCAATCGAAGTTGGGTGCGGCGTCCGTCTCCTCTCGCCCGGGCATGGTGAACGGCGCAAGAACGAGCCCGACGGCGACAAGTGGCAGCGGCGCCAGGAACGCGTAGGGCCAAGCCAGCCCATCGATGACGATGCCGCCAAGCGGCGGGCCGATCCCCAGCGCCAACATCTGGCCGGTGCCGAACAGGCTGACCGCGAAGCGACGCCGCGCCGCAGGGTACGCGGCGACGATGGTTATCAGCGATGTTGCCTGCAATACGCCGGCCGCGGCGCCTTGCAGCACGCGACCGCCGATCATGATCTCGATCGCCGGCGCCATCGCGGAAATCACGCCGCCAGCAAAAAACACCACGATCGCGGTCATGAAGGTGGCGCGCCGGCCGACGGCGCGGCTGGCCCAGGAATTTAGCAGCTGGCTCACGACCATGGTGGCGACAAAGGCGGTCGAGGCCCATTGCGCCTGGTTCTGACCGACCCCGTAAGCCCCCATGATCGACGGCACGGCGATGTTGGCCATAGCCATGGACATGACCACCGGCATGGAGCCAGACAGCGCCGTCGCCGTCACCAGCCAGTTGGGCGGCGGCGCCGGAACCGGAGGCTGCGGTGACAGGTCGGCTGAGTCCGGCACGCCGCTCTCCGTGCTGTGTCATTGTGAACCAAGGCATATTTTATGCAGCTTGGCTGGTTACGAGGCGTCTATCCGCGACCTCGCGGTGTCGTCAATGCGAGCGTCCCATCAGCCAAGAGGCGACGACGGCGACGGCAAAGGCCAGGGATATACACAGGAATGCGTCCTGATATCCGAAGGTCGATGCCTGCGCATGCACAACCTTGCCCAGATAGTTGAGCGCGCCGGATCGTTGGATCGCTTCCGGCACGCCGCTTTCGTGCAGCAGGCGCTGAACCTTGTCGAGCAGCTCCGTTGAATATGGGTTGGCCGACGTCTGGGTCGCGGTTAGCGCATCCGCGTGAAAGGCGGTCCGGATGTCGATGACCAACACCGTCGTGGCGATACCCAGAGAACCGCCGAACTGGCGCGCGAAATTATAAAGTCCCACTCCGGCGTTCATGCGCGTCGCCGGCACGCTGGCCACCATGTTGCCGCCCAGCGCCGGCTGGATGACGCCGAACGACACCAGCACGAAGGTCGAAACGATCAGGATCACCAACGACGGCGTATTGACGTCGGCGGCCGACAGCACCAGCGCGGCGATGCCGCAGGTGGCGAAGGCACCTGCAAGCAGGATGCGCGGTGACACGAAATCGGCGATGCGCCCGGCCAGCGGTGTCGTCACCATCAACAGCAGGCCACCCGGCAGCAGCAGCAAACCCGCCGCAGTCGGCGTCATACCTTGCACCGCTTGCGCGAACACCGGAATCAGATAATTGACCGAAAACGTTGAGAGGCCGAACATGAACGAGAGTGCAACCGCCCCGGCGAAACGGGGATTGCGCAACAGGCCCACGTCAATCAGCGGAGCCTCCGCGTTTAACTGGCGCGCCAATAAAAGCGTCACGGCGATGATGCTGACGACGGCGAAGCCGATAATCGTCAACGATCCCCAGCCCAGGCGCTGGCCGTTGCCGACGGTCGCCATGATGCATGTCAGAGAGATGACGACGAGCAGGAAGCCCGTCCAATCGAAATCGATGGGTTTCTGGTCGGTCTGCCGGCCCGGCATGGTGGCCAGGCTGATGACGAAGGCGAGGACGACTGGCGCCAACGGTGCTACGAACACGGCGCGCCAGGAAAACGTGTCGATGACTACGCCGCCGATGAAGGGCGCGATGCCGATCGCCAGCATCTGGCCGGTGCCGAACAGGCTGACCGCGAAACGCCGTCGGTGCAGCGGAAACACCTCGACGATGCTGACCAGCGACGCGCCTTGCAGCACGCCGGCGGCGAGCCCCTGAACCACTCGGCCGACGATCAGTAATTCGATTCCAGGGGCCACCGTCGCCGCGAAACCGCCGATGCAGAAGATGCAGATGGCCAAACAATAGGCGAAGCGCCGACCCAGCGTCGGCGTCGCCCAGGCGTTGAGCAACTGGCTTGCCACATTGGCGGCGATGTAGGCTGTCGACGCCCATTGCGCCTGGTTCTGCGGCACGCCATAGGCACCCATGATGCTGGGCACGGCAACGGCGGCCATGATCGCCGACGCGATGATCGGAAACGAACCGCAAATCGCGCCGAAGGTGACGATCCACATCCGCCATGGCGAATGGCCGGCGGCGGGCGGGGGCACGGGGGGCAGGCCGGAGGCCACGTGACGCGCCTACTTTGACCGGCCGAGCATCCACGCGGGAATCAGCGCGAATACGAAGACCACGGCAATGCACAGGAACGCATCCTGGAAGCCGAACGTGGCCGCCTGCGCATGAACCACCTTGCCCAGGTAGTCGAGCGCGCCCGAATGCAATGCACTGTCCGGCACACCGCTTTCGTGCAGCAGTTTCTGCACTTTATCCAGCAGCTCCGTCGAATACGGGTTGGCCGAGGTCTGGGTTGCCGTCAGTGCCTCGGCGTGAAAGGCGGTACGGGTTTCGATAACGACCACCGTCATGTTGACACCGAAGGCACCGCCCAGTTGACGAATGAAGTTGTAGGCGCCGGAACCCAGGCTGAGTTTTTCAGGCGGCATGGCGCGAATCGTCGCCGCGCCCATATTGGGCATGACCAGCCCGATCGCACCCCGCGACATCACGGCGAACAACGCCATCGACCAGTATGGGGTGTTGACGTCGGCGCCGGCCATCAGCCACGCCGCGACAGCGAACACGGCGCAACCGATCATGATCGGAATGTGTGCGGGCACCGTATCGGCGAGGCGGCCAGAAACGAAGATCAGGCTGACCAGCAGCAATCCCGCCGGTACCAGCACGACACCGGCCCGTGTCGCGGTGTAGCCCTGGATTGTCTGCACGAACACCGGGATGGCGTAGTTGGTGGAGAAATTACCGGCGCCGAAAGCGAAACCGATGACCATGGCGGCGGCGAAGCGAGAATCCAAAAACAGGGTCGGGTCGAGGATCGGCGCCTTGGAGTGCAATTGCGAATAAATGAAGAGGACGGCGCAGCATAGACCGATGCCGGTCAGCAGCAGGGTCTGGTCCGATCCCCAGCCGACCCGTTGGCCGTTGCCGAGAGCCGTCATCAGGCAGACCAGGGCGACGCACATCAGAATGAACCCGGTCCAGTCAAAGGGCGGTCGCTGGCGTTTGCTTTGGCGCACCGCCGGCATGAAGGCGAGCCCCATGACCACGGCGAAGATAACCAGCGGCAACGGCGCCATGAAAATATGGCGCCACGACAGGGCATCGATGACGAGGCCGCCACACAGCGGCCCGAAACTCGGTGCCAGCGTGACACCCATGCCATAAAGCCCGACGGCGAACCCGCGCCGATTTACCGGAAACACCTCGACGATGGTGGTCATTACCAACGGCTGGATCACGCCGGCGGCGAAGCCCTGCATGATGCGCCCGGCGATCAGCGTGTCGATGTTGGGGGCGAGGGCGCAGACGATGGAGCCCAGAATGAACATCAACAGGGTCAGCGTGAAGGTGAAGCGACGGCCGAAGGCGCCGGTTAGCCAGGCATTCAGCAACTGACTGGCGACCATGGTGGAGATGAAGGCGGTGGCCGCCCATTGGGCAACGTCCTGACCGACCCCGTAGGCGCCCATGATGCTCGGCACGGCGACGTTGACCATGGTCGCCGACAGGATCATCGACATGGCGCCGGCCATGCCGGAAATGGTCACCAGCCAGCGATATGCCGGGCCATAACGCTCGAACTGGGCATCGATGCCGGCGCTTGGATCCATGGGATCGTCAGCGGGTAATGGCGTCGGCGAGGGTAGCTTGGTCATCGGCCTAGCCTGCCCGGCCTTAGTTCAGGCGTCGAATGAATTCGTGGATCGACGTCGAGCGGGACCGCGTCACTGTTCCGTGGCGATCTTGACCTCGACCATCATGCCCGGCCTCAGGCGTCCCTCCCGTTGCGCGATGGCGATGCGGACGGGAAGCCGCTGCGTGATCTTGGTGAAGTTTCCACTGGGATTGGGCGTTGGCAACAGGGCGAACTCCGCCGTGGTGGCGCTGCCGATATTGACGATACGGCCCTCGAATACCTCGTCCGGATAGGCATCGATGGTGACGTCCACGGTCTGATCGTGCACGAGGCGGCGGATTTCCGTTTCCTTGATGTTGGCTTCGATCCAGACGTTGTCCGGATCATGCAACAGGGCCAATCGCTGGCCGGGTTCGACGAATTCGCCGATTTCGACGAAGGTCTTATCGATGACGCCGTTGACCGGACTTTTGATGACGCGATCCTCCAGGTCGACCTCTCGCTGCGAAATGCGCGCCGCGTACTCGTTTTCGCGTTGTTGCAGCATGCCGAGATCGCCTTCCAGCACTTCCAGCCGCGCCCGTTCGGCTTCGGCTTCCAGAACCCGGGCCTCGGCGGATTTCATTTCCGCGACGGCGATGCGGTATTCCCGGTCGACGCGTTCTTGTTGAGTTTGAGCCAAGTCCAACTGGCGTCGCGACGTCACTTTCTGTTCAAACAGCTGCTTGGCGCGCTTCAATTCGTTCGCCGCCAGATCACGCTGCGGTTTCAGCGATGACACGACAACCTTGGCGGCGGCAAGGCGAGCGCGCTCGGACGCCATGCGGCTTGAGGTTTGTTTGTCGACAAGGTGTTTTTCGGCGACGAGGCGTTTCTGCTCGGCCTTGACGCCGCCCAGCTGGGCTTGCATCTGGTTGAGCGTCAGGCGTGATTCCCGGTCGTCAATCTTGACCAGGACCGAGCCGGTTTCGACTTTGTCACCCTCCTTGACCGAAATGTCGGTGACCCAGCCCTCGACACGCGAGGAGACTGTAATCAGGTCGGCATGAATGCGGGCATCTTCCTCGAACACGAAGGCGAGGCGTTGGCTGAATTCCCACGCGCCGAGACCACCGGCCGCGAGGATGACCAGCACCACCACGACGCCGCCAATACCGATTCCACGGCGCCGTGATGGGGCGGCCGCGGCAGTGCTGGCGGTTTCAGACGCATTCGTGGGGCCGCTATCGGGCATGGCCATCGCATCCTCAAAATAGGCAATATCCCGAGATCACGAACAGCACCCCAGGATTGTATACGATCTTAGACTCTTCGGCGCGGTGACGAAAGGGGGCTGAATTTACGCGACGGTGGTTACGGTGTGTGGGCGTCAATCTTCGACGTTTCACCAGCGCCGCCCTTGCCGATCTTCGGCTCTTCTCCGGCCAGCAGACGCCTGACATTGGCGCGGTGGCGGATAATCGACAAGATAGCGAGACCGCCGGCCATCACGGCGTAGCGCTCGTCGAGCAGCCACCACGCGTAGACCGGCGCGGCGCCGAGGGCGGCCATTGCCGCGAGTGATGAGTAGCGCAGCGTGCCGGCAACCAGCAGCCAGGTGGCGCAGGTCAACGCGCCGACGGGGAACGCTGCGACGAGCAACACACCCAACGTCGTCGCGACCCCCTTGCCGCCCTTGAAGCCCAGCCAGACCGGGAAGTTGTGCCCCAGAACGGCGGTGAACCCCGCGATCAGGCCGGCCTCAATCGCGATTGTCTGCGGCGCCAGTTCCATTGCGGCCCAGGCAGCGGCGCCGCCCTTGGAGACGTCGAGGATCAGCGTCAATAGGGCCAGGAACTTGTTGCCGGTCCGCAGCACGTTGGTGGCGCCGATGTTGCCGGAACCAATTTCGCGGATATCACCGAGCCCGGCGAGGCGCGTCAGCACCAGTCCCCAAGGAACCGAGCCCAGCAGATAGCCAGCGATGGCGGCAAGCGCCAGGGTGACCGTGGGCGAGACGCTGTCCACGGGGTCACGCCTCCAGTTCGAAGACGGTACGGCCGTCGATGACGGTACGGATGACCCGGCCCTGAACCGGTCGTTCATCGAAGGGCGAGTTCTTGGATTTCGACGATAGGTCGCTGCCGATGACCTTCCAGCCCCGGTCGGGCTGGAACAGGACCAGATCGGCCGGCCGGCCAATGGATATCCGGCCCGCCGTCAAATCCATCAGATCGGCCGGGCGCTGGGTGACCAGACGCAGCGCCTCGATCAGGGATAGGTGACCGTTGTGATACAGCTCAAGGGTAATCGCCAGAATGGTTTCCAGGCCGATGCCGCCCGCCGCCGCCTCGGTGAACGGCAGCCGCTTGGCTTCCTCGTCCTGCGGCCGATGGTCGGAAGCGATGCAGTCGATGGTGCCGTCCATCAGCCCGGCGACGATGGCCTGGCGATCGTCCTCGCCGCGCAGCGGTGGGCGCAGCTTTGCGAAGGTGCGGTAGTCGCCGATGGCGGCCTCGTTGAGGGCAAAATAGGGCGGTGCCGTATCGCAGGTAATCGCGAGACCTCGCGCCTTTGCATCGCGGATTACGTCGACCGACTGCGCGGTCGAGATGTGGGCAAAATGCAGACGACCACCGGCGGTTTCCAGCAGACGAATGTCGCGCTCGATGATGATGACCTCGGCAGCTGCTGGAATGCCGGAAAGCCCCAGCCGCGTCGCCGTCTCGCCGGCGTTCATCACGCCGTCGGCGGCCAGCGCCGGTTCCTCCGGGTGCTGCACTAGCAATAGGTCGAAGGTGGCGGCATACAGCATCGCCCGCAGCATCACCCGCGCGTCGGCGACGGCGAACTTGCCATCGGTAAAGGCGACGGCACCGGCCTCGGCGAGCATGCCCAATTCGGCGATTTCCTTGCCGCCGAGCCCCTTGGTGATGGCGCCGTAGGGATAAACTTTGGTTAGCCCCAGCAATCTTGCCCGGCGGGCGACGAATTCGACCACCGACATGTCGTCGATCACCGGCTCGGTGTCGGGCAGGCAGAGCACCGTGGTGACGCCGCCGGCGGTGGCGGCGCGCCCGGCGGTGGCGAAAGTTTCCTTATACTCTTCGCCGGGTTCGCCCAGCGAGGCGCGAATGTCGACTAATCCCGGGGCCAGCACGGCGCCGTCACAGTCGATGATCGTGGTGTCGGCGCCAATGTTGTCGTGGGTCACCTCGCCGCCGACGGCGACAATGTCCTCGCCCTCGGTGATGACACCGCCGGGTGCATCAAGGTCCGACGCCGGGTCGACAACACGCGCGTTGATGTAGGCGATACGACCGGGCAGGGCGGCGGCGGGGCGCGCCATCAGAGGTTCCTCTCGCCCGGCAAATCGCGGTTGGCGGAGAGGATATCCAACACCGCCATGCGCACGGCGACACCCATTTCCACCTGTTCGCGGATGACGCTGCGGCCAAAGTCGTCGGCGACTTCGGCATCAATCTCCACGCCCCGGTTCATCGGCCCCGGGTGCATGATCAAGGCATCCGGCTTGGCCCGCGCCAGTTTTTCATAATCGAGGCCGAAGAAGCGGAAATATTCCCGCACGCTGGGGAAGAAGCTGCCGTGCATGCGTTCTTGTTGCAGGCGCAGCATCATGACGATGTCGCAGCCGTCGAGGCCTTCGCTCATGTCGGAAAAGGTCTCGACGCCGAGCCGCTCTACTTGCGCCGGCAACAGGGTCTTCGGCGCAATGAGACGGACCCGGGCCCCCATGGTGGTCAGCAGGTGGATGTTCGAGCGCGCTACCCGGGAATGCAGGATGTCGCCACAGATGGCGACCACGAGGCCCTGCAGACGGCCCAGGCGGCGGCGGATGGTCAGGGCGTCCAACAGGGCCTGCGTCGGGTGTTCATGGCTGCCGTCGCCGCCATTGACGACCGCGCAGTTGACCTTTTCGCTGAGCAGCTTGCAGGCGCCCGATGAGGGATGGCGGACCACCAATACATCTGGATGCATGGCGTTCAACGTCATCGCGGTATCGATCAGTGTCTCGCCCTTCTTGATCGAACTGGAACTGACCGACATGTTGATGACATCGCCACCGAGGCGCTTTCCGGCCAACTCGAATGAGGTCCGGGTGCGAGTCGAATCCTCGAAGAATAGATTGATCAGGGTGCGTCCGCCGAGCACGGATTTCTTCTTGTCGGCCTGACGATTCTGCTCGACGTAGCCGTCGGAGCGGTCCAGCAGGCAGGAAATTTCGAGGGGGGAAAGGCCTTCGATGCCAAGAAGATGGCGTTGGGGAAATTCAGGAAAGGCCAAATCCGACGGCGACATGGCGGCGACTATATGTCCGACGAAGGGTCCGGCGCAAGGTGCGCTTGCGGAATTTGCGCCGCGACCTTGCCGGCGCGAATGAAAATTCGCCACCATCCGTTTGGCGATGATATATTTGCGCGCGTTTCATTCACGGTCATTCCACTGAAAGGCGTTCCCGAGCGACGCCGTGAACCGGTCATGTCATGAATATTGAAGGTGATAAACAACTCCGGCCGACACCATCGGCGACATGGCCGGTCGCCGTCGCCATCTGGGATGGGGACGACTGTTTGGTTGCCTTCAATGACCGCTTCACCGACATCCATGCGGCACTCGCTAGCGTGCTGGTGCCGGGGATTAGCTATGAGGAATTCCTGCGGGCGGCGTTGGCGGCTGGGTTGCGCCCGACGGCAGGTGCTGACGGCGACGATGCCGCGGTCGCCCGTGGACTCGCCCATTGGCGTCGGTCGGAAGGGCGGGACGATTACGTCGACGCGGACGGGCGTTGGCGCCGCGCCGATCATCGGCGCGTCCCCGAAGGCTCCGTCGTCGTGATCCATGATATTACCGATCTCAAAAACGCCGAGGCTGAAGCGCGGCACGGCCAACAACGGGCCGAGAGCCTTCTCGCCATTGCCGGCGCCATCTTCGTTTCCCTCGATCGTGATTTGCAGGTGACCATGATTAATCGGCGCGGCCTCGAAGCGGTGGGGCGGCCGGAACACGAAGTGGTTGGCTGGGACTGGGTCGAGATGGCCTTGGCGGAGGACGAAAGAGGAGCGGCCCGGATATACATGAACGGCTTGTTGACGGGCTATATCGACCCCACCGCGCGCCACGAGGTCGAAATTGATATGGGCGCGGATGCCGCCGAACGGCGGATCATTGCCTTCGAATACGCCGTCCTTGTTGACGCGGCGGGCCGGCCCGATGGGTTGCTCTGTACCGGTATTGACCTCACCGAATACCGGCTGGTCGAGGAACAGAACCAGTTTCTGATGTCGCACGACGAATTGACCGGACTGGCCAATCGGACGCTGTTCATGGATCGGCTCAGTCTGGCCATCGCCGGGGCGCGTCGAAATCGCAACAGTGTGGCGGTGCTGTTCGTCGATCTGGACGGCTTTAAACCGGTTAACGATACCTACGGTCACGAAGCCGGTGATGAGGTTTTGCGTCAGGTCGGCATCCGCCTTTCGGAAGCGATTCGCGCGACAGACACCCTGGCACGCTTCGGAGGGGATGAATTCACCGTCGTGCTGACCGACGTTGCGCGGCGCGATGACGCGGCGCGCGTGGCCGCCGAGGCGCTGGCGGTGCTCGGCCGTCCGTTCAAGATCAAGGGAGCGGCGGTGACCATCGGCGCGAGCATCGGAATCGCCATTTTTCCAGACGATGCGGCGGATGCCGAGGCTCTCGTGCGGGGCGCCGACAAGGCCATGTATCGGGTCAAGGAGTCCGGGCGGAACAACTATCGCTTCGTCGCCGCGGATGTATGAGATGATCCCGCAGCGGCTGCATCGATAGCCTGATAACGGGATTCGTTGGTGAAGGCCCGCCGATAAGCTAGAATTCGCCGCCGTGGATGGATCGAACCAAGACGATGCCGCCGGCCGCGCCGAGACCCAACGTGGGGCGCGCGCCGAGGGGCGGGCCGGAAAACCGGCTGGCGCGAGGGCGGCGGATGATTTCGCCCGGGCCCACGATCGTCTGCGCCGGATATTTGACAAGCGCATGCTGTTCATCGTCGGCGCCACCCGCTGGGGCACGGCGTGGGTACAGAACTGTCTCGATGCTCATCCCGCCGTGTTGGCCAAGGGCGAGGGGCATTTTTCGGACATCCTGTTCCCGCTGCTGGCCAAGGCCTTCGACAGTTACAACACCGAAGCCGAGAAGATCGGCAACCGCATGCAATTGGCTGGCCTGCCAGGCAACGCCGCCGGCTTCACCTTCGACGATGTTGATCATCTGCTGGCCACCGCGGCGGGTTTGATCTTTGCCCGCTGGGCCGGGGACGACGATGCCATCACCTGCGTTGCCGAGAAGACGCCAGAGCATGTGTTGGCGCTCGACCTGTTGGACCGAATGTTTCCCGACATGGTCGTCGTTCATGTCATTCGCGACGGTCGTGACGAAGCGGTCTCGGCCTGGGATTTCAATATTGGCATCAGCCGCGGTGAATTTCCGCGCAAGTACCCGACCTTCGCCTCGTTCGCCGAAACCTTCGCCCGCAACTGGTCGCGCAGTGTCGGCGCCGCCCGCCGCTTCGGCCGCAACAACCGGCTGCGATACTACCAAATCCGCTGCGAGGACCTACTGGCCGAGCCGGCGCCGATCATCCGCCGGCTGTTCCGCTTCGCCGGCGTCGATGACGACAGCACCATTGTCCGCGACTCCATGACCCGCGCCTGGCGGGCGGTGCCGCTGGATCTCGACCCCGGGGTCTGGAAGGACACGTTCGACCAGGACGCCCGTCGCGCCTTCGACCGCCAATGCGGTGAACTGTTGAAGCTGTTGGAATACGACCCCTGACGCCGCCGTACCGGCTTCAAGTATTTCTGGACGCCTTCGCCGTCTTGGGCGGACGGGTCAGGCGTTTCAGTTCCCGGTAGATGAGCTGGGCCAGGTCGGAGCGCTGGTTGTTGTGGCGCTCCACCAGGATGACGCGACGGCTGACGGGTGGCGCGCCGAAGGGAAAGGCGCGTAAGCCCAGGGATCCGGCGCCGGCGATCCGGCCGGCGGGAACAACGCCCGCGCCAAGGCCGACGCGTGCCAAGCCGAGAATGGCTTCCGATGAATCCAGTTCCATGGCCTCATTAACCTGAATTGCGGCGGCTCGCAGCGTCGCGTCGACCAGGGTGCCGACGCCGCTTTCGCGGTTGATGCGCAGGAACGGATGGCGGGTCAGCGCCTGCTTCCAGGTCCGCGCCGACGTATCGGCCGGCGCCACGGTGACCAGTCGCTCGTCGAGGATCGCCAGTTCCTCCAGTTCCGCATGCGGCACCAGTGGGGCGGTAATGACGGCGGCGTCGAGCTCCCGCCGCCGGACCCGGTTTGCCAGCGGTTCCGCCAGGCCTTCCTCCATACGCACGTGCACGCGGGGATGGCGCTTGCGAAGGGAGGCCAGTGCCCGGGGGATGAGGTCGCTGGAGACGCCGGCGATGCAACCGAGCACCAGGGTGCCGGAAAGCTCACCCGGGGCGCGCGCCGTCTCCACCAGGGCATCGAAGCCGCGCAGCACCTCGCGGGCCTGCTCGGCGATCAGCGTGCCATGGGCATTGAGCCTGGGCGGCCGGGTGTTGCGGTCGAACAGGGCGACCTGAAGCTCATTCTCGATGCCGCTCATCTGGTGGCTGACCGCCGCCGGCGTCAAAAACAGACGTTCCGCCGCGACCGCGAAACTGGTGTGTTCGGCGATCGTGACCAGCGTGCGAAGATGCAGGATATTCATCAATATAAATTAAAGAAAAATAAATTTAAAAGCAAATATTTATCATTTGATTGATTTTGTATGAACCCGTACACCGTGGCTCAATGAACGACGCGGCGCGGACAAATTACGACGCGGGAGAGGGTTCCCAAAAAACCGCTTTCCCACGACGAGCAGATAAACCGCTACCGCACAAACCCTGAATGCAAGGACCCAAGACAATGTTCGATTTTGTACTAATGACTAGCCTTCTCGCCACCGCCATCATCGCCAATGCACCCTACCTGATGTAGGGAGATACGTCTTTCGGCATCGTAAATTCGGGCAGCCGACCGGGATCGGAAGCGTGAAAGGTCAGCTTTCGCCCTCGCGTATGATCCGAGCCAAATATTGGCCATAGGTGCTGTTGGCGAGCGGTTGGGCAAGGACCCGCAACTGCGCAAGGTCAATGAAACCCATATGCAGGGCGATTTCTTCCGGGCATGCGATCTTCAATCCCTGGCGCTGTTCGACCGTTTGCACGAATTGTGACGCCTGCAGCAGGGATTCTTGGGTACCCGTATCCAGCCAGGCGAAACCGCGTCCCATGCGCTCGACGGCGAGTTCGCCCCATTCCAGATACGCCCGATTGACATCCGTAACTTCCAATTCGCCGCGTTGTGACGGTTTCAGATTTGCGGCCACATCGACGACCCGGTTATCAAAAAAGTATAACCCGGTGACGGCCCAGTTGGAGCGTGGTTCCGGCGGTTTCTCCACTATATCGACTGCCTTCCCGCCGCGGTCGAACTCGACGACGCCGTAGCGCTCGGGATCGGACACCCAATAGCTGAATACGGTGGCGCCGGATTCACGGTTCGCTGCTGCGCGCAGTTGATCCGGCAGGCCGTGGCCATAGAAGATATTATCGCCGAGCACCAGCGCGACGCCATCGTCACCGATGAATTCGCGGCCGATGATGAAGGCCTCTGCCAACCCATTGGGGGCCGCCTGTTCGGCGTAGCTGATCGAAAGACCGAAATCGCTGCCATCGCCGAACAGGCCCTCGAACTGCGGCACGCCCTCGGGTGACGAAATGATCAGGATATGGCGGATACCGGCCAGCATCAGCACCGACAGGGGATAATAGATCATCGGTTTGTCATAGACCGGCAGCAGTTGCTTATTGACCGCCTGGGTAATCGGATAGAGCCGCGTGCCGCTACCGCCGGCGAGAATGATGCCTTTTCTGATTTTCGCCATGAGTTCAGTCTGCCGTCCGCGTCAGCCCCAGTCGGCCGCCATCATAGCGCCCTTCGAGGATGGCCCGCCACCACTCACGATTTTCCAGATACCAGCGCACGGTATCGCGCAGACCGTCGTCGAGGTCGATGGTCGGGCTCCAGCCCAGTTCCGCCGTCAGCTTGGCGTGGTCGATGGCATAGCGGTGATCATGTCCCGGCCGGTCGGTCACGAACTGGATGAGGTCGGCATGCGGGCGGTGTGGTGAGTTGGGCAATTCCACGTCGAGAATGGCGCATAGTGCGTGCACGAGGTCGATGTTGCGACGTTCACCGTCACCACCGACCAGATAGGTTTCGCCGACACGGCCATCACGCAGAATCGCCCGCAGCGCCCGTGCGTGATCGTCCACATGCAGCCAGTCCCGCACGTTCAGGCCCTCGCCGTAGACCGGCAACGGCTTGCCGCTGAGCGCCGAAATGATCATCAGCGGGATCAGCTTTTCCGGAAACTGGCGGGGACCGTAATTATTGGAACAGTTACTGATCACCACCGGCAGGCCGTAGGTATGAAACCACGCCGACGCCAGATGATCAGAGGCCGCCTTGCTGGCGGCATAGGGCGACCGGGGGCTGTAAGGTGTCGTTTCGGTGAACCGTGGATCGTCCAGGCCAAGGCTGCCATAAACCTCATCCGTTGACACATGGTGGAAGCGAAAGCTGTCCCGCGCCTCATCATTAAGTTCGCGCCAGTAGGCCAATGCGGCGTCCAGCAACTGGTAGGTGCCGGTAATGTTCGTGTCGACGAAATCCGCCGGGCCGTCGATGGAGCGATCGACATGGGATTCCGCCGCCAGATGCATAACGGCGTCCGGCCGGTGGCGCGCCAGCACCACGTCGATGGCGGCGCGGTCGCGGATATCGGCCTGTTCGAAGGCGTAATGCGTATTGTCCGCGATATCGGCCAGATTGGCTGGATTAGCCGCGTAGGTCAGCGTGTCGAGGTTGACGACCCGGTCCTCGCCAGCAGCGACGATTGACCGCACCACGGCGGAGCCGATGAATCCCATGCCGCCGGTGATGAGAATCTTCATGCGTTTGCCGGCCTCATCGCCATGCCCTCACGCGAACATGGGGCCAAGGGCGGAGAGGCGGGGCAACGCCCGGTCGGCATCTGATAGTTGTGGCGGGTGATCCGTGATCGGCCATTTGATGTCCAATTCAGGGTCGTCCCATCGAACGCCCATCGCCAAGTCGGGCGCGTAATGGTCGGACAGTTTATAGGCGATCTCGGTGTCGGGTTCCAAGGTCAGGAAACCGTGCGCGAAGCCTTCCGGCACGAACAATATTTGCCAATCCCGCGCCGCCAGTTCGACGGCCAGGTGGCCGCCGTAAGTATCGCTCCGATGTCGCACGTCGACGATGACGTCAAGCATTCGGCCCCGGGTCACCCGAACCAGCTTCGCCTGCGCCTTCGGCGGCGCTTGAAAATGAAGGCCGCGAAGCGTTCCCGGCTCGGCCGTGATCGACACGGCGTCCTGTACAAATCGATTAGGCATGCCGGCGGCCTCGAACGCCGCTGTATCGAATGTCTCTACGAAAAAACCGCGCGCATCGCCATGCGGATCGAGGTGAACGATCCGCGCTCCATCGAGTGCCAATGCCTCAATCCTCATCGGCGGCCTCTCCCTGAAGATAACGGCGAATCCCCTCGTTCAGGTCGACTTCAGCATGCCAGCCGGGAAGCGGCGGGCCGTTCCAGAGCATACCGACATTTCGCGCGCGGGCAGGCCAGGCGCCGGCCTCGACGGCGATCGGCCGGCCGGTGGCGCGCTCGAATACGGAGACAATATCGCGGATCGTCGCCGCGTGCCCGTGGCGCACCGCGAACTCCCGGCCGACAACAGCATCCGGCTCGTGACACAAGAGTTGCGCTGCCCGTTGGAAAGCCGCGCAGACGTCGCTGATAAATACCATGTCGAGAGGGAGATCGTCTTCTGGGACGGGAAGAACGCTTCCGGCGGCGGCGGCGGCGCGCGCGGCCTCGAGGAGTTTGCCTCGCCGATCTCCAGGGCCAAAGGTATCGAACAGCACCAATGTCGTCGCCTGCAAACCGTGTGCATCAGCATGATAGGAAACTAGTTCCGCAAACGCGCGTTTGGTCGCCGCATAAAGATTGACCGGGCGATGCCCCTCGCCGTCCATATGTTCGAAATAACTTCCGGTATTGACCAGGCGTCGAATGCCGGCGTGGCGCATCGCCTCGAGTAGCCGCAAGCCGAACCCGACATTGGCGTCTAGTAAAGGCTCAACATCGTCTGAATCATGGTCGCGCACATATTGACCGGCCAGGTGGATTACTGTTTCCGCCCCGGTGACGTGAAGCGCGTTGGCCAGCGAACCGATGTCACCATCATCGACGATAATGCCGGGCGGCGCCGGCAGGGCTTGCAAGGGGGCAGCATCGGACGACGGCCGGATGATGGCGAAGACCTCATCGTCGGCCTTTGCCAGAGCGTCGCATAGTGCGCGGCCGATAAACGATGTCGCGCCGGTCACGACCGTACGATTCGGAACCGTCATGCGATTTCGCGCTCCGGAATGAACGTTACCAGCTTAGCGTTCCATTCACGTGTATACGCCAACTTGCGCCGGATTTCCGCCTTCACGTTCCAGGGCAGGATCAAGATAATATCGGGCTTGCTCTCGCGGAGTCGCTGTTCGGTCACGACGGGCACATGGCTGCCGGGAAGATACCTGCCCTGCTTCAGCGGCGTGTCGTCGACGACAAAATCGATGGTCTCGTGACCGATACCACAAGTGTTGAGGAAGGTGTTGCCCTTGGCGGCGGCGCCGAATGCCGCGATTGTCAGCCCATTCTCTTTTTGCTCGGCAACGTAGGTGCGAAACGCGTCGCAAATGCTAGCCACCCGATCACCAAATCCGCGATAGGTATCGAGTTCGAAAAGTCCTTGCGACGTTTCTTCCGCAATCAGGTTCTCGACCGCCGGTGAGATGGCATGAGGACCGGATTCCGCGTGCTGCGCAAAAATTCTCAAAGATCCACCGTGGGTTGGCAGTTTGTCCACATCAAAGAGGGTCAGACCGTGTCGCGCAAAGATGTCCCGCACCGCGCCGAACGAATAATAGGAAAAATGCTCGTCGTAGATGGTGTCGAACTGCGTCTCCGCGAGTAACCGGCCAAGATGCGGAAACTCCATCGTGGCGGCGCCGTCGGGTGCCAGCAGGGTGGCGATGCCGTCGACGAAATCATTCACGTTTGGCACGTGGGCAAGTACGTTGTTGCCAAGGATCAGGTCCGCGGCCCCCCGTTCGGCGCACAAACGGTCGGCGGTATCCCGGCCGAAAAAATCGATGACCGTTGGCACACCTTTTTCCTCGGCCGCCGCCGCGGCCTGCGCCGCCGGATCGATACCCAAACACGGCACACCGACGCGAACGAAATGCTGTAGGAGGTAGCCGTCGTTGGATGCGGCTTCGATGACGAAGGAATGCGGCCCGAGTCCGAAGCGCGACACCGCCATGTCGACGTAGCGTGACGCGTGGTCGACCCAGCTCTGAACATAGGAAGAGAAATATGCATAATCGGGCGTAAACATGTCCTCCGAGCGATTGCTGTCTGCCAGTTGAACCAGCCAGCACGCCTCACAGACCAGAACCCTGAGCCCAAAGCGCGGCTCGTTACGCGGGTCGGCTAGCTGGTTTTCGCTCAGGTATCTGTTCGCCGGCGGTTGCTCTCCCAGATCGACCACGACATGGTGCAGCGGTTGACCGCACGACCGGCAGTTCATGGCCCCGGCTCAACACCCGATGACTGATAGGCGGCTTGCAAGAGATAGTCGAGTGTCGGGCGAGGGCGAGCCTTGATCAGGATGCGATACCCGAAAAGTCCCTTCGAGAGCTTAACCAGCAACCCGTTGATAGCGGCGAGGAAACTTGAAAAGGAGTTGTCACCGAAAGCGACCTGGAACGGTGCCGGGACCGCCGTCACCTGCTCGATCTCGAAACCCGCTTCTTCCCAGATGCGACGGAAACTCTTGAACGTGAACAGCCGCGAATGTCCTGGATCAAGGATGCCGCGTTTGCCGTAGTTGAAGAACCCGAACAGAAGCTGAAGCCGGTTGGCGAAAAAACCGATATTGCCCGATGTGGCGAAGATCACTTGATCTGGCCGCGAGTCACGATACAGTCGGTCGAGAAATTTTTCCGGTTCCCGCAAGTGTCCGACCAGATCGAGCAGCAATGTTACGTCATAATCATCGGGTTTCACGGGTAGACCAGCATCGATATCGGTCTCGATAAATGCGTCGAGCCGTCCACCATCCTCCGGCGGTTGAAGATCCAACCCGGTGACATGACAACCCTTGTCGCGGAGTGCGCGGCTGACCAAACCATCCGCCGAGGCGATATCGAGAACCCGCGAACCCGCCGGAACGGCATCGACGACCCACTGGTGCGCCGTCGAAAACGTGGTTTTCGGAACGCGGTAGCCGATTTCCCGGCCGCCGGCTGATAGGTCGAATTTCCTCTGGTAGCAAAGATTCAGACGCTGGGCTCGGGCCAGAATCGCCTGCTTGGCGACATTCCAGGCGTAGACCAAGCCGTTCACGTGGCTGACCTCGTCGCCGTAGAAGGTCGGAATGGGGAACTCCTTGATCCGCGCCTCGGCCGCGACCATCTGGATGATGATTTCCGTATCGAAGTGAAAAACCTGGGAGTTTTTGTCGAACGGAATACGCTTCAAAAGACCCGTTGAGTAGAGCCGGAGGCCGGTATGGAACTCGGAAAGGTCGATGCCCAGGACGCGGTTCTCAAACCATGTCAGGACCTGGTTGCCAATCCACTTGTACATCGGCATACCGCCGCGCAAGGCGTCGGCGCGGTGGATCATGCGCGATCCAAAAACCACGTCGGCATCATCCTCGACCAACGGGACAAGTAATTTCGGCAACTCTTCCGGTGCGTACTGCCCATCCGCATGGATCAGGCATAGGACATCAAACCCATTTTCGATGGCGTAATGCATGCCAATCTTCACGTTGCCGCCGTAGCCCTGGTTGACCGGGTTTCGCAGGATGGTCAGTGGAAACGGAAAGGTTGAATCCCGTTGAAACGCCGCGGCACGTTCATAGGTCGAGTCCGGCGACGCATCGTCGATGACCAGGACTGAGGTGTCGTACGTTAGCAACGCCTCGGGGATGCGGCCGAAGACACTCTCGATGGTTCCTTCGGCATTATAAGCCAGCATGAAAACGAGGATGCGCGGCCGCCTAGTCGCTCGTTCACCTGCAGCCAGTTTCGCGACCTTGGGCGTCTTCAACGGCGCGCGTTTTCCGCTCCGCGTACCCTTTTTCTCTGGTGTCGCTTTTTTTCCGGGCACGGTGCCCTCACCTTGTCGAACGGTACGGGGGCGGCCACGGTCGATCACGGGGCCACCAGTGCGGTTTTTTATCGTTCCCGCCGCGCAATGTCACGCGACGGCTTCGTGGCCGGGGTATTTCCATGCCCGGAGCATATCCCTATACAACCAGTACCGATAAATGAATGGCAGAACATTCGCATGGATGAGCCAAATCAGCGATGAATTCCGATCCCCATACGCGAAAACCGCTCTGGAATATTTTGTCCTGGGTTTTGTTTATAAGCGGAATTGGTTACCTGCTCAGTGCAGTTGCCTTCGCCATTGCCGGGCGTCAACCTTTTGTCACGGATTGGTTGCTGTTTTCCTCCCTCGCCCATGGTCGCGGATACTGGGATGCCGCTTGGACGTCACTGGAAGGGCATCGGCAAGCCCTGCCGAGGTTGGCGGCGATGGCCGAGATCGAGTTCACGAGCGGCGGAAATCTCCTGCTCGCCCCAGCGGGTTTGTTGGCACATCTTTTCACGGTCGCGGTTTTCCTCGCAGCGGTTCGCGCCATGTTCGTTGGGCGCGGGTCGACGGCCAAGCGCTCGGTGCTTGGCCTGATACTGGTGTTGTTGTTCTTCACGATCGACATGGGGCCGCTGACACGCGGTGATTCGCAGACGCAGTGGATACCGTTTGTGACCGTGTTCTCGGTGGCGGCTTTCGCGGCCATGGGGCAGGCCATGGCGTTGCCTCCCGATCATCGTACTCTGTTGTATCTCCTGTCTTTTGTTGCCTCGGCGGCGGCGACCGCATCCGGCATCGTCGGTATCCTTGTCTGGCCGGCGCTTCTGTTTGCCGTGATTGTTTCGCGCGGCGGCGGCCGGGCGTTTTTGTGGTTGGCGTTGACGACGGTCGTCGTGCTTGTCCCGTTCTTCCAAAACAATGCCATCGGAACAGGTACGCCGTCCGGCGAGGTCGTGGCGCAGTTGTCGGATCCCCTGCATCTCTTGACCGGGCTTGCGTCGTTTGTCGGCATGCCTGTCTCCGCAGCGCTATTCGTGCAGCCGTTCGCGCGGTGGAGTTTCGAGGCCGGCGTCGGTATCGGGTCCCTCATTCTTGCGCTACAGGTTTGGTTCCTTGCCGACGGTCTCTTGCGCCGGCGTGCCGGTGGCTTCGAGGCTTTCGCTCTGGCCATGTTGATTTTCACGTTGCTCTGTGGCGCGGCCTTCACCATCAAGCGCTTCGAGCCAGGTGCTCCGGTTGCCTCGTTCGATCGATTTTGGCAAATCATCCTCATGTGTTGGGTGATCACCGCCCTGTTGGCGTGGCGTCGCTGGGCGCCGGTCTCGGCGTTCGGCATCAAGTGCCTGATCCTGGTTGGCCTAGGTGCCGCTGGACTGTTTGCCCCGAAGCAGTTGTTCGTCGGTATCGATGCGCGGGCCAACGCTGTGCTGACCGATGCCATGGGCAGCGCCATCGCCGTGGGCGTCCACGATCAGACACTGCATCAGCGTTTCAGCTACGATACAGGAACCATGTCGATAACCCGCGCCTATCTTCGCCAACGACGACTGCGCCCGGTTCACGATGCGGCTGCCCGTGCAATGGGAAGCGCCGTCGGGGGAACGAACATCGTCGGTGCCTGTGGCGGAAGGATTGATCAATTCACGGCGACGCCGGGTGGAAACGGTGCCCGGCGTGTCTGGGGAACCTGGCCGGCCAAGGTTGCCGCCGCCGCTGATGGAATTACAATCACTGACACGGCGGGAAACGCTGTTGGTATGGCCCGTGCCTGGCGTACGCCGTGGCAGCCGAAATATTTCCCTCGACTCGGTCCCAAGGACTCGCCCGGCCAGTGGTTCGGATATATCGGCGCTTCAACTGGTCCGCCCTGGACCGCCTACGTCCTCGACGCATCCGGAAAAGCAACCTGCCGGCTCGGCGAGATTCGCGGTTAGCCGCCTAACCGCCACTTCCGGCGCGCTGGTTCAATTCATCGTGGCGGGCGCGGATGGCGGGGGGCCATTGGCTCTTGATATAGGACAGCGCGGCGATGATGTCGGCGTCCGACAGGCTATCGCGGAAGGCCGGCATGTCGCTTTCGTAGGCGCCGCCGACCACGGCCGCCGGTCCATCCCGTGTCAAGATGATCAGCTGCGCATCCGGGTGATGCCAAGTATGGCCGCTGGCGTCGTGCGGCGGCGCCGGCAGGCGGCCATCCGGTTTGCGGGTGCGCCAATCCGGTTGGCCTTGCAGGCGCGCGCCGTGGCAGGCGGCACAGGCTTCCGCGTAGACGCGTTCGCCACGCGAGACGAGCGCGGCATCATCGGGACGCAGAGCCAACGGCGCCGCCGTGTCGCGCGACAGCCACCATGTGCTGCCGGCGAGGACACCGAGCACCGCGACGGCGGCGAGGGTCTTGGCGCTGTTCATGCGGCCCGGCGGTCCCTGTCAATTCGCGTGACGGCACCGAATTTAGGCCTTCCCGCCACGGCAAGGTCAACCGCCGGTTCGCAATAGCGCGTCAGCCGCGCGTCACCTGGATTCGCTTCTTGTCCGCCGCCTTCGGTGCCGTCTTGGCGATCTTGACCGCCAGCACGCCGTCCTTGTGAACGGCGTGTATTTTTTCGGCGTCGGCGTCATCGGGCAGTTTGAAGGTACGGCGGAAGGTGCCGTAAACCCGTTCGGAGAAATAGAACCCCTTGCCCTCTTCCTCGCGGCTGGCGCGTTTCTCGCCGGTCACGGTCAAGCGGCCATCGTGCACCTCGACGTCGATGTCCTCGTCGGCGACGCCGGGTAGTTCGACGCAGATTTCATAGGCATCGTCGGTATATGCCGCCTCGGCGCTTGGCGAGAAGAACTCGGCCACCTTGTGGCCGAATTGACGCACCGGCGCATAAATCTGCGACCACCAGTCGGGCAGATGCGGGGCGACTTCGGTTTTTTCGACCATGATCCAATCCTCCATGCTTTAGGGAACGCTACGATGGAAATTGGATTATGGCGCCGGCCCGCCGCGGCCGCGTTGATTCGGATCAAATACCGGTGTGATCGCTAAACCAGCCAGGCCAGCGTCAGCGGCAGGGTGATGGCGGCAAGCAAGGTGGTGCCGGTGATGATGCCGGCCATCAGTTCGGCGTCGGAGCCCATCTGACGGGAAATCACGTAGGCGGTCGCCGATGCCGGGGCCGCCGTGAACATCAGCGCCACCGCGCGCTCCATGCCGTCGACGCCGAGCCCGTGCGCGGCGGCCATGGTCAAAACCGGCATCAGCGCCAGCTTGAGAACACTCGAAAAAGCGATGGCGCCGCCACCCGTGCGGACCGCCGCCGGCATCAGCCCGGCGCCAACCGCCATCAGCGCCAGCGGCAGCGATGCCGAACCGAGGATCCGCAGCGTCGGCCCGAGCAACGGCGGCAGCGGAAGACCGGCCATGTTCCACAACGCGCCGCCAACGGTCGACAGCACGATTGGATTCTTGAACAGCGATAGCAGCGCCGAAAGCGCGCTCGGCCGACCACCAGGTTTTGCCACCGCGCCGTCGGGTACCCAGGCGATATGGGCAATCACGCCCATGACGTTGATCAGCGGTGCGATGACCGCCAACGCCACCGCCGTTGCCGCGATCGCCGCGTCGCCGAAGAACGCCAACGCGGCGGCGATACCGATGTAGGAATTGGGCCGCGTCGCGCCCTGAAACACGGCGGTGAAGGAAGCGCCTGAAAGGTCGCGTCCGAGGCCGGGTGTGGCGCGCAATGGTGCCGTCAGCAAACCAGCGCCGCCAATGCCCAACAGGATGACCAGCGCCAGCGGCCCCATGTCGGCCCAGACCACGGCGACGCCGGCGATCTTGGTGAACAGCAGGGCCGGAAACAGCACCCAGAACACCAACCACTCGGCGCCGCGCCAGAAGTCGTCGCCCAGCAGCCCCCGCGTCCTCAGGCCATAACCGAGCGCGATGGTCAAAAACACCGGCGCCAGGGCGGAGACAGCACCATTCATGGCGTGCCACGGCCCTTCGACATGGCATCCAGCGCGCCTTGCAGGATGTAGGCGGCGGCCATCTTGTCGACGACCTGGGCACGTCGGCGGCGGGTCATGTCGGCTTCGTCGATCAGCAGGCGTTCGATGGCGGCGGTCGACAGGCGTTCGTCCCAGAAGGCGATGGGCAGATCGCGCAGCAACAGCACATTGGCGGCGAATTGCCGGGTCGATTGGCAGCGCGGGCCCTCCTGGCCGTCCATTTCCACCGGCAAGCCGATGATCAGGCCGCCAATGTCCTCGGCGTCGACGATGGCCAGCAGTGTCGCCGCGTCAGCTTGGAACTTGCTGCGACGGATCGTGTCGAGCGGGCTCGCCACCTTCAGATCCGTGTCCGAGACGGCGAGGCCGATGGTCTTCGAGCCGAGATCGAGCCCGAGCAACCGGCGGCCGGCCACGCGCGCGGCGGCAATATCGTGGATCGGATCGACGATCATTTTGGTAAATTTCAATCCCGGTTGTGACGGCGGTCCTAGCGCCCAGGGCCTTGCTCGGATATCATAACGGTAACTCCTTGTAATTGCTTATTTCCAAAGCGATGCGGCGGGGCGTGATGAAGGCAACGGGATTGAGCGCGAAAAGGTGGCCACGCATGGTGGCGCTGGTGATGGCACGGAGGATGGTCCGTGCCACCGCCGTGGTCATTGCCCTGGTGGCGTTTTTGGCGCCGCTGTCGGCCATCGGCGCCGATCTGACCATGTTCGGTGTATCGGTGACCCTGCACCGGGGGTCCTACGCGGTGCTCAAGGGCGTCAACGTGCGCGCGCAGCCACGGACCAGCGGCGATCGCGTCAGCACGCTGGTGATGGGCGCGCGGGTGGAAGTCGTCGCGCGCACCAAGGATGGCAATTGGTTGGTGGTCGGCAAACGCGGCAAGCCCCTCGGGTTCGTTTATGCCCCGGTGATGATGCCGCTGGTGGACGGTGATTTGGAAGATGACATCATCGGCGCGGTCGACATCGCCGACGGTGGCCGTTGTGCCTATCGGCTTGAGTACGAGGGCAAGAGCCCGATCGAGGGTCAGCCGTTCCAGGTCTTTGACTACGCGGTGGATGTGACGTGCAAATCGGCCATCGGCGCTCTGCGGTTTCCGATGCAAATGTTCATGACCGAAACGCCATACCAATTCTCGCCGAGCCGTCGGGTTTTCCAGATCAACGTGGACCTGCGCGAGGATTTCCACGCCAAGGAGGACATGCTGACGGCGATCTTCCTGTTTGATCTCGATAAGGGACGGATCACCCTCGATACGGTGACGCTGGCCGATTATCGGCGGGATCAAAAGGCGACACCGTGGCAGCCGGCCACGGCCGTGCGCCAGGCGCTGACGGCGGCGCTGGAAATGGCTCTCGCCGCGTGGAATACCGAAGCCTGGAATGACATCGCCAAGAAACGGCGAAAATCGACAGACTCGGCGGGCTGATTGGCCGATCACCCGTCCTTCTCGCCGTCGCGGCCGATCGTCATCGTCGCCGTCGTCTGCGTGGCGCAGACCCTGGCGCAGATCGGCGCCTTTTCCGTGCCGGCGCTGTTGCCGACCTTCATCGCCGCCTGGAACCTAAGCAATACCGACGCCGGTTGGATCACCGGCATCTTTTATCTTGGGTACGTGGTGGCGGTGCCGGTGTTGGCGTCGTTGACCGACCGTATTGATGCCAAGCGTGTCTATCTGTTCGGGGTCGCGTTGATCAGCATCGCCGCGTTCGGCTATGCCACGCTGGCCGACGGGTTCTGGTCAGCCCTGGTGCTGCGAGCGTTGTGGGGAATCGGCTGGGCCGGTGTCTATATGCCGGGCCTCAAGGCATTGAGTGATCTGGTCGAGGGGCCGGGGCAATCCCGCGCCGTGACCGCGCACGCGGCCAGCGTCGGCGTCAGCGGCGCCGCCTCATTCCTCATCGCCGGCACCATCGCCGAGTGGGCCGGCTGGCGATGGGGCATCGCTGTCGGCGGTGTTGGCGCGGTCCTGGCTTGGCTGTTGATGGCGCTGTTCCTGCCGGCGCGACGGCCAATACCGTCGACAACGCCGAAAACAGCGCTGCTCGATTTCAGGCCGGTGCTGCGCAATCGCTCGGCGATGGCCTATTCCATCGGCTATTGCGTTCACACGCTGGAAATGAGCGCGCTTCGAAGCTGGGTCGTCACCTTCCTTGCCTTCGTCGCGCTACGTGAAGGGGCGGGCGGCTTCGCGGACATTTGGCTGACGCCGACCGTGGTCGCCACGCTGATGGGATTGCTCGGCGTCTGGGCCAGCGTGACCGGCAACGAAATGTCCATCCGCTTCGGCCGCCGGCGCTTGATTCTAATCGTCATGCTGGCCGGGGTCGCCATGGCGGCGGGTATCGGATTCTCGGCGGCGGTTTCCTATCACTTGGCGGCGGCATTGGTGTTCGGCTATGCGGCGTTGATCTGGGCCGATTCCTCGTCGCTGACGGCGGGAGCGGCGGGGAGCGCCCGGCCGGGCCAGCGCGGCGCCACCCTGGCCGTGCATTCGACCCTCGGCTACGCCGGTGGCTTTCTCGGGCCGCTGGTGCTGGGGATCAGCCTCGATCTCGCCGGTGGCGCCAGCCCGTTCGGCTGGGGCATGGGCTTTCTCGCGGTCGCCGCCGTCACCGCCATCGGCCCGTTGGCCATTCTGCTGCTGAAGCCCGAGGGGTTGGCGGGGGATCGATAGGCGGCGTCAACCGAATACGGTCTGAAGACGTTCCGCCTGGTATCGTGGGACGAGGAGCAGGGCAGGGTAGTCGCCTTCCGCGACCCGCGGCAGCCACGCCCGGCGGCCTGACGCGAACCGTCAGGCCGGCTTGAAGGGCGCGGGCGCCGATGTTACGTTCCGCCGCCCTTAGAAGCCCTTTTTGCAACAAGACGATCCGGAAACTCCGCCATGTCGCTCGGTCCCGACGATGTCCGCAAGATCGCCTATCTGGCGCGCATCCGCGTCGCCGAGGCGGATCTGGCGCCGCTTGCCGAGGAGCTGACCGGCATCATCGGCTGGGTCGAGCAATTGGCCGAGGTCGATACCGACGGCATTGCTCCGATGACCTCGGTGGTCGCCATGGAACCGACGCGGCGCGATGACGTGGTCAACGATGGCGGTGACCCTGACCGCGTGCTGGCCAACGCGCCGGACCGTGTCGATAGCTTCTATGCCGTACCCAAGGTGGTGGAATGAGCGCGCTTATCGATCTGACCATCGCGGCGGCGGCGGCCGGCCTCGACGCCGGCGATTTCTCCGCAGAGGAGCTGACCCAGGCGCATCTCGACGCCATGGCGGCGGCGGGCGATCTCAACTGCTTCATCACCGAGACGCCGGAGCTGGCGCTCGACCGCGCCCGTGCGTCCGATGCCCGGCGCAAGGCTGGCGACGGCCGCGGCGCCATGGACGGCATTCCCATCGCCATGAAGGATCTGTTCTGTACCGAAGGAGTGTTGACGACCGCCGCCTCGCACATACTCGATGGCTTCACGCCGACTTATGAATCTACGGTGTCGGCGAAGCTGCGCGACGCCGGCGCGGTGATGACCGGCAAGACCAATCTCGATGAATTCGCCATGGGTTCGTCCAACACCACCAGCTACTACGGGCCGGTGAAGAATCCGTGGACCCGCGCCGATGGCAAGGATCTGGTGCCCGGCGGCTCATCCGGCGGTTCGGCGTCGGCGGTGGCCGCGCGCCTCGCCATGGGGGCGACCGGGACCGATACCGGCGGCTCGATCCGCCAGCCGGCGAGCCTGACTGGCATCGTCGGCGCAAAGCCGACCTACGGCCGCTGTTCGCGCTGGGGCATTGTCGCCTTCGCCTCGTCGCTGGACCAGGCCGGACCGTTGACTCGCACGGTGGAAGACGCCGCCATCATGCTCGGCGCCATGGCCGGCCACGACCCCAAGGACTCGACGTCGGCGCCGGTTGCAGTACCGGATTTTCGCGTCGCCTGCGCCGGCGACGTCAAGGGCCTGAAGGTCGGCATTCCGGCTGAATATACCCTCGATGGCATGCCGGACGAGATTACCCGGCTGTGGGAACAGGGCCGTGCGTGGCTGGAAGAGCAAGGCGCGGTGACCCGTCCGATATCGCTGCCGCACACCAAGTACGCCCTGCCGGCCTATTACATCGTCGCGCCGGCGGAAGCCTCGTCCAATCTGGCGCGCTACGACGGCGTCCGCTTCGGCTTGCGCGTACCCGGCGACTCGCTTGATGAAATGTACGAGAACACCCGTGGCGAGGGCTTCGGCACGGAAGTGCAGCGGCGCGTGCTGATCGGCACCTATGTGCTGTCCGCCGGCTATTACGATGCCTATTACCGCAAGGCGCAGCGGGTGCGCACGCGCATACTCGACGACTTCACCAGCGCCTTTCAGGATGTCGACGTGCTGCTGATGCCGACGGCGCCTAACGCCGCCTTCGCCATGGATGAGAAGCAGGACGACCCGGTGCAGATGTATCTCAACGACATCTTCACCGTTCCCGCCAACATGGCCGGGCTGCCCGGTATCAGCGTGCCGGCGGCGCTAGACAAGGACGGCCTGCCGCTGGGATTGCAGATCGTTGCCCCCGCCTTCGACGAGGAAACCATGTTCCGTGCCGCCAGCGCCATCGAGCGCGCCGCCGGTTTCGATCATGTGCCAGCCCGCTTAGGGGGTGAATCATGACCTACGTCATCACCGGTGAGAGTGGCGATTGGGAAGTCGTCGTCGGGCTTGAAGTGCACGCCCAGGTAATTTCCCGGGCCAAGCTGTTCAGCGGCGCGGCGGCGGATTTCGGCGGCGCCCCCAACGACCATGTGTCGCTGGTCGATGCCGCCATGCCGGGCATGCTGCCGGTGATCAACTGGGTCTGCGTCGAACAGGCGGTGCGCACCGGCCTCGGCCTGAAGGCGCAAATCAACACCCATTCGGTGTTTGAGCGCAAAAACTATTTCTACGCTGATCTGCCGCAGGGCTATCAAATCAGCCAGTTCGAGGAACCCATCGTCGGCGAGGGTACCGTGGTGCTCGACATGGCCGACGGCTCGGAGCGCCGCATCGGCATCGAGCGCCTGCATATGGAGCAGGACGCCGGCAAATCCATGCACGACCAGGACCCGAGCCGCACCTTCGTCGATCTCAACCGCTCAGGCGTCTGCCTGATGGAAATCGTCTCCAAGCCGGACATCCGCTCGCCCGAGGAAGCTGGCGCCTACGTGCGCAAGCTGCGATCCATCCTGCGCTATCTGGGCACCTGCGACGGCAACATGGAAGAAGGCTCCCTGCGCGCCGACGTCAATGTGTCGGTGAGGCCGGTCGGTTCCGACGAACTGCGCACCCGCGCCGAGATCAAGAACGTCAACTCGGTACGCTTCGTCATGCAGGCCATCGAACACGAGGCCGAACGCCAGATCGACGTCTACGAAGCGGGCGGCGAGGTGATCCAGGAAACCCGCCATTACGACGCCAACGCCGGCACCACCCGGGCCTCGCGGGCCAAGGAATTCGCCCACGACTACCGCTATTTTCCCGATCCGGATTTGCTGCCGGTGGTGCTCACCGACGACGAGGTCGCCGCCATCAAGGCCGCGCTGCCGGAACTGCCGGACGAGAAACGCGAGCGCTTCATCGCCGACTACGGGCTGTCGACCTACGACGCCGTGGTGCTCGTCGCCGAGCGCGAGACCGCCGATTTCTTCGAGGCCGTGGCGAAAGGCCGCGACGGCAAGCAGGCCGCCAACTGGATCTCCAACGAACTGTTCGGCGCCCTTAACAAGCTCGACCTCGACATTACCGATAGTCCGATCTCGGCCGAGGCGCTGGGTAAGCTGCTCGACCTGATCGCCGCCGATACCATCTCCGGCCGCGCCGCCAAGGCGGTTTTCCAGGCCATGCTTGACGCACCGGGCAGCGACCCGGTGGCTATCGTCGCCGAAAAAGGCCTGACCCAGATCACCGACACCGGCGCCATCGAAGCCGCCGTCGACCAAGTCATCGCCGACAACCCGGAGCAGGCCCAGGACGTCCGCGACGGTAACGACAAGGCCATCGGCTGGTTCACCGGCCAAGTCATGCAAGCGACCAAGGGCAAGGCCAACCCGAAAGCGGTGAACGATCTGCTGCGGGCGAAGCTGCGGGGCTAGTTCCGCGGTCCGCGCCATTCTTCCCGTCGCCCGGATCGTCCATCCTTGATATCATCCGGCACGGGAGGCGGGGATGATCTGGAAAGGCATCATGGTCGCGTTCGGCATGGCGGTGCTGCTGGTCGGCCCCTTGCCGCAGGTGTTTCCCTATTTCAACCAAGCCATCGGCGTCGCGCTAATCGGCGGCGGCTGGTACCTAATCAAGAAGGCGGCGGACGAGGCGCGCGACGCCGATAAGTGACGCCGCGCCTTTTTCCGTACATTGGGCGGCGCTACGATTACCGACGCTCAAATCCAAGGAGAATGTCGCCATGCCCAAGGCCGCCGTCATCCACGAAAAGGGCGGACCGGAGAACTTCCGGTTCGAGGACGTTGTCGTCGGTGATCCCGGGCCGGGCGAGGTGCGAATGCGGCATACCGCCATCGGGGTGAACTATGCCGATACCTATCATCGGGGCGGCGTGTCGCATCCGTGGCCGGTCGGCGACCCGCCGGTGGTCGTCGGGTTCGAGGCGGTGGGCGAGGTGTTGGAGCTGGGACCGGGAGTGACCGATTTCGCGGTCGGCGACCGGGTGGTCTACGGGCTGCCGCCGTTGGGGGCGTATTCAGAAGAACGGCTTTATCCGGTGGAGACATTGCTGAAGGTGCCGCACGGCATCGATGCGGTGGCGCTCGCCGGCGTGTTCATGAAGGGTATTACCGCCTACTACCTGTTGCACACGACCTATGCGGTGCGGCCCGGCGATTGGGTGCTGGTTCACGCGGCGGCCGGCGGCATGGGCCACGTGCTGGTGCCGTGGGCCAAGCACCTCGGCGCCAACGTCATCGGTACCACCGGGTCGGAAGAGAAAGCGGAACTGGCGCGCGGGCTTGGGGCCGATCACGTGGTCAATTACCGCGACGAGAATTTCGCCGACGTCTGCCGTGAGCTGACCGGCGGCGAGGGTGTGCACGTGGTCTACGAGAGCATCGGCAAGGATACCCTGCAACGCTCGCTCGACAGCCTGCGCCCGATGGGCATGTGCGCCGCCTACGGCCATGCCTCGGGCCCGCCGGACCCGGTCGATATCATTCAGGACCTGGGCGCCCGCGGATCGTTGATCATTACCCGGCCGGCGGTGATGCATTATCTGGCGACCCGCGCGGCGCTGGAGCAGGCGGCGGAAGGTCTGTTCGCGGTACTCAAGGCCGGCGTCGTCGCCAGCACCGTCAACCACACCTATCCGCTGAGCGAGGCCGCCGAGGCGCACCGCGCCATCCACGAGCGCCGCACCACCGGTTCAACGGTGCTGCTGCCATCCGGATAGCACCATCGGGAAATGACAAGACGGTGTCAGCGGATACGTCCACGTTGCCATACTGGCACACGAACAATGCGATCCGCGAGGCGGTCGATGGCGCGCCGCAGCGGGTCATTAGCGCGGCCTAGTGTTAAGGTGTCGGTCAGTTTTTTCGAGCGCATGGTCTTGATCCTTTGCGATCTAGCGGTGTTGGCCCGCCATCAGTCTTGACCTGTAATGTAGGTCATGGCGGTGCCTTGATCATTGGGATCGGTGGACAATGACATGTGCCGAGAAAGACATATTCAACTTGGAATAAAGAAATTGATGCCATGAACGAACGGAAAAACCTTGATTTCACTGCCATTGACCTGAAGAAGGATTTTTGCCCGCGCGACGGTGGCGTGTCCGGCATTACGGAAAAGGTGCTTTCCGGTGACCTCGATACCGAACGCCGGCGGGGCTCGCGGACGCGGTTAATACGCCTGGCACCCGGCACCCAGACGCCGGCGGCGCACGCGCACGATTATTGGGAAGAAATCTATGTCCTTGAGGGCGCCATGATCGTCGCCGACGCGGCCGCCGAGGATGGTGAACGGATCGTGGCGGCGCCGGCCCATGCCTGCCGCGAGCCCGGGTTCATGCATGGTCCGGTACGCTCCGAGGGCGGCTGCCTGCTGCTGGAATTTTCCTGGTACGACAAGGACTGACGGCCCCGACCCGGGTGGGTCGAGGCCGCCATGCCCACGTGGGCGTTGGTAATCGGTCAAGCCAGATCGAAACGATCCGCGTTCATGACCTTCGTCCATGCGGCGACGAAGTCGCGCACGAACTTCTCCTTGTTGTCGTCCTGCGCATAGACTTCGGCATAGGAACGAAGGATCGAGTTGGAGCCGAAGACGAGATCGACACGGGTCGCCGTCCATTTGACGTCGCCCGACTTACGGTCGCGGACTTCGTACAGATTGTTGCCCGCCGGCCTCCACGTGTTGGCCATATCGGTCAGGTTGACGAAGAAGTCGTTCGTCAGGGCACCTTCCCGATCGGTGAACACACCGTGCCTGGTGCCGCCGTGATTGGTGCCAAGAACGCGCATGCCGCCTACCAGCACCGTCATCTCGTGCGCCGTCAGGCCCATGAGCTGTGTACGGTCGAGCAACATTTCCTCGGCGCTGACGGCGTAGTCCTTCTTGAGCCAGTTGCGATAGCCGTCGTGGACGGGTTCCAAAACGTTGAAGGAGTCCGCGTCCGTTGCCTCGTCGGTGGCGTCGCCGCGTCCCGGCGTGAAGGGAACGGTGACGTCGATGCCGGCCGCCTTGGCGGCCTGTTCGACGCCGACATTACCGGCCATCACGATGACATCGGCCATGCTGGCGCCGCTTTCGGCGGCGATGCCCTCAAGCACGGCCAGCACCTTGGCGAGGCGCGCCGGCTCGTTGCCGTCCCAGTCCTTCTGGGGCGCGAGACGGATGCGCGCCCCATTGGCGCCACCCCGCATGTCGGAGCCACGGAAGGTTCTCGCGCTATCCCAGGCGGTGGCGACCATCTCATTGATGCCGAGGCCGCTGGCCGCGATGCGCGCCTTGACTGCCTCCACGTCGTAGCCGGTAGCGCCGGCGGGAATCGGGTCCTGCCAGATGAGGTCCTCGGTCGGCACGTCGGGACCGAGATAGCGCGCCTTCGGACCCATGTCGCGGTGGGTCAGTTTGAACCACGCCCGGGCGAAGACTTCGGCGAAATAGTCCGGGTCCTTGTGGAAACGCTCCGATATTTCGCGGTAGGCGGAGTCCATTTTCATGGCCATGTCGGCATCGGTCATGATCGGGTTGTGGCGGATCGACGGGTCCGCGACATCGACCGTCCTATCTTCTTCCTTGATGTCGACGGGTTCCCATTGCCAGGCGCCGGCGGGGCTCTTCTTCAATTCCCAGTCATAGGTGAAGAGAAGACGGAAATAGTCGTTATCCCACTGGGTCGGGTTGGTCGTCCATGCGCCTTCGAGGCCGCTGGTCACCGTGTCGCGGCCGATACCGCTGGTGGTCTTGTTGAGCCAGCCGAGTCCCTGATCCTCGATGTCGGCGGCTTCGGGATCCGGTCCCAATTGAGCCGCATCGCCATTGCCGTGACATTTGCCGACGGTATGACCGCCGGCGGTCAGGGCGACCGTTTCCTCGTCGTTCATGGCCATGCGCGCGAAGGTCACGCGTACGTCCTCGGCGGTCCTAAGCGGGTCCGGCTTGCCGCCGACGCCTTCGGGGTTCACATAGATCAAACCCATCTGCACGGCGGCCAGCGGATTCTCCAACGAATCGCGGCCGTCACCATCATACCGGCTGGCGCCCAGCCATTCCTTTTCGGATCCCCAGTAAATATCGTTCTCGGGATGCCAGATATCCGGGCGGCCGAACCCGAACCCGAAGGTCTTCAGGCCCATCGAGTCATAGGCGACGGTGCCCGCCAGAATGATCAGATCGGACCAACTGATCTTGTTGCCATACTTTTTCTTGATCGGCCAAAGCAGACGACGCGCCTTGTCCAAATTGGCGTTGTCCGGCCACGAGTTGAGCGGCGCGAAGCGCTGGTTGCCGGTGCCGCCGCCGCCACGGCCATCGGCCGTCCGGTACGTCCCCGCGGCGTGCCAGGCCATGCGGATCATCAGGCCGCCGTAGTGGCCCCAATCCGCCGGCCACCAATCCTGGCTGGTGGTCATGAGGGCGTGCAGGTCCTTTTTCAGAGCGGCGACATCAAGCTTTTTGACTTCCTCGCGATAATCGAAACCGTTGCCCATCGGATCGGTCTTGGTGTCGTGCTGATGCAGGATGTCCAGGTTCAGGGTCTTGGGCCACCAGTCGATGACCGAGGTATCGGCGGATGTGTTTCCGCCGTGCATCACGGGGCATTTTCCCGCTGATTTTGGTTCGTTTCCGTCCATTTCTAGCTCCCGCGTGTTGGCGTTGCGGCATTGGCCGCGTCACGACAATCACTACGGGAAGAAAAACAGTATGTATAATTGATTGTTCAAAAATAAACGATAGAAATTATCTATCAACGATTGGTGTCACGCCAGGCGGCAGATTGGCGTCGATCAGGTCCGCCAGCAGACCCATGTCGCGGCGCGCGGGGTGGGTTTCCCGGAACGCCAGTCCGATGCGCCGCCGTTCCGCCCCGGCATAGGGTCGCGCGACGATGCCGCCGTCATCGCCGCCGTGGCGGTTCATTTCCTGCGGTGTTGCCAGGGCGGGCAGCAGAGTCAGGCCAACTCCGGCGGCGACCAGCTGGCGAATGGTTTCCAGGCTGGCGAGCTGGAAACTCTCCGATGCGCCGCTGCCGCCGCCGCACAGGTCGATCTGCTGGTCGCGCAGGCAATGGCCCTCGGTAAGGCACAGCACGTCCTCACGCTTCAGATCACGCCGACCGATGGCTTCCGCCTTGGCCAGTCGGTGGCCCTTTGGGCAGGCGACCCAGAACGGCTCGTCGAACAGGGGTAGCGACTCAAGTCCAGGCTCGTCGACGGGCAGCGCCAGGAACGCGGCGTCCAGCGTGTGATGGCGCAAGCCCTCGACAAGCCGACCCGTGAGGTCCTCGACCCAGGCCGGCCGAAAGTCCGAGTACGTCGCTCGCAACGGTGGCAACAGCCATGGCAGCATGTAGGGCGCCAGTGTCGGGATGGCGCCGAGCCGGAGTGTGCCGGAAAGCGGGTTGTCCTCGCGCGCCAACGCCTTGATCTCCTCGGCGCCGGCCAGCACACGACGGGCGGTGCCGAGGATGGCCTCTCCCTTGGGCGTGATATGGACGCTCTTGTTGGTTCGCTCGAACAGCGGCGTGCCGAGCAGGTCTTCCAGCTTCTTGAGCTGCGTCGACAGGGTCGGCTGGCTGATGTTGCAGGCCTCTGCGGCACGGCCGAAGTGCCCGTGTTCGGCGACGGCGACTAGGTATTTCAACTCTGTCAGGGTGACCATTACGACCTCCAACCGCGGCGATGAAGCAGTGGATCTTCGATTGATATCAGTATTGCAATTGATATTGTCAATCGATATTTGGCCGACATTCAAGCCTGGTGATTTTCCGTGGGTGTATCTTTCGACTGCGGATTCCTTGGCGCGCGCCGTGGCTGTTCCTTGATCTTCCGTGGCCAAATTGACCGGGCCTTTCGGGCGGTTCGCCATACGAATATGCGTCGTAAGTCGTATAAATTATTCGCGGTTTGAACTATACTCGGCGACTTAAACCGAACCGGGAGATCATGATGATCAAGAAAATCCTTCTATCCGTCGTCGTCGCCGTCATCGCCGGCAGTTTTATCAGCGGCCCGGCTCTGGCCGGTCACTGCCCCAAGGACGTCAAGAAAATCGAAGCCGCCATGTCCAAGCTAAGCAAGGAAAAGAAGATGATGGCCACGGAAATGAGCGCCAAGGGATTGGCCCTTCATAAGGCCGGCAAACATGGAGAGTCCTTGAAGGTCTTGCACGAAGCGATGAATTCGCTCGGCATCAAGCACTAAGCCCCGTTACCGCCCTCCGGCGTCTCGACAATTGCCGGGACGCCGGAAGGGCTAGCGGGGAGGACAACATGAAAACACGTAGGCTCGGTGATCTCGAGGTGTCGGCCATCGGTCTCGGCTGCATGGTGATGCCCGGGTTCTATGTTCCCGGCAGCACCGAACAGTCCATCGCCACCCTGCACCGGGCGGCGGAAATTGGTGTCACCTTGTTGGACACGTCGGATGCCTACGCCTTCGGCAAGAACGAGGAACTGGTCGGCCGCGCCATCGCCGGCCGCCGCGACGACTACATCATCGTCAGCAAGTTCGGCCAAATGCGAAGCCCCGACGGAAAGGTTGCCATCAACGGGCGGCCGGACTACGTGGCCAGCGCCTGCGATGCCAGCCTCGGGCGCCTCGGCACCGACGTCATTGATCTCTATATCCAGCACCGCATCGATCCCGAGGTGCCGATCGAGGACACCATCGGCGCCATGGCCGATCTGATCACGGCCGGCAAGGTACGCCACATCGGCGTCTCGGAAGCGGCGCCGGAAACCATCCGACGTGCCCACGCGACCCATCCGCTGGCCGCGCTGCAGACCGAATACTCACTGTGGAGCCGCGACGCCGAGGCGGAACATCTACCGCTCTGCCAGGAACTGGGCATTGGCTACATGGCCTATTCCCCTTTGGGCCGGGGTATCTTCGGCGGAGAGATCGAGGATATCGACAGCCTCGACGAGAATGATCGTCGCCGCGACCATCCGCGCTTCCAGGGCAGCGCCCTGCGCCACAACTTGACGGTGTTGGTCGCGCCGGTGCGCGCAATGGCGGCGGCCAAGGGGTGCGCGCCGGCACAGATCGCGCTGGCTTGGCTGTTGCACCAGGCCGACAGCATCGTGCCCATTCCCGGCACCCGACGCGTCGATCATCTGGAAGCCAACGCCGCCGCGCTCGACGTCGCGCTTACCGCTGCCGATCTGGCCGCTCTTGACGCGGCGTGCCCGCCCGGTGCCGCCGAGGGGCCGCGCTATCCGGCGGGGGCGTTGAAACACGTGAACAAATGATCACCGGGGATCGTGATCGACGCGGTCGCTACCAACGCCCATAGCGGTTGATGTCGTAAATTCCCGCCTCAAGCGGCGTTTGTTCGCGCACGAAGTTGCTGAAATCATGGAACACGTCCCAGAACTCGGGGCTCATGCGCAGCACCGCCCAACGCCGGATGAAGGCGTCGAAAGCATCCTCCGATGTCACGGCGGTGAGTGTTTCGGCGAAGCGGTTGATGTCCGATAGATCAACCCGCAGCATCAGGTTGGGGTAACTGCCGACCAAGGTCGGCAAGATCGTCAGGCTGTCCAGTTCCTCTTGAAAGCGCCAGGATTCGCCAAGGATGAAAGCGACGTTGCTATGGCGGCGGTTACGCAACAGGCTGAACGCCCGGTAATCGCCGTCAGGCAGATCGACCCGCAGAAATGTGACCTCGGGCAACCAAAGAATTCCGGGCACGCGCCTGGATGGGCGGGCGGCCAACCGCGTGAAGGCGTTATTGAGCCGTTCCGTGACGGTGACCCCCGTGTCGGCGGGACACGCCGCCCCACACCGGTTGATCGGATCCTCGGCGCCGGTGATCGCCGGGAAGCGCATCAGCGTCCGGTTCAACAGCTCGTTTTTCGGCCGTTCCGTTTCGAACGAGATGCTGGTCGGCGATCGCGTGTCCAATTCGGGGTAGACGATCAGCGTCTTCAATCGGCCGCTCGCCTGATACCATTGATTATAGACCGCGCGGCGCGACGATGCGGGCAGCAGGCGCAGAAAGTTAGTCTCGCTTTCGTTGCGGATCAGATCGAACGAGAGCCGGGTCTGCGCCTGATGGGAAACGCCGCCGAAGACATTGAAGCCGACGACCAGTTCATAGAACGTGCGCTCGAACAGCGGATAATCCATCAACCATGCGGTCAGCGGCAACTCGCCGTGCCAACCGCGCAAGACCGATGCGCTGTCATGATGGCGGAAGACGCTGAGAAATGTGTTGGTGTTGACGCCATCGCCGTTCCACACGTGTGACAGTTTCGCGCCCTTTGGAAAATGCGACTGGTAGGCTTGGCGACGTTTGCTCGCATAGGCGCTCCGGTGCTTCTGGTAATCCAGCCATTCGGACCCCAGATCGCTTAGCGCCGAATTCAAGCCGGGCACTTTCATATGCGGACTGACGGCATCGCGGTAGGCGGCGTCGTTGACATAGCGTTCCACGGCCGGATCCTCGAACATGACCCAGAACTGATCGCGAATGACGGCGGTGGCGATCTGGCCGTTGCAGACCGGGCCGCGGATGACATTGCGAATGAAAAACTCGGCCTCACTCAACAGAAAACGATAGCGCGACATCGCCGGAATCGGGGCGAACGTGATGAACGGATTGGCGCGCTCGGCTTCGCCGTATTCGGGAAGCAACCCAACCGACCACTCTGGCGCCAAAAAGAGTTCGTCGTAGTCCGCCAGCCGCTGGTCATCGAACCGATAGGTGACGTGCGTCTTGTGTACGATGGTGTCGGTGATGGGGATCAGGCGATAGAAGAACGGCTCCTCGGCAAGATCATTGGGGCGTTCGGCATCGACCGGAATCGCCGGCGTCCCCGGTGGCGTCGATGAGCGGATCAGCTGAAAGAAGGTCGGCCGTTCGCCCGGTTCGGGCGTCCGGAAATAGAGATGCCCCATGAACAGGTGTTCATAAAGATAGCGCGCGACCAGTCGCACCCGGTTGTCGGTGCGATTGAACCACGCCTCGCCGCGCGCGATCATCGCCTGTTCGTCCGCCGTCAGTGCCACGTCTCGGCGTTCCACCTTGGCACCCTCATCGAGCCATGTGGATAGCGTCGCGTATTCCTCGTCGCTCAGACCGGCCACCGCCAAGGGCATGCCGCCACGCGGGTTGGTGGCGGCATAGGTCGCGAACTCACCGGGTGCCGGGCACGCGTTGGCGCGCGCAATCCCCAGATCGACCTTGTCGCCGACCGTTTGGTTCGCCGGCAGCGGGTTGCTTCGCCCAAGCGCAAGCATCTGTTTGAGTAGCGAGCCGGCGGTCGATGTCTTCTGGTGTCCATGGCTGCCGAGGACCGGGAAAAAACCTCGTCGGCGCCAATCCTCGATGCCATGGCCATCGATATGCAGCCGTGTTGGCGGAATGTCGCTCAGGCGCGTGCCGTCGTAGACGCGGACCTTCGACGCTCCCCGCTCAAGGCCTTGCCCGGCTTCCAGTTTCAACTGGCAGGGGGCATCGAAACAGGCATGGCAGGCGATGCATTTCCTGTCGAGAATGGGTCTGATATCCCGTTCGAAATCGAAACGCTGCGTTTCCGCATAGGTGCGGCGCTCAGCGGGATAGTCGCGCTTAGGCGCGCCGATCAGCTTCTCTTTCAATCGCGCCGCATCGCGGGTCAGATCTTGTTTTAGTTTCTCGATATCGGTGCTGAATTCCTTCTTGATCCCCGTCAAATCGGGCAGCAGTTTTCGAATGGGGCCATCGTCCGCCGACGCGGGCGACAGCGGCGATGCGAGGCAGAGCAGCAGCGCGAAAGAAAGCGCCCGGCGCGGGAAAAAAAATTCAGGCATATGGTTTCAATTCGGCAATTCCTGGTCATCGGTGCTGGCCCGAGAATCCCTGGATCATGGGGCAGTGGCCCGGAACGGGCAAACCCATTGAACCGTTGAAATAGGCTTTAACCGCCCTCGATCTCTTCTCTCTTTACCTCCAGAGCCAGCCATTCCTCCTCCATGGTGGCGAGGCTGTTCTCGGCGGCCTGCAATTCGGCGGCGGCGGCATCAAAGCCCTCGGGGTCACGGGCATAGAAATCGGGATCGGCGAGGGTCTTGCGATAACCCTCGAGGCGGCTTTCCAGTTCCGCCATCTTGCCGGGGAGAGTCTTCAGGGCATGACTTTCGTTGAACGACAGTTTGCGTTTGCGGTTGGACGCCTGAGCGGCTGGCGTTGAGGGTGAATTGCCGCCCGCTTTCTCCGCCGCTTTCTCCGCCGCCGCACTGCCACGCCGCTGCGCCATCATGTCGCTGTAGCCGCCGGCGTATTCCTGCCAGCGGCCGTCGCCTTCCCAGGCGATGGTCGAGGTGACCACACGGTCGATGAAATCGCGGTCATGGCTGACCAGCAGCACGGCGCCTTCGTAGTCCGACAGCATTTCCTGCAACAGATCGAGGGTCTCCAGATCGAGATCGTTGGTCGGCTCGTCGAGGACCAGTAGATTCGACGGACGCGCCAGGGCACGGGCCAACATCAAGCGACCGCGTTCGCCGCCGGACAGTTCGCCGATGGGCGTCGGCGCCTGTTCCGGCGCGAACAGGAAGTCCTTCATGTAGCTGATGACATGACGCAGCTGACCCGCCACCGCCACCATGTCGCCGCCGCCGCCGGTCAGGGCGTCGGACAGAGAGACTGTCGGGTCGAGACTTTCGCGCTTTTGGTCGAGGGTCACCATGTGCACCGAGGCGCCGAGGCGTACCGTGCCCTGGTCCGGCGGACTGACCCCCGTCAGCATGTTGAGCAACGTCGTCTTGCCGGCGCCGTTGGGGCCGACGAAGCCGACCCGATCGCCACGTTGAATGCGGATCGAGAAGTCGCTGACGACGGGCGGGCCGTCATAGGCCTTGCTGATGCCCTTGGCCTCGGCAACCAGCTTGCCCGAGACTTCGCTCATGCTGACGGTCAGCTTGACGTCACCGGTCACCTGACGCAGTTCACGGCGTTGCTGGCGCATTTCATGCAGCGCACCGAGGCGGCGTTGGTTGCGTTTGCGACGGGCCGAGACTCCGTGCACCAACCAGTGGTTCTCGCGTACGATCTTGCGGTCGAGCTTGTGCCGATCGATGCTTTCCTGCTCCAGGGTTTCGTCGCGCCATTGCTCGAAAGCGCCGAACCCCTTATCGAGTCGTCGCGCCTGGCCGCGGTCG
Source organism: Rhodospirillales bacterium (assembly GCA_038117225.1). Lineage (GTDB taxonomy): Bacteria > Pseudomonadota > Alphaproteobacteria > Rhodospirillales > Casp-alpha2 > JAYOFM01. Next base: position 41,550 of record JAYOFM010000007.1, read on the forward strand.
AGCCAGACGGTGGCGCGGGACAGGGTTTCCAGGAAGCGCCGGTCGTGGCTGATCATCACCAGGGCCGAGGGCAGGCCGGCCAGTTCCTTTTCCAGCCACTGGATGGCCGGCAGGTCGAGATGGTTGGTCGGCTCATCGAGCAGCAGAATGTCGGGCTTGGGCGCCAACGCGCGGGCGAGGGCACAACGCCGCGCCTCGCCGCCGGAAAGGTGCGCCGGTGTTTCGTCCCCATTCAGGCCCAGCAGGTCCAACAAGTGCTGCGCCCGATAGGGGTCGTCCCCCGGCGCCAGACCTTCCTCCACATAGTCCAGGGTGGAGGCGTATCCGGACAGGTCCGGCTCCTGTGGCAGGTATCGGATGGTCACGCCCGGCTGCACGAAGCGCTCGCTGCGATCCGCGTCGACCAGACCGGCGGCGATCTTCAGCAGTGTCGACTTGCCCGATCCGTTACGTCCGACCAGGCACAACCGCTCCCCGCGCGACACCGAAAGCTCCGCCCCCTCCAACAGCGGCGTGCCGCCAAAGGTCAGATAAACATCGCGAAGAATGAGGATCGGCGGCGCCATTGCGGGGGCCTTGTTGTTGGGGAATCGCCAACTTACTCAATTCCCGGGCGCGAGGGCAGCATACAATAAATCAGGTCAATTGTCCGAGCGCATTCCGAGTGGCGGACGGAGTTTCCCGGATGCTAATCGGTTTGGTGAGATCGGCGAAAAAAAACGGCGTCCGTGGCAACCCAATTCCGGAGTTGCTCTACGGTTATTAGGGGGCGGGCACCGCCCGACGATACAGATGCCAGGTGGCGTGGCCGAGGATCGGCAGGGTGACGAATAATCCGACCCAGGCCGGACAACAGTGAAAGGCCGATCGTGGCGGCGATGGTGGCACACCAGATCGCCATCACGCGAGGGTTCTGAATGACGAACCGCACGCTGGTCACCATGGCGGTGACGAAATCAATGTCGCGGTCGAACAGCATCGGGATGGAAATGACGGATATGGAGAACACCGCGAAGGCGATAACGGCGCCGGCCGAATTTCCCACTACCAGGAACAGCCAGCCCCGGGGTGTGGTGAGAATGATATCCAGCAGTTCCGAAAAACTGAACATCTGGAAACCCATGAACCCGAACGACAGCAACGCCGCCATATCCATCCAGATAAACAGGGAAAATCCGGTGACCAAGGCCATCCAACCGAGGTCACGGCTGAACATGCCGCGCACCGTGGCGAAGATGCCGTTCCACGACAGTGCCTGTCTGCCCTCGTCCGCTCCCTTCTCCAACTGCTGGCTGACGGCATAGAAGCTGCTGGCGATGAACGGCGCGATCAGGGCGAACCCGGCGGCCAGCGGGTAGACCAGATAGGGCAGCTCGAAATACATCAGCAACAGGATCAGCCCCCACCCGCCGACCACATAGATGCCGGCGAAGAACAGGCCATAGGCCGGCGCGAAACGGAAATCCTGCAGTCCCAGGGCGAAGACTTCCAACAGATCGTTGACCGTCACCGTGTTGACCCGTTGCAACTCGGCCCGACGCGGACGCGAGGTGGATCCGCCGGCCGGGACCGTGCCGTCGCCAGGAATTTCTGATTCTCCGTTCATGCTGGGCGTCCTCCGAATTTCCAGTCGGCGATTCGGAAGTATAACCCTATTTTTTAAATGGGATAGTGTCGAGATTGTCGCCGATGATTGGCTCCTGCCGTATCGAGTGTTGCGCGACGAGATGATCCCCATTTCCGTATGGACACGGCAGAAAAATGGCTTTCGGATATGCCCGTTTCTGTTTATCGATCAAGTCCTCCTCCAAGCCCTCGCGAATGAGCGGACGGTGGTTCAGAGATCGAAATTCCGTTCGCGCATGAACGGCCCGACGCGCGGGAAACTCAGTGGCGGCGGTGAAAAAGATCGAGGGTAGCGGTGGCGGGCGCCGGAGATGCTTTCCCGCCTAGACGACGCGGTTTCGCAGTTCGCCCCGGTCGAGGAATATAGCGGCGGTCTCGGCGGCCTTGAACCGCATGTCATAGAGAGCTGACTCCGAGTAATAGGCCGTGTGCGGGGTAATGACGAGCCGACCGCCCAGCCAAGGCTCGAAATCGCGCCATGCCCGAATTAGGGGATGGTCGCCCGGCGGTTCCTCCGGCAGGACATCCGTGCCGAGGCCTCCCAGGTGGCCGCTTCTCAAGCCATCCTCCAAAACGTCGAGATTCTTGAACAGGCCGCCGCGGGCGGTGTTGACCAGCAGGGCGCCGGGCTTCATGGCGGCAATGAAGGCTTCGTCGACCATGCCCGCGGTCTCCTCGGTGAGGACACAATTCAGGCTGACCACGTCCGACTGCGCCAACAACTCGCCCAGGCTTGCAGCGCGGACATAGCCGACCTCCTCGGCGTGGGGTGCCGGCTGGTATTCGTCAAAGCCGAGTATGCGGCAGCCGTAGGGCGCCATGTTGCGGACCACCGTGGCGCCAATGCGACCGGTACCCACGACGCCGAGCGTGGCCTCGGATATGCGGAGGATCGGCGTGATAATGTTTTTCGCCCACCTGCCGTCGTCGCTCCGGCTCGCCATGTCGTAGGCCGAGATTCGGCGCCACAGGTTGAGGATGTGAGCCGTTGCCGTGGCGGCGATCTCCTCGATGCCGTAGTCAGGCGTATTGCAGAGCGGAATTCCTTTTTCCCGTAGGGCGTCGAGGTCCATGTTGTCGACGCCGACGCCGTAGCGGACGATTATTTTGCAGTTGTCCAGGTTCTCAATTGTTCGAGCGCTAATACGTGCGTGGAAGACGAGCAGAACGTCTAACTTGCGTAGCCTGTCCGCATCGAAATCGGTTTCGTCGCGAGAATTGAAGTCGATGAATTCCACATTCCCGCCGAACGCCTTGGCCTCGATGTCGAAGGGGGCGCGATAATGATCGGTGATGCCGACGATCATGGGTTCGACCACGCCCGATTGTTGTCCGCCATCGATCTAGGCATCCAACAGGGTGACAGCCGTTTCAGCGATGTGTTCGGCGGTCAGTCCGTAGTCTTGCACCAGTTCATAGTGTTTGCCGGTAGCGCCGTAACCGTCGTCGACCCCCATCATCACCAGTTTCTGCGGCACCGAGGCATCCCCCAGGCCGCCTTCGAGAACAACACCTGCGACAATATTGCCGAGAACGGTTTTCTGTTGTTGGGCGACAGTGATGATTCCCCGGCACCCTTGGACCGCCTTGAGCAGGCCAGCTTTGTCCAACGGCTTCAGGGTGTGCAGGTTGACGACCGTCGTTTCCAGTCCCTTCGTTTCCTTGAGGATGACGGCGGCCCGCATGGCCTCGCTGACCTGCGAGCCGCAGGCGACGATGGCAATACTGGCCTCCGCACCTGACCAGTCGGTTGAGAGGGTGGTTTCGAACGCATCGACGAATTCGGGCTGACGGCCGGTATAGCGAATGATATTCGCGACGCCGTACTGGTAGGGCGTTGAGTCTTTTGTTACGACGGGTTTTGGCGCCCGTTCCTGCAGCGTGATAATAGGGCCGTCGATGTCGCGGATGGCCGCCAGCGTGGCTTTGTTCGCCTCAATACTGTCGCACGGCCATTGTACTTGCATGTGCGGAAGGTAGTAGCCGAGCGAGACGCTTTCCAGGCACTCGTGGAACGGCCCATCACCGCCGAGCAGGCCTTCGGTCGGAAAGTATTTCACGTTGAGACGGGGGTGGGCGACGCTGACCCGAATCTGGTCATAGGCGCGGCCTAGCGCAAAGGTCGCATAACCGTTGGTGATCGGCGTGAAGCCTTCCTTGGCGAGGCCCGCCGCGACCATCGACATGTTCTGTTCGGCGACGCCGACGTCGAAGAACTGATTGGTCGACCGGTACTTCTGCCGGTCTTCCTCGGTGATCCCGATGAGCTTGAATGAATCCTGCGTGACGGTGACCACATTGGGGTCGCTGTCCATGCACTGGCGGAACCCTTCCGAAATCCCCAGCCCCGTCCAGACCGCCTCCACCTGCATATCGTTGCCGGTGTTCCAGCCATAGTCCTGACCAAAATCCGGCACGGCGGCGTCAAGTTCCCGCGTCATCCGGATCTGGTGTTCGTCGGCCAACTTGAAAAATTCCTCGTACGGGAAACTGACACCGATTTCCGCCAGGGCCTCGGGAATCTGCTCGCGCGCCGGCGACTTGTTGTGCGACGAGACTTTGTCCTCAAGAAAAGAAACGCCGTTGCCGATCACGGTGTGTCCGACGATGGCGGTCGGGTTGCCGTTCTTCAGCGCCATTGCCTGGTCGTAGGCGGCGGAAACCTCTTCCAAGTCGTTGCCGTTGACCTCGATGACGTTCCAATGAAAGCTTTTTAGCTTATCGGCGACGGGTTCAACTTCACTGCATTCCTCGACGCGGTTGTAGCTCTGGATGCGGTTGATATCGAAAAAGGTGATCAGGTTGTCGAGGTTGTGAGTGCCGGCGTACATGATGGCTTCCCACATGCTGCCTTCCTGCAGCTCGCCGTCGCTGTTATGCGTCACGATCCAATGGTTCTTGCCGCGGATCTTGGCCGCCATGGCCGAGCCAACGGCGACACCCAATGCCTGACCGAGCGAGCCGCCCGACAGTTCCCACCCCTTGATCTTTGAGATGTTTGGATGCCCTTCGAAGGGGCTGCCGACACGCCGGTAGCCGACCGTCTCTTTCCAATCGTGATAGCCCTTCTTGACGAGCAGCGTATAGATGCCCGGCGTGAAATGCATAGGACCGAGGAAGAAGCGGTCCCGGTCGTCGTCGTCGATATCCACATTGAACTTGTCGAACCAGACGGTAATCAGGGATTCCGCGCCGGACAGCGCGCCGCCGACGTGCCCCGCGCCGGCGGCGGCGCTCATGGTCAAGGTCAGTGCCTTGAAATCATTGACCATTTCTTTCAGACGTGCGGATGCTTCAGTCATGGTTGGCGTCGTCCTTTTGGTGCTGGGAGGCGTGATCGATTGGATATGACGACGAAATTAGCATTGATGATAATATTGATAAAATTCAAATAATCATACCACCCATTGATTAGCTCAATGGGTATGGCAAGCGAGCTTGCTCACGTTCGACAGCGGTCGCTACAGGGATCAGCCCTTGCCGGCGCGCGTCTTCACAAGGCTCTCGGCGACAGTAAATAAGGCGCTGATCAAGGGGCGATTCAAACGTTCCGCCAAGCAGGCGACGTGGGCGTCCACGTGCATGTCAGCATCGGTGATGCGCAACGCCCGCAGCCGGTCGCCGGGTATGAATTCGGATAGCGACACGATACCGATTCCGAGCCCCCGGATGACCGCCTCGCGGACCGCGTCACGATTGTTGATTTCCATGACCGGCTGAACCTCGACTCCGGCAGCCTGGGCGGACCGCTCGAAGGCCGCGCGGGTCGTCGACCCTTCGCTCCGAAGCACCATCGGCTGGCCCGCCATGTCCCGAATGCGGAGGCGTTTGCGACCGGCCCACGGGTGCTCGTCGTTGACGATGACGACGACCTCGTAACGGTTATAGAAGAGCTGATGCAGGCGCGGATCGCTCTCCGGTTCGGCCAGGATTCCCACGTCCGTCTCGAACGCCATGAGGTCCGCCAGCACGTCCGCCTTGGCGCCCAGGTTGACGTTGAGGCCGACCTTGGGGTGGCGCTGGCGGAAGTGCTGTAGCAGTTCCATGACGTCGAACGGGCCGATGGCGCCGACCCGCAGTTCGCCGACCTCCAATAGCTGCGCCGCGCGCAGGTGCTGTATGGCCTCTTCCTCGTGGCCGTACAGGCCCTCGGTGATGGTCAGCAGCGAGCGGCCGACGGGGGTCAGTTTAACCGTGCGGCCGTGGCGGTGAAACAGTTCGACGCCGAACTGCTCCTCCAGCGCCTTGACGTGGATCGAGATCGTCGGCTGGCCCAAATTCAACGCGCGGGCGGCGGCGGTGAAGCCACCTTCCGTAGCGACCGCGTGAAAGGCCTGTAGCCAGTTATGGTACATCGGTCGCCTCGATCAGAGATCAAAACCCCGTTCGCGGATGAACGGGCCGAAGCGCGGGCGGTCGTGGATGGAAACTTGGCGGGCCTTGTCGTCGGACCAGCCGTAGTGGTCGACGCGGCCGTATTGCGCTTCCATGCGCTGGCCATCGTGTTTCGGCGGCTCAGCCGCGTGGCGGCGGCGGTCGTAGGCGGTGACGTCGTCGATCATGGTGGCATCGTCGTAGGTGCCTTCGTGCACGAACACCGACAACGGCATGCGCATGCGCGTCGGCGGTTCGTCGGCCGGCCAGCCGACCGTCAGACCGGCGACCGGGAAGACCCGGTCGGGCAGGGCGAACAATTCGGCGATGTCGTCAATGGGATCGCGCACCGCGCTGACCGGGCAGCAACCCAGGCCTTCGCCTTCCGCCGCGGCGATCAGCCAGCCCATCACCAAGGCGGCGTCGACGGTGGCGTTCATGAAGGCATCCGTGTCTTCGTGGCCGAACGGCACGTTGCGGGCGTCACAGATGCGTTGGATGCGCCGGCCGTCGCCGCAGATCAACAGAAATTCGGCGGCCTCGCCGATCCAGCTCATGGACGGGATTAGTTCGACCACGCGGGTCTTCTGTTCGACTGTGGCGCGGATCACGGCGGCCTGTTGCAGATCCGACTTGGCCGGCGCGGAGAAGGCGGCGGCGAGGATGATGCGCAAGGTGTCCGCCGGAATCGCCTCACGGGTGAAGCGGCGGCGCGAGCGATGGCTGAGCAAATGCGCGGCGACGCTGCTGTCCGGGCCGGCGGCGGGCCGGTCCTTGCCGGTGTCGTCAGGGAGACCGAAGCGGGCGGTGATCAGTTCGGCGATGGTATCGGGCATGCGGGCCTCCGGATATCAGATGAGTTCGTCGCTGCGGTCGTCGGTCTCGCCGAATCGCTTGAGGACGGCTGGCCGGGTGCCTTCGTAGGCGGCGTCCAGGCCCTTGGCGATCTTGGCATTTTCGCGCTCGAACAGGCTATTGCCGTCGAGATCGCTGTCGACGATGAAGGGGCCGAAGTTTTCCACTTCCAGTACCCACATGGCTTGGGCAATGCCGAGCTCCTTAAGCCAGTGCACGTCGCGCACTTTCTTCACGCCACGGCCCAGCAGGGCGCCTGTGCCGTAGCCGACGGTGGTCAGATAGACGGCGTTATTGGGCACAAAATCGCGTTTGTAATCGGCCGATGTCATGCCGCCCTTGCCGAGGATAAGCTGGGCGCCGGAGACATCGAACCAGTCGGCCAGCCACTTGGAAAAGCGAAACGACGCGGTCGCGGTTACGGCGCTGAGATCATAACTGCCGTCGTCCCGTTGCGCCGCCGCCGGCGAGCAATGGAAGTTGGCGGCGCTTTCCGCCGGCAGATCGAGCGGCAGCGCGGCGCGCTCCTCGAGGACGCGCATATAAACGCCTTCGCGGCCCGTATAGACGACCCCGTCCAGATAGACGATGTTGCCGATCTCGAGCTCCCTGAGATCGGCGACGCTGGGCTTGGTGCTCAGGCGGACTTTCTTGAGATTTCCGCTATCGGCCATTCGACCGTCTCCCGTCTTTGAAAGGGGGTGTACCACTCAGGGTCGGTGCGATAGGTGACCTGGCCATCGGCGTGGATGCGGGCAACAGCGCGCCGTGACGACAGGCAGAAGGCATGCACGCTCATCTGCATGCCGCCGGTGTGGCAGTAGCCGACCTCGATATGGCAATCGATGACCATGGATTTGCCGACGAAGCCCATGGCGCCCATGCCGATGGAATTTCCGAGCTCGATCAGTTCCAGTTCCAACTCGGCGATTTTCGGGTCCGGGTTGCGGTCGCCGACGATGCGCAGGCAGGCGGCGCGTTTGCCGTGCACCATGCAGGTGTCCTTGGAACCGCCGAGGCCGATGCCGATGATCGCCGGCTGGCAGGCCAGGCCGCGCTTGCCGAAGGCGACCAGACTGTCGAGGTAAAAGCGCTTGATGCCCTGGATACCGTCGCTCGGGAACAACATGCGGTAATCGGTGCCGAACAAGCCGCCCTTGTGCACGGTGGTCAGATCGATCCATTCGCCATCTGGCTCGAAGGCGTATTCGATTTCCGGCGCGGCGATGCCGACATTGTTGTCATGGTCGGTGCGCCACAGGGGGTGCACCCGGTTGGGACGTAGCGGCACCCCGTTGGTGGCGTAGGCGGTGGCCTGGCGGAGTGCCTGTTCGAGCGCTACCGGGCCGCCCTCGATGCGGGCCTCGTTGGCGATCTTGACGTACCAGCGGGGGCAGCCGGTATCGCCGCACATGGCGCGCCGGTCCTGCTTCGCTGCCTCATAGTTTTCCAGCATGGCCTGCAGCACGAACGACGACAGGTCGCCGTCCTCGGCGTCGGCGGCGGCCTTCAGGCCGGTCAGGTAGTCGTCCGGGATTTCGATGGCGGCCTTGTCCATCAGCGTCATCGCCGTGGCGTGGATGGTGTCGATGGCAATCATCGCGGGGTCCTCGATTTCTGGCTCAGGCGTCGTCGGTGAGCAGCGTCTCGCCGGGTTTGACGATGGTAAAGCGCACGGGCACGCGGGTCACGTCCAGGTCGTCGCCCGTCCGGCGGGTGGTGACGAAGTAGGAGGTGTCGAGATCGCCAGCCTCGGGGAAATCTTCCCGGTAATGAGCGCCGCGGGAATTTTCCCGCGACAGTGCGGCGCCGGCGATGATTTCCGACACGTCGATCAGGCTCTGCAGGTTGAGCCAGTCGTGCCAGGTCAGGTTGAACACGCGGTCGTCCTCGGCGAGTCCGGTCCGCATCAGTTCCGCCTTGAGGGCGCGAATGCCGACGAGGCCGCGCTCGATCCCCTCAGCGGTTCGCGATACGCCGACGTCGTCCCACATAAGGTCCATCAGACGCTCACGCAGATTGTTGATGTCGCCGGCTGGTTGGCTGAACGGATAGAGCGCTCGCGCCATCTCGGTTTCGATCAGCGTGTCATCGGGGTCGCGCAGCGCATTGACGCCGGCGGCGTCGCGGGCCATCACCTCGCCGGCGATGCCGCCGTAAACGGTGGAATTGGCGACACCATTGCCGCCCAGGCGGTTGGCGCCATGGGCGCCGCCGGCATCCTCTCCGGCCACGTACAGGCCCGGAAGCTCGGTGCGGGTATCAGCGTCGCAGATCATGCCGCCCATCAGATAGTGCGCCGTCGGCACCACCTCGACCAAACCGCCGGCGAGATCGAAGCCGCAATCGGCGCAACGCTTGACCATGCCGACGAAGCGCTTGGCGACGTCCTCGGGTCCGAGGTGGCTCATCGCGATGTAGACACCGCCGTTCGGCGTCGTATTGCCCTTGCGCATCTCGTCATAAATGGCGCGGCTGACGATGTCGCGGGTGGCGCGTTCGCCGCGTTCGTCATAGTCGAACATGAAGCGTCGCTGGTCGCCATCCAACAGATAGCCGCCGGCGCCGCGCAGGCCTTCTTCCAGCACCGTCCCGGTCATCCGCGTGTCGTGACCGGCGAGCAACCCGGTGGGATGGAACTGCACCATTTCCATGTCGCGTAACGGCAAGCCGATGCGGTGGCCCATGGCCAGGCCGTCCATGGACTTGTCGCCCGACGGCGTGTGATAGCGATACATGGTCGGCCCGCCGCCGGTGGCCAGCAGCACCGCCTTGGCGCGGACGAAACGGAACACCCCGGTCCGCATGTCGACCAGCAGCACGCCGGCCAGCGCGTCGCCGGCCTTGGTCGGGATGAAGGCGAGGGCGCGGTGTTCCTCCAGCCGCTCGACCGGCCGAGCCAGCACCTGCTCCATCAGCCGGTTGATGATCTCGATGCCGGTCAGGTCGCCCTTGTGAACGGTACGGTCGAAGGTCTGGCCGGCGAAGGCCTTGTGGTGCAGCGAACCATCGGCATTGCGATCGAAGAAGCAGCCGACTTCATTCTCCAGTTCCTGGACCCGGGTCACCGCGGTCTCACACAGTTTCCACGCCATGTCCTGATCGGGCAGCCATTTGCCGCCCTCGATGGTGTCCATGAAATGGCGTTCGACGGAGTCTCCCGGTGACAGAGCGACGTTGTAGCCGCCCTGTACCATGCGGGTGCAGCCGCATTTGCCGAGCAATCCCTTGACGGCGATGGTGATCTTCATTTCCGGCGCCGCCTTCTGCGCGTGCAGCGCGGCGAACAGGCCGGCGCCACCGGCGCCGAGGATCAGGATATCCGTGTCGTGGCGTTCCAGCATGGTCAGGTCGCGTTCAAGAAGAAGCCGATGGCAACGAACGCCGAGACCGCCGTGGCCAGCGCCGCATAGGTCTTCTGGCGCGGCGACCAGGGCAGAAATTCCAAGGCCAGCAGACGCAGGCCGCCAAACAGATGGGCCGCCAGCAGAAACACCAGTCCGACTTCCGTCGCCTTGACCAGTGGGGTGCGAGTCCAATCGAGAAAAACATCCAGTGCCGCGCCGCCTTCGATCGCCAGCCCGAGCACATAGAAATGCGCCGGCAGGAACAGCGCCAATGCCAGGCCGGAGACACGGTGTACGATGAAGGCGATCCAGAGCGGGTGATGGCGGTGCGGGCGGATCATCACATCACCACCGCGACGACGGCGCGACCGCCCAAGCCGGCTAAGCCGAGGCCGACTAGCCACGTCAGCGCGGACAGGGCGGTGCCGGAAACCGTCAGCCACTCGTGCGCGATGACGCGGACACCGATGGCCGCGTGTATGGAGACGGCGGTGACGAAAAGGCCATAGAACAAGCCCCAGGCGAGGCTGCCCTGCGTTCGCGATAGTATTTCGGCGGCGCTGAGTCCGCCCTGCACGGCATAGATCATCACCGCCAGATGGCCGAGAACCAGTGGCGCCATGACCATGGCGCTGAGCCGTTGCAGGAGATAGAGGCGGACGTTCAGCATCTATAATTCGCCCTTCAGCGCGGCCCGGGCGGTGACGCGCTTTAACCCGGCGATGGAGGCCGTCGGGTTGAGTTCGTTGGGACAATAGGTGGCGCAGCCCTGTTGTGAGTGACAATTGTGGCACCCACCGTCGCCGGAGACGGCGACCAGCCTGACCTGGCCTGCGCCGTCGCGTTCGTCATTGATCAACGTCCAGGCGCGATTGAGTGCCGCCGGACCGAGGTAGGCCGGGTTCTGTTGCACGGTATCGCAGGCGGCATGACAGACACCGCAATTGATGCACTCGATGCCGGCGTTGGCGACGGCGCGCGCTGGCGTGTCGGGGCGGATCGGCGCGATGGGATCGTTACGGGTCATCGTCGGGTGGAAGCGGCCCTCCGCCGCGACCCACTTGTCGAAGAACGGCGCCATGTCGCAGGCAAGATCCTTGATTACCGGAAAGTTGCGCAGCGGCGCGATGTTCAAAGCGTTGCCGGCGACGACCTTCTGAACGTGCGTTCGGCAGGTCCACCGGGGCTTGCCATTGACCGTCATGGCGCACGAGCCGCAGACGCCGACCCGGCAGGCGAAGCGATAGGCCAGGCGCGGTTCCAGATTGCGCTGGACCCACGTCACCACGTCGAGAACGGTCTGATTGTCGCGCGCCGGTACCGCGTAGCACACCGGATCGCCGCCGGTGGCATCGCCACGCCAGATCGTCACGTCGAGAAATTTGCTCATTCCGATGTGCCCGCCACCAATGTCCCCTATGAAGCCTCCAATCCACGCGGTATTGAAAGCAAAAAAGTCTTTGAAATGATCAAGGAAAAGTTAAGTAAACTTGTTTCGTCGAGCATCATCGTTAACGTTAGCGGTGCTACGTCGATTCACAATTCGAGGCCACGAGGCGTCGTAATTCATCGAGAAATATATCGACGAGCCGCGATTTGGTGAAATCCATTCGGATCAGTAAACCAATAACCCACGGTTTTGCCCAGGGCCCTAGCGATAACCGCTTCAAGGGCAGTGGTGGTGTCGGTGAAACGCAGGGCTCCGGAACGATAGAGACACCGAGACGGTTGCAGACCATGTTTGCGATGGATTCCAGGGTATCGAGTTCCATGGTCTCGCGTATCACCAGTTTTCGCGCCCGCAGCCATTCGTCGATCAGTTGCCCAACCCAGGCGCGCCGGGAAAAACGGATATACGGATGATTCTCCAGCAGGGCGATTGGGTCGTCCTCAACGGCGTCTTCGGGCGCCAGCACCACAAGCGGCTCCTCGGCGAACGGCAGCCAATCAAGATGATCGTGGACCTGAGCCGGCTCGCTGACGATGGCGGCATCCAAAAAGCCCCTGTCGACCTGCGGATAAAGGTCGGCCGACATGCCGGGTACGATACGGATATGCAAGCTTGGATAGGCCGCCTGCAAGGCGCCTAGGGAACGGGGCACGAGACCGGCCATCGTCGTCGGCAGCGCGCCGATTGTGATCTCGCCGGCGATCGAACCGTCGCCCGTGAGGTCCGGTATCAGAGCGTCGTAGGCATGGACAATTTCCCGGGCTTTTTGCACCAGCGCATGACCGAGCGGATTGATCTCGGGCGAGCGCTTGCGCCGATCGAATAACTCGATTCCGAGTTCCCTTTCCAGCGTCTTCATCTGCTGGCTGACGGCGGCCGGCGATACCAGCACGAGCTCCGCCGCCGCGGCGAGGGATCCGGTTTCGGCGATGGCGATGAGAGTCTTGAGGCGACGGATGGACACGTTGCGGGCAAACTCCTTCAATTAAGAGTCCGTCTAGCTTGGTGGCCAAACGTGAGTCTTAACGAAGTTTATCCTATCCGAGATTGCCGTTGCGGTCAGCGCTTGGCGCCTCCGTGCGCCATCAGGACATCGGTGATGGTGACGCCCAGGCGATCTTCGACGACCACCACTTCGGCGCGCGCCACGACGCGGTTGTTGGCGAACACCTCGACGTCCTCGCCGACATGGCGGTCCAGTTCGACGACGGCGCCACGGCCAAGCTTCAAAACCTGACTGATCGCCATCTGCGTCGTGCCAAGCACCGCCGTGACGTCGACGCTGACATCAAGCAGGGCTTCCAGTTCGGTCTTCGGACTGTCTTCAGCCATAATCCCTCCTGGGGGCACGCAACGCGGCGAATCCCCCGAATCGCCTTATCATATCACGAATTACGGGCGATGGTAGCGCCACTCATGCCTCGGCGGCTGAATGCCAGCTAAACCGGTGTATTTTCGCGGTTGAAGTGATGGCGGAGGAGAGGAACCTCGATTTCAACACTCTCCTCGTGCCACAGAGTTTGGCAGGGAATTTCCAGGAATTTCTGACGCAAATTTACCGCTCACAGTTCACAATCCTATCTCATAGACCTTATTGTCATCTGAAACGTCCTGGATCATATCAATGCGATTGCCATCCCAGTGATAAGTGATGTGACGACCCTGGATTGGAATTCCCATGACATTTGGGAGGAAGGAGGCAAAGCACTCTCCTCCCTTGTGACGGACACTGGGATAAACGATGCCATTGTCGCCTGCATCTCTGGTCGTTCGGGCAAAGGCTTGTGATGACGTATAATCGTCTGGGGCAAGCAGGTCGTCGAAGCCATCACCTCTGATATCAACTAGGTCAGCATCAATATCTCCAACTAATTCACGCATATCCGCGATCCACCCGGAAACCTCATTCGTGGAGGCACAGAACAGTCCTGTGTGATGAAGGGTCTCAAACAAAGCCGTCTCGTATTCATTAGCTCCATAAAACGCACCATAAGTACCGTCATGAAAACGGCCTGGTTTGTCCGGACTGGCATGAACAAAGAGAGCCATGACGTAAGACGCTCCCGCCCCACTGACCCTATGCTCGGGTGGGACAGCATCCAAATTCCCAATAGTCTCTGCGATCCTGGGGTTTGTTTTGCTCTCGGCGGCAGCAAGCAACTCCCAATCTGCCGGATCGGCAATATCCTCGAATAGATCAATGGGCGGATATGCCGAGTTAATCAGCCGATGATATTGCCATGTGACCCGTGACGATGGAGGCATCACCATGCACCGCTGTCAACGCCGGACTAAAAATGCACCAGTCGGCCGGAGCAAAAATGCATCACTTA
>JAYOFM010000008.1:0-54755 GCA_038117225.1 Rhodospirillales bacterium
CAGTGCCGCCTAAATTAGCTGTTCCGACACTGCTGACCGCGCTTGGTCGTGGTTTCCGCCGGCGTTGCCCCCGTTGCGGTGAGCATTCGGCGTTCGCGGGTTATCTAAAATTGGCCCCGGCATGTCAAAACTGCGGCGAGACTCTGGGGCATATCCGCGCCGATGATTTCCCGCCCTATCTCACCATCGTCGTCGTCGGCCATCTGATCGTGCCGCTAATCCTGCTGGCAGAACGCGCCGTGGCACCGCCTACGTGGATTCATTTGGCCGTCTGGTTGCCGCTGACGGCGTTGCTAACGTTGACGCTGCTGCCACACATCAAGGGCGGCGTCGTTGGACTGATGTGGCATCTGGGGCTACGTGGCGACGAAACCCAATAAGCCCAGCACTAATCAACCCATCATGTTCTGATGATCCGACGGCACGGTCACGACCAGACCGTCCAATGCGTCGGTCATTTCAATCTGGCAGCCGAGCCGGGATGTCCGTGTCAGGCCGAACGTCATGTCCAGCATGTCCTCCTCCTCCTCCGACGCCACCGCCAGTTTGTCGGCCCACGCGGGATCGACGATGACGTGACACGTGGAGCACGCCATGCAGCCTTCGCAAGCACCTTCCAAATCGATCATGTTGCGATGAGCAACCTCCAACACCGACAGACCGACCGGCGCTTCCACATCCTTCCGCGATCCATCGCGGTCAATGAAAGTCATTCGAGGCATTTTGTGAACGCTTAGACCGAGAAGCTCTCACCACAGCCGCAGCGGCTGGTTTCGTTCGGATTGCTGAACACGAACCCGGAACGCAGCTTGTCTTCCTGGTAGTCCATTTCCGAACCCATGAGAAACATGATCGCCGTCGGATCGATGAAAATCCTGACCCCCTTGTGCACGACCTCTTCCTCCAACTTCTTCTTCTCCGCCGCATATTCGAAGACGTAGGACAGGCCCGAGCAGCCACGGGTCGAGATGCCGACGCGGATGCCCGCGACGGGATCGTCACTCTCGGCGACCAACGCCCTGACGCGCTCGGCGGCGGCGTCGGTCAAGGTGATTAGGGGCGGCCGTTCCATACTCATTGTCTGCGTACTCCCGTCTTCAGTCGTTGCTGTCTATATAGGTCTAGATCATGCCAAGTGCTAGCTTGGCGTCCTCGTCCATCATTTCCGGCGTCCACGGCGGTTCCCACGTGATCATTACCTCGACCTCGCCGGTGCCTTCGACCTTGGCGATGGCGTCGGCGACCATGCCGGGCAGTTCGCCGGCGACCGGGCAGCCAGGCGATGTCAGGCTCATGCCGACCTTGACGTCGCCACGCTCACTGATATCCGTCGTGTAGATCAGGCCCAAATCATAGATATTGACCGGAATCTCGGGATCATACACCGTTCGCATGCCCTCGATGACCGCTTCCTCCGACGCCACCGTAACACCGTCGGCCAGCGGTTGTCCGGCGGTTGCCTTGAAGCCCTCCTCGACCGGTTCCGATGGCCCGAAGCCGCCCATGCCACCCATACCACCGTGCATCATTCGAACATCTCCTTAACCATGATCAGCGCATCGTGGAGGGCATCGACCTCCTGGCGCGTGTTGTACAGGCCGAAGGACGCACGTGCCGTCCCGGTAATGCCAAACCGATCCATGATCGGCTGCGCGCAGTGATGGCCGACGCGAATGGCGACGCCAGCGCGATCGACCAAGGTGCCAATGTCGCTGGCGTGCACGCCGTCCATGACGAAGGAGACGATGGAGGCCTTCTCCTTGGCTTGGCCAATAATGCGCAATCCGTCGATCGAACTCAGTCGTTCGGTGGCATAGGCGAGAATGCCATGTTCGTGTGCGGCGATGGCGTCGAGGCCGATTTCCGTGACGTAGTCGACAGCGGCACCGAGGCCGACCGCCTCGATAATCGCCGGCGTACCGGCCTCGAAGCGATGCGGCGCGAGCTTGAAGGTGGTTTTCTCGAAGGTCACCCGGTCGATCATTTCACCGCCGCCCTGATACGGCGGCATGGCATCGAGCACGTCCTTCGGCGCCCACAACACGCCTATGCCGGTCGGCCCATACAGCTTGTGGCCGGAAAAGACATAAAAATCACAGCCCAACGTCTGCACGTCGATGCTCATGTGCGGCACGCCCTGGCAACCGTCGACCAGCAACTTGGCCCCAGCCGCATGGGTCAGCCGCGCGATCTCGGAAATCGGCAATACCGTGCCGAGCGCGTTGGAGATATGCGGGCAGGCAACGATGCGGGTTTTCGGCGACAACAGGGCGGCGAAATCATCGAGCAGGAAATTGCCGTCGTCGTCCACGTCGGCGACCTTGATCGTTGCCCCCTTGCGTTCAGCCAGCATCTGCCACGGCACGATGTTGGAGTGGTGCTCCATCACCGTCAGGATGATTTCGTCGCCGGCACCTACGTTGGCCTCGCCCCAGCTTGAAGCCACCAGGTTGATGGATTCGGTACCGCCCTTGGTCAGGATGATTTCTTCTTCGGTCGGCGCATTGAGAAAATGCTGGATCTTTTCGCGCGCCGCCTCGAAGGCGACGGTGGAAAGCTGGCTCATCTTGTGATTGCCGCGATGGACGTTGGCGTAATAGCCCTCCATCACGCCGGTCATGGCATCGATGACCTGGCGCGGTTTTTGCGCGCTGGCGCCATTATCCAAATAGACCAGAGGCTTGTCATAGACCATCCGCTTGAGAATCGGAAAATCCGCGCGCACCCGCTCCACATCGAACGCCAGCATGGAATTGTCTCCAGCGCGTATATTGGTCGAGGCGGTACTCATGGGGTCACCCATTCATCGGCCAGGAAGCATTGTGCCGGCAGCCAGTGAACGATCTTGTTAAGCAGGGCGGCGGCGATCGTCGGATCCTTGATCTCCTCCAACACTTCGGCCAGGAACGATTGGACCAGCATGTTGCGGGCCAAGGCTTCCGGTATTCCGCGCGAGCGCAGGTAGAACAATGCGGCGGCATCCAACTGCCCCATGGTCGCGCCGTGCGCGCACTTCACGTCGTCGGCGTAGATTTCCAGTTCCGGCTTGGCGTCGATTTCGGCACCGGTCGACAGCAAGAGCGCCTTCGACAACTGGAAACCGTCCGTCTTCTGCGCATCCTTGTGGACCACGATCTTGCCTTGGAACACCGCCCGCGCCTCGTCATCGAGCACGCCTTTGAATACCTCGCGCGCCGTGGTGTGCGGCACGCAGTGGTCGATGCGGGTGGTGTTGTCGCAGTGCTCTCGCCCGCGCATCAGATAGGCGCCATTGAGCCCCACGTGTCCGCCCTCGCCCTCGATTCGAACCGACACCTCGGAGCGGGACAGCCGGCCGCCGATGGCCAGCGAAAAGCTGTCGTAGGTGGCATCACGGCCAACCCGCACGTTGACGGTGGCGAGGTGCGTCGCGTCGATAGATTCCGCCTGCACCTTGGTATGACGCAGGATGGCGGCATCGGCGACCTGGATTTCCGTTGCCGCCGTGGCCAGATAGGGGCCGACGCCCTGGCCGACATGATACTTGATCAGCGCCGCCTGCGCGCCTTCTTCGATGACCACCAAATTACGCGGGAAATAAGCCACCGGCCCATCTGTCAGACCGCCGACGAAAACCACCTCGACGGGTGTTTCCACGACAACGCCCCGCGGCACATGAAAGACGAAGCCGCAGTCCATCATTGCCGTATTGAGATGCAGGAAAGCCTTATCGTCTGAGTCCGCCGTCAACGCGCCAAGGTGACGCGAGACCCAGTCCGGATCGCGCGCCAACGCGGCGCCAATGGATTCCAGGTGAACCCCCTCGGGCAATCGTTCCGTGCGCGACAGCTCCGGCCGCAGCCGACCGTTGACGAATACCAGACGCGGCAAATAATCGTTCGGCAGCAGCGACGGCACCAGATCAACCGGTGCCATGCCGTCTTCGGCGGTGACTGGGCGGTAGCGGGTGTCCTCAAGCGGTTTTAGCGGCGTATAGCGCCATGATTCCAAGCGCCGGGTGGGCAAGCCGAGGGCGCCGAAACGCGTCAGACCATGTTCCCGCTGGGTCGCCAGCCACGCCGGATCGCCGCCCGCGGAGGGTAGCGCCAGGGCGGGTCCGAGCCGCGGAAACTGCTCGAAGAATGCGAGTTCGTTGGCGGCCATGATCAGGCAGCCTCCTCGGCGAACTGAGCGTAACCCTTGGCTTCCAGCTCCAGCGCAAGTTCCTTGCCGCCGGAGCGTTGGATGCGGCCGTGCGCCAGTACATGCACGTGGTCCGGCACGATATGGTCGAGCAGCCGTTGGTAATGGGTGATGACGATCGCCGCGTTGTCGGGCCGGCGCAGGCTGTTGACGCCATCGGCGACGATCTTCAGCGCGTCGATGTCGAGCCCGGAATCAGTTTCGTCGAGGACCGCCAGCGACGGCTCCAGGACCGCCATCTGCAACACTTCGTTTCGCTTCTTCTCACCGCCCGAAAAGCCAACGTTGACGGCGCGTTTCAGCATGTCGTCTGACATCCCGAGTTCCTTGGTCTTGGCCCGCAGCATCTTCATGAACGCCATGGCATCCAGTTCGTCCTTGCCGTTGAACCGGCGCTGCGCGTTGATGGCCTCCTTGAGGAAGGTGGTGTTGGCGACGCCGGGAATTTCCACCGGATACTGGAACGCCAGGAAGACTCCCTTGGCGGCCCGGTCTTCCGGCTCCAGCGCGGTCAGATCCTCGCCCTTGTAGACGACCCGGCCGCCGGTCACCTCGTAGCCGTCACGCCCGGCGATGATGTGCGCCAGGGTTGACTTGCCGGAACCGTTCGGCCCCATGATCGCGTGGACCTCGCCGGCGTTGACCACCAGGTTGATGCCCTTGAGAATTTCCGTGCCGTCGACGCTGACGTGCAGGTCATGAATTTCCAACATTCGTATGCGTTCCCTTAATTTAACGTTATTTCGTGGTGGGCGCGGGCCGGTCAGCCGACGCTGCCTTCAAGGCTGATGCCGACGAGTTTTTGCGCCTCGACGGCGAATTCCATGGGGAGTTGCTGCAGAACCTCGCGGCAGAAGCCATTGACCACCAGCGCCACCGCTTCTTCCTGCGGAATGCCGCGCTGGCGCAGGTAAAACAACTGATCCTCGGAAATCGTCGATGCCGTGGCTTCGTGTTCCACCGTCGCTGTTTTGTTGCGGTTTTCGATGTAGGGCACCGTATGGGCGCCACAGCGATCGCCAATCAGCAGCGAGTCACATTGCGTGTAATTGCGCGCGTCCTCCGCCTTCGCCGAAATCTTCACGAGGCCGCGATAGGTCTGATCCGAACGGCCGGCCGAAATCCCCTTGGATATGATTCGGGACTTGGTGTTCCTGCCCAAGTGAATCATCTTGGTGCCGGTATCCGCCTGTTGCATGTTGTTGGTGATGGCGATGGAATAGAACTCGCCGACCGAGTTGTCGCCCTGCAGGATGCAACTCGGATACTTCCACGTGATGGCCGAGCCGGTTTCCACCTGGGTCCACGAAATCTTCGAATTACGGCCACGGCAGGCGCCGCGCTTGGTGACGAAATTGTAGATGCCGCCCTTGCCGTTTTCGTCGCCGGGATACCAGTTCTGCACCGTCGAATACTTGATCTCCGCGTCATCGAGGGCGATGAGTTCGACGACGGCGGCGTGCAATTGATTCTCGTCTCGCTGCGGCGCCGTACAGCCTTCCAGATAACTGACGTAGGACCCCTTGTCGGCAATGATCAGGGTACGCTCGAACTGGCCGGTGTTTTCCTGATTGATGCGGAAATAGGTCGACAATTCCATCGGGCAGCGCACGCCGGGCGGGATGTAGACGAACGAGCCATCGGTGAACACCGCCGAATTGAGACAGGCGTGCTTGTTGTCGGCCTGTGGCACCACGGAACCCAGGTACTTGCGCACCAGATCGGGGCAACGCTCCAGCGCTTCCGAAATCGGGCAGAAAATGACTCCCACTTCTTCCAGTTTGGCCTTGAAGGTGGTGGCGATGGATACGGAATCGAACACCGCGTCGACCGCGACACCAGCGAGCATTTCCTGCTCGCGTAGCGGGATGCCCAATTTCTCGTAAGTACGCAGCAGTTCCGGATCGACCTCGTCGAGACTTTGCGGCTTGTCGGCCATCGATTTGGGCGCGGCGTAATAATGCACCGCCTGATAGTCGATCGGCGGAAGCGTGACCTTCGCCCATTCCGGCTCAGGCATTTCCAGCCAGCGCGCATATCCCTTGAGGCGCCACTCCAGCAACCATGCCGGCTCGTCCTTCTTGGCAGAGATAAAGCGGACGATATCCTCGCTCAGGCCCTTGGGCGCCATGTCCATCTCGATATCGGTGGACCAGCCGTGCTTGTACTTGGCGTCCGTCAGTTCACGGACCTGTTCGACCGTTTCCGCCATCGCTGTCGATGTTTCGTCTGGCACTTTTTACTCTCCGTCAATTTCAAGCCGCGGGTTGAGCCCCGAGGCCGATCTCCTGGGTTTCATTCGTCCGTTGTTCGCCGGCACGTTGACGTGCCACTTCATCGGCGATAATGACCGCCGCACGATCGATTTCATCCGCCGTTGTCTGCCGACCGAGGCCGATCCGGAGCGATCCGCGTGCTTGTTCATCCGTCAATCCGATCGCCTTCAGCACATAGCTCGGCTCGACATCTGCCGAAGTGCAAGCCGATCCGGAGGAGACGGCGATGCCGCCCAAGGCGGCCATCAGCTGTTCGGAGTCGACGCCGGAAAAACTCAGGTTCAGGTTGCCGGCGATGCGGCTCTCCATACTACCGTTGAGCCGATGATCGGTACCACGGTCACGCAGAGCATCGAGGAACCGGTCCCGCAGTCCGCGCAGACGTTCCGCCTCGCTCGCCATTTCCTGACCGGCGAGCCGCGCGGCGGCGCCGAGACCGACACATAATGGCGCCGGCAGGGTGCCGGAACGCAGGCCCCGCTCCTGCCCACCGCCGTCGAACAGCGGGTCCAGCCGCACCCGGGGCCGGCGCCGCACGTAGAGCACGCCGATGCCCATCGGGCCGTACATCTTGTGGCCCGATATGGAGAGCAGATCGATGTTCATGGCGTTGACATCGAGCGCTATCTTGCCAACCGCCTGCGCCGCGTCCGTGTGCAGAAAAACGCCACGGGATCGGCACAGCGCGCCAATCTCGGCAATCGGTTGGATGACGCCGATTTCGTTGTTCACGGCCATGATCGAAACCAGCGCCGTTTCGTCGGTGATCGCCGCCGCCAGCTCATCCACATCGATAAGGCCGTCCGCGCCGACGCCGAGGGTCGTCAGCCGGCTACCCTCGCGTTCCAAGCGACGGACGGATTCCAGCACGCATTTGTGTTCGGTAATGCAGGTGACGACATGCGGCCGGCGTTCACGATAAAACCGGCCGACACCCTTGATGGCGAGATTGTTTGATTCGGTGGCACCGGAGGTAAACACCACTTCGCGCGGCTCAGCCCCGATCAGCGTCGCCAATTCCTCGCGCGCCGCCTCGACCGCATCCTTGGCTTCCCAACCGAAGGCGTGGCTGGTCGAATGGGGATTGCCGAACTGCGCGCTGAAGAACGGCAGCATGGCCTCGACGACGCGCGTGTCCGTCGGCGTCGTCGCCTGATAGTCCAGATATATTCCGGCGTCACGGGCGGTCATGCCGCTTGCCCCCGTCGTTGGCCGAGCTTGGCGTAAAGCTTGCGCCAGGCGGCAATCAGGGCATCCACATCGGCATCCGTGGAATCCCAGCCGACGCTGATGCGGATGGCCTCGCCAGCGGTCTCCGCACCGATACCCATGGCTGTCAGCACATGGCTGGTTTCCACCTTGCCTGATGAACAGGCGGCGCCGGCACTGACGGCGACACCGTCGAGGTCGAGCGCCATGATCTGGGTTTCCGCCACTACCCCCGGCATGGTCAGGCAAGAGGTGTTGGCGAGCCGCGCCACGTTGGCACCGAACACGGTCACTCCGGGGGTCGATGACAATGCCGCCTCGGCGCGATCTCGCAGGCGGCGCAAGTCATCGGCTGCGTCGAGTTCCGCCAGCGCCACTTCCGCGGCGGCCCCAAACCCGGCGATACCAATAACGTTTTCCGTTCCGGCGCGGCGACGCCGTTCCTGGCCGCCGCCGCGGAGAATTGGTTCCAATACGACACCGTCACCGACGACTAGGGCGCCAACGCCTGCGGGACCGCCGATCTTGTGCGCCGACAGCGCCAAGGTGTCGGCCGCCATCGAAATGGCTTCCAAGGGCAACCGGCCGGCGGCCTGGACCGCATCGACATGCAGCCGGGCGCCGTGATTTCGAACGATGGCAGAGACCTCGTTGATCGGTTGGATAACGCCGGTTTCGTTGTTGGCCAGCATCACGGCAACCAAGGCGACGCCGGGTATTTCCCCGAGCGTCTTATCCAACGCGACGAGATCGACGATGCCATCACCATCGACGGGGAGCGTTTCCGGTATCGGTACCGCCTCGCGCACGGACACATGTTCGACCGCCGAGACCAGAACACGGGCCGTGTGCTGCCCTCGCAGCGCCAGGTTATTGGCTTCGGTGCCGCCCGACGTGAATACCACCCGTTGCGGATCGACGCCCGCCAGCGCGGCGACGCGGTCGCGCGCGTCCTCGATCACCCGCCGGGCATCGCGGCCAGCCGCGTGCACGGACGACGCATTGCCAGTGACACCCAAAGCCGCCGCCATGGCATCGCGTGCCGCCGGCCTGAGCGGCGCCGTCGCGTTGTGGTCGAGATAAACGGTCGCGGTCATCTTAGATGCCAAAGTCCTAATTTCGCTGCATCGCCACGTTTCGAGGTCGCTATTGAGCGGCCGCCGCGATATCGCTGTCACGATCACGGCGATAGATCGCCCCGGACGTCCCGAGCACCCGCTGCTCGACCACATCCTCGATCGAGACCGAGCTTAAATAGAGGTAGATCTGATTGCCGAGTTCTTCCCACAGATCATGCGTCAGACAGCGCGACCGCTTGAGTTGGCAACCGGTCGGCGCGCCCGGCGTACAGCGGGTCGCCTTGATCGGTTCATCGACGGCGAGGATGACGTCGGACACCCGCATGTCGTTGGCGGCACGAGACAGCAGATACCCGCCGCCAGGACCGCGAACACTCTTCACCAGACCGCCCTTGCGCAGCTTGCCGAATAACTGTTCCAGATAGGACAGGGAAATTTCCTGACGCTCCGCCACGTCGGCAAGCGCGATCGGCCGTCCCGTCGCATTCGCCGCCAGATCCGCCATGGCCATGACCGCATATCGTCCCTTGGTGCTCAGTTTCACAATCGAACTCCCCTCGGTTGTCCAGCCACGTCAGGCATGCGATAGCCCACGGGCGATTCACTATTGCCCGGAACGGCGACGTCGCCGGGCCGGCTTCACGGTCTCCGCGTCCCGCGATGGCTTGGACTGCTGTAATTCGTCCTCCAGCTCGCCGACACGGTCTTTCAACTGCACGATCTGTGTACGCAGACCTTCGATGGTCTGCAGAATGGGATCCGGAATGCCTTCCGCCGTCGTCCCGTACTGCTGGAACTCGCGCTGCTTGGTTCTGTCCTTCGGCATAACCACGTTGGCCGGATTACCAACCGCCGTAACGCCGGCCGGGATATCCTTGGCGACCACCGCGTTGGCGCCAATTCGCGCGCCCTCGCCGACGGTGATATCACCAAGAATTGAGGCACCGCAGCCGACGATCACGTCGTCCTTCAGCGTCGGATGACGCTTGACGCCAATTTGCTCCGCTGAATCGACGCTGGGCGCGATGCCGCCCAACGTGACGTCGTGATATAGCGTCACGTCATTGCCGATCACAGCCGTTTCGCCGATCACCACGCCGGCGCCATGGTCGATGACGAAACCACGACCGATGCTGGCACCCGGGTGAATTTCAATGCCAGTGAGAAATCGCCCAATCTGCGAAATCAGACGCCCGACGAAGCGCCAATCGCGAACCCACAGGGCATGCGAAACGCGATAGAATACGACGGCATGAAATCCCTGATAGAGAATCGCCACTTCCCAACGCGAACGCGCGGCCGGGTCGCGGGCCAGAAAGGCATCGATATCATCGACAAGCCGGTTGAAATTCATCGAAATCGCCTTATGTTAGCAGCATTCACCCTATGCGGAACACGGTGGCACCCAGGGGGTTCGCGCGCCGGCATTCAGGAAGCTATCCCACACTTTGCTTCCGGTTATATATGAATTCCGAGTAATATGGTCAAGTATATGGCAAAAAAATTTCTTAACACGTTGTTTTAAATTAATTAATTTAACGTATCAACCGGCTCGGGATAACCCGATCACCTGACCTATCAAAGGACTCTGACCACCATGCCAGAAGTGATTTTCAATGGTCCCGAAGGCCGCCTCGAGGGCCGATACCATCATGCCAGGGCGTCGAATGCGCCCATCGCCCTGGTGCTGCACCCCAATCCGCAGCACGGCGGCACCATGAACAACAAGGTGGTGTACGCCATCTACCAGAGCTTCGTCGCGCGCGGCTTTTCGACCCTGCGCTTTAATTTCCGTGGCGTCGGTCGCTCCCAAGGCGTGTTCGACAGCGGCCTTGGGGAACTCAGCGACGCAGCTTCGGCGCTCGACTGGGCGCAAGGCCACAACCCCAACGCCGCCGATTGCTGGATTGCCGGATTCTCGTTCGGCGCCTGGATTTCCATGCAGCTCATGATGCGCCGGCCGGAAATCGGTGGATTCCTGTCCATCGCACCGCCGGCGAGCATGTATGACTTCAACTTCCTCGCCCCCTGCCCAGCATCCGGTCTGATTCTGCACGGTGACAAGGATGACGTGGTGCCGATCGATTCTGTGTCAAAGCTGTCGGCCAAGCTCGGCAAGCAGAAGAACATCACCATCGATTTCCGCACCATTCCAGGCGCCACTCACTTCTTCAACGATCATCTGGAAAAAATGGTCGGCCACGTGGACGACTACCTGGATTCGCGATTGAAGCAGGCGGCCTAGCGCCGCTTCAAGGCTGGAACAGCACACCGCCGGAGGTCGGTTCGCCGACGCCGGTGGTCGACGGCAGGCTGAGCGGCAAGCCAGACAGGGAACGCACCGCGAGGAAACCGAACGCCTGAGCCTCCAATGCATCACCGTGCCAGCCGACGGCTTCCACCGGCTCGACCGGGGCACCGAGTCGGCGGCGCAATTCAGCCATCAGCACCGGATTGTGGCGACCGCCACCGGTCACTAGCCAACGTGCCGGCGGCTCCGGCAACAATCGGACCTGCGCGGCCACCGCGGCGGCGGTGAACGCCGTCAACGTGGCCGCGCCATCCTCCAGCGACAGCCCGTCGGCGGGCGCAGCCGTAAAATCCTCCCGATCCAAGGACTTGGGTGGCGGCCGATTGAAATACGGATTGGCCAGCATCGCCTCAAGTCGCGCCTGATCGACCGTGCCGGCACGGGCCAGCTGGCCGTTTTCATCCATGGCGCGGCCGGTATGGCGGCCGACCCAATCATTCAGCGGCGCGTTGGCCGGTCCGGTATCGAAGGCGATGACCGCGTCATCCGGGCTAATCCAGGTGACGTTACCGACGCCGCCGAGGTTGAGCACCGCCAGCGGCTTCGCCAGTCCCACCGCCATGGCCCGGTGGAACAGCGGCGCGAATGGCGCGCCCTCGCCACCGGCGGCGACATCGGCGGCGCGAAGATCGGCGATCACGCGGATGCCTGTTTCCGCTGCCAGCAAGGCCGCGTCGCCAACCTGGATCGTCCGTCGCTCGGCCGGCTCATGCAGAACCGTGTGGCCGTGAAATCCAATGACGCCGACCTCACCAGGCGGGAGGTCCGCGATCTTGAGCAGTTCCCGAACCGCCGCCACATGGGCGCGGGTCATGTCGTTGATGATGGCACCGCTTTCCGCGACCTCAGCCGGCCGCCGGCCGAGCAGACGGCGCAGGCCTTCACGCACGCCGTCCGCATAGGGAAACGTCGCGGCGACGCCGAACCCCTCGATACGGCGGCCATCGGTGCGCACCAGCGCGGCGTCGATGCCGTCGAGCGAGGTGCCGCTCATCAGGCCGAGCGCCCACATGGCCTCGCCACCGCCCTTGTTCATATCGCGACACCCCGCGTTGTTTCCCGGTCGGCGATTGTGCTAAGGAGCAGCACATCATGGCAAGGCCGTGCTTCGCTGGCGTCGCGGCGGCGGAGACAGGGCTCATATCAAACGCAACCGAAGCGATCGACGGCGGATCATGACCGAGTACAAATCCGAATTCCTACGCCAAGTCACGGCGCGTGGTTATCTGCACCAGGGCACCGATCTGGAAGCGCTGGATGCCGCCTGTGCCGAGGGTCCGGTGACAGCCTATATTGGCTTCGATTGCACGGCGCCGTCGCTGCATGCCGGCAGCCTGGTATCGATCATGCTGCTGCGCCTGTTCCAGCGCACCGGCCATCGTCCGATCGTCCTGATGGGTGGCGGCACGACTCGCATCGGCGACCCCTCGGGCAAGGAGGAATCGCGCCAACTTCTCGACGACGCGGCGATCGCCGCCAACATGGCCGGCATCCGCGGCGTCTTCGACAAGTTCATTGATTTCGGCGATGGTCCGACCGAGGCGATGATGGTCAATAACGCCGACTGGCTGGACGGGCTTTCCTATATTCCGTTTCTGCGCGATGTCGGGCGCCATTTCTCGGTCAACCGAATGCTGACGTTCGAGAACGTCAAACAGCGGCTCGACCGGGAACAGGCGCTGACCTTCCTCGAATTCAATTACATGGTGCTGCAGGCCTACGATTTTCTGGAACTGGCGCGGCGCCATGATTGTCGCCTGCAGATGGGCGGGTCCGACCAGTGGGGCAACATCGTCTGCGGCGTCGACCTGACCCGACGGATTGCCGACCGCCAGGTGTTCGGATTGACGACGCCGCTGCTGACCACGTCGTCGGGGACGAAAATGGGCAAGACCGCCGCCGGTGCCGTGTGGTTGAACGCCGAAAGTCTGGCGCCGTACGACTATTGGCAGTATTGGCGCAATACGGAAGACGCCGATGTCGGACGTTTCCTGCGCCTGTTCACCGAACTGCCGCTCGCCGACATCACGCGGCTGGAAGCGCTGCAAGGGGTCGAACTTAACGACGCCAAGAAAGTCCTGGCCGACGCCGCCACGGCATTATGCCACGGGGCCGCGGCCGCCGCCGAGGCCCGCGCAACCGCCGAACAGACGTTTGAGCAGGGCCATCGGGCCGATGGCCTGCCGACCTTCGAGGTTCCCCGCGCGGACCTGGAAACCGGCATCGCCGCGTTCCAGCTTTTCTGTCTCGCGGAATTAACGCAATCCAACGGCGAAGCCCGGCGCTTGATCAAGGGCGGCGGCGCGAGGTTGAACGACGCACTGATCAAGGCCGAAACGGACACCGTGACAGCGAGCGACCTTGATGCCGACGGCATCCTCAAATTATCGGCCGGCAAGAAGCGCCATGCGCTAATTCGCGCGATCTGACGGCCGTCGAACTGTCACATCGGTCACGTTGGATTGAACGGCGCCCTACGCAAACCCCTATTTGGAGAATAGGCGATTCGCCGCCGGGACCAAATTTCCGCTATACCATGACCTGTCATTGGTTGGAGACGGGCGTCTCCAATGGGCTGCCGGCGCTGCCTGTCGCACCACCACCCGGCGTCACGTTTGCCTTGCTTCCGGCGCTGCCAAAAACGCCGAAAATATTACGTAAAATCCCGGGCGCCAGCGCCGACAGGGGATTTACGGTGACATCCGGTTTTTCCACCGGCCCCGCCATGGTGAAGTTCGCGGCGAAGACACCACCGCCTTTTTCCGTCCCGGTCAGAAGGTCACCCAGCACGGGAATATTCCCGACGGCGGCGTTGAGGGCGTAAACCGGTATCACCGTGCCGCGCAACTCCAGCACGTCTGAATGGGTGAAAAGCGCGCCGGACGCCGTGAATCCGAGGGACGTGCCGGTCGCCTTGGCGTCGATGATCTCCAACCCGCCGGGGTTGAGGGTGAACGGCAGGTCCAACTCGTTGAAGGCGAGGCCGTCGCCTTCCAACGCCTCGACGATACCGGTTAGCGCCATGATGCTGAGCAGACGCGCCATCAACGGCGCGCCGGTGATCCGGTACTCATCGACCCGAAGGCGCCCCTGCATCGGCTGGCCCGGCGCCGCATCGTCATACAGTCCGGTGAGGCTCAGTTTGCCGCCGACCATGTTGTCGTAAAATTGAAAGAAGCGCAGCGTGGCGCCGGCATCCGGCGACCGGATCGCAAGCGTACGATTGCCCTCGGCATTGGGTTTCAGGGCCATTTCAAACGGCACAGCCCCTTGCAGCTTGGTTTGCAACAACACCGTCCGCGACAGCCCGTTACGACGCGCGAAAGTACCGGACACATCGTCGAGCACCCGGTCACCATCAATCCAGACGCGCCCGAACTCGACGGCGACGGTCAGATCATGCCAGCGCGGATCGGGTTCCGGATCACCCTTGGTCAGATTCTCCCACAGGGTCGGCCAATGTTTTGTCAGGTCCAGACCCGGGCCATGGAAACCGGCCTCCCAACCGCCATCGTTGCGCGCGATCAAGGCGCCGCGAACGTCGGTGCGGCCAACCTTGAGCTCACGAAAATCAATGCGCTCGAGCCCCGTGCCGTGCGGCGAATAAACAACGCCGCCGGAGATCTTGAGGCCCTCGGCCTCGATTTCGAAACGCGGAACGGCACTGATGACGTCCTGCAACATGTTGATATTGATGCGCGCTCGTCCAGGCAGGCCGGCCGCCTTGGCCCATTTCAGCGGTGGCACCACCATGATGGCCTCGGTCAGGTCCACATCTGCCTCGATGCGGCGATGTCGGTCATCGACGACGGTATAACGCATGGTCACGTCAACCTCGCCGGTCACCACTTCCGATGACAGCGGCCGCAGGTCGAGGCCCAGGTCGAGCACATCGCGCACGTCCTTGATTTCCGACGCAAGATCGTACCGGCTACGAAAATCCGGCGCATCGGCGAAGTTTTCCCGCCAGCCCAGGCGAACCTGGATATCGCCCATGCCGACCGTGCCGCGCACGTCCATGCCGTCATTGTCGACACTCAGAGTCAGATCGCCGTCGCGGATACTGCGGCCGAGCACGACTCCGTCCAGATCGACTGAGCGCAGCCTTGCCTCGGCCGCCACCGTGACATCATTGACGGTCAGGTCCTTGGCCAGCAAAAGTTTCAATTTCAAATCGACATCGGCATCGCCGCGCGCCGTCGCCGGATCGATATTCAGCTTACTGGCGAATGCCAATGGTTCACTTTCGATCAACTTCAGTGCGCTGTCGAAGGGGCCGGATATGGATACGTCGATGTCGGCGTACTGGTCGACCTCATCAAGACCGGTCAGCTTGACGATGCCGCTGGTAACCTTGAGCCCGCCGTCGCCCTGGCCACCCGCAATCAGGATATCGAAGCGACGATCATCAAACACCATGGTCGCGTCGACGTTTTTCACCGTCGGCATCGGCGGCAGGTAATCGAGGGTGGCCCCGGTGACCCGCATGGTGCCGTTGACCTCGACGACCTCGAATGCCTCGCCGTCGGGAGACCACAGTTTTACCGCCGCCTCGGCCGTGTCGACACGGCCCTCGGAAATATGGCTGGTTACCCAGGTCCACGCATCGGTTCCGAGCGCCTTGGGCCAGAATTGTCTTACCGCATTGCCAGCGACGCCGGTCACCGTTCCATGCGCCTCGACCGAAACACGACCGCCCTTGGCGCCGAAACCATCGACGGTGAAGCCGCCGATCATCTTGGCACCAGCGTCCAGATCGATTGCCAGATCCTCGATGTGCAATCGATTGGTGGCGCCGACCAATTTACCCTTGGCGGCGATGCGCGATACCGGGTAGGCGTGATTGACCGGTGCCGGCAATCGGATTACCGCGTCTGGCGCCAAGGCCGCCTCGAACGCGTCAATGGCGATACCGCCCTGTTTCACGTCCCATGTTCCGCGAAGCGCCAGTTCGGATACGGGCAACGTTTGCGATGCGGGTGCGGGTAGATTGAGCGACCCGGCGCCGCCCTTCAGATTGAAACCGAGTGTACTGATACCGCGATCGAGACTGAGCCCGACGGTCACGGTGCCGCCGAGTGGCAGGTTAATGGCGCGCAACGGCCCGAGGTCGTAGCCGATATCGGAAAAAGCCGCGGGCGGAATATCACTGAAATTAAAGACCAAATCGGCGCGCCGCTCACCCGCGGGGAACTGGCCCGTAACCGCGATCCGCGCTCCGTGCCCATCGATACGAAGATTAAGGTCGGCGCTCGCGGTGATGCCAATGGCACTGCGGCGGAGGCTGACGTCGCTGCGCGGCGCGCGCCAGGTTCGCCGCGCGACCTGGTCGTCGACGGTGACCGCCGCGTCGATGATATTGACGATGGCGAGATACCCCATCGGGTGATCCCGCACCGGCGGCGACAACAATATCTCGACGAGACGCCCGGCGATGCCGGTGGCTTCGGCTTCGCCGCCGTCGGCGATGCCGACGTCCAACCCGCCGGCCGCAGTTCGCCTGATCTGCAGTTCGGCGCCCCTCAGGTCGATGGCTTCCGGTGCAATCATGCCGCGCGCCAGCGCCTGACCGGAAAGGGCGAAGGCCAGTTCCGGCACGCGGCCGATCTCGACGCCTTTGTTATCGACGACGCGGACGTTGATCACACGAATATCGAGCGCCCGTTCCCAGCCGGCCCAGGCGATGATGGTGTCGTCCATGGCCAACGTGAACTTGCGGCCGTGGCTGGCGTTGAGGCTCTGCTGAATGTACGGCGTCAGAAAACCGAGCGATATGGGGCCTTGCGACAGGCGCCAGGACGCGATCACGGCAATGATCACCAGCCCGGCGCCGGCGGCGGCCAGGACTTGCAAAAATCCCCAGCAAGCTTTCTTGATCACGCGATCGAGTCTCCGACGTCGTCCCTGGCGGTCCTGAGGTAAAGTGGGAATGAATCCATGCGGGCCTGGTCCCTTGACCGCTCAGCAGCCATCACGCAGTTTGCGTTCTCACGTTGCGACGACACATTATGCACGAGACGATCCTAACAGGTAGTAAAACAAACTTTCCCCTGCCCGCGGACCCGGATACGGCGGCGCTGGGCTGGGAACGCCTGTGTGACCCAGGGGAAACCGGTGATTCAGCCGATTTCTTTGCCGCCTTGCGCTCGAAGGATGCCGTCCGGCGCGCCCTCGACGCGGTTCTCGGCAACAGCCCGTTTCTCAGCCACTGCGTCATCGCCGAACCGGATCAATTACGCCATCTCCTCGAACACGGTCCGGATTCGGCCTTCAATACCGCTCGCAAAACGCTTGACGAAACCCTCGCGGGTGGCGCTGGCGAGGCCGATGTAGCGCGCGCACTCCGCCTTGCCAAGCGCCGCGTCGCCCTTTGCATCGCCCTGGCTGATATATGGTCTCTTTGGGGGCTTGAGCAAGTGACCACGGCACTATCCGATTTCGCCGCCAGCGCCATTGCGCACGCCGCCCGTCACGCACTCGCCGAGGCGGCGACGGCCGGCACCTTTCGCCTCAAGAACGCGGATGATCCGGAACGGGATTCGGGATACGTCATCCTCGCGATGGGGAAACTCGGCGCCGGCGAGCTTAACTATTCCAGCGACATTGACCTGATTACCCTGTTCGACCGAGACAGCATCGACACCGACGACGTCGACCGGTTGCAGAATCGCATCGTCCGCATGACCCGTACCATGGCCCGCCTGCTCGACGAACGAACCGTCGATGGCTACGTCTTTCGTACCGATCTCAGGCTACGTCCCGACCCCGCGTCGACGCCGCTGGCGTTATCCGTCGTCGCCGCGGAAACCTATTACGAGTCCGTCGGCCAGAACTGGGAACGGGCCGCCATGATCAAGGCCCGCGCCATCGCGGGTGACATCGCGGCGGGCGAGCGGTTCCTTACCCACCTGACCCCCTTCATCTGGCGCAAGAGCCTCGATTTCGCCGCCATCCAGGACATTCACTCGATCAAGCGCCAGATACATGCTCGTTCCAGCGGCCGGAGCGGATCGGGCATCCAGGCGCGCGGCCATAACATCAAGACCGGTATCGGCGGAATCCGCGAAATCGAATTCTTCGTGCAGACACAACAATTAATCTGGGGCGGCCGCGAACCGACGCTCCGCACGCGCCCAACCCTGGAAACGCTCGATACTCTGGTCGCCAACGGCCACACGGCGGAGGCGCAGGCACGTGATCTGGCCGGCGCATACCGCTTCCTGCGCCGGGTCGAACATCGCCTGCAGATGATCGACGACGAACAAACCCAAACACTGCCGACCGACAATGCCGGTTTTCGACGGCTTGCGCTTTTTCTCGGCTATCAGGATCCCGAATCGTTCGAGTCCGAGTTGCTGGCGACACTAAAAACGGTGAGCGAGCATTACGCCTATCTCTACGGCGATGCGCCGTCGCTGGGGACAGATGCCGGCAACCTGATGTTCACCGGCATTGAGGCCGACCCGGAAACCTTGCAGACACTCGCCAGCCTGGGTTTCAAGGAACCGGCCACCGTCGAAGCGGCGGTGCGTGGCTGGCACCACGGCCGCACGCGCGCCACGCGCAGCACCCGGGCACGGGAAATCCTTACCGAATTGATGCCGGTGCTGCTGAGCGCCCTCGGCCGTCAACCGGATGCCGCCGCCGCGTTCGCGCGTTTCGACGCGTTCGTCACTCACCTGCCCTCGGGCGTGCAATTGTTTTCGCTGTTTCAGGCGGCGCCGCAATTGCTTGATCTGGTCGCCGACATCATGGGTGAGGCGCCGCGTCTTGCGGAACAGCTGAGCCGCCGACCATCGATGCTGGACACCGTACTCGAACCCGACTTCATGCAGGCGCCGCCAAACCGCGACGAACTGCTGGCGGAACTGATGCAGGCATTAACAGGCGCCAGCTACCTGGAAGTCGCCCTCGACGCCGCCCGACGCTGGAATTACGATCGGCGTTTTCAGGTCGGCGTACAGGTGCTGCGCGGACGCATCCCGCCCGACGATGCGGCCGTCGCGCTGTCGAATATCGCCGACGTTGCCCTCGAAGTCCTCTATCCTGTCGTCGAGGCGGAATTCCAGCAACAGCATGGCCAGATCGCCGGTGGCGAAATCGCCGTCCTGGCACTCGGCAAATTGGGCAGTCGCGAACTGACCGCGACCTCGGATCTGGATCTGGTGTTCGTCTATCGGAACCCCGAAGGGGTCGAGGCGTCCGATGGCGCAAAGCCGCTGCCGCTGAGCACCTATCATAGCCGCCTCGCCGGACGTTTCATCACGGCGCTCAGCGCGCTCACCGCCGAAGGCACCATGTACGACATCGACATGCGCCTGCGCCCCAACGGCAAGGCGTCGACGGCGGCGACGCCGTTCGATCTGTTTCATACCTATTACGCGGAAGAAGCCTGGACATGGGAGTACATGGCGTTATGCCGCGCGCGGGTCATCTTCGGCGCACCGGCGCTCGTCGCGGACCTGCGTTCAGAAGTGGAGACCGCGTTGCGCATGAAGCGTGACCAGGACCGACTGCTGTTCGATGTCGCCAGCATGCGACGCCGTATGGATGGCGAACACCACACGGAATGCCCGTGGTCGCTGAAATACGTCCGCGGCGGCCTGGTCGATATTGATTTCATCGCCCAGTATCTGACCCTCGCCCACGGCCGGGATCAGCCGACACTGCTGGCCGGGAATACCCGCCGAGCTCTAGAGGCTGCCCGCGCGGCCGGGTTGCTTGATGACGACGATGGCGGCGTACTTATCGAGGCGCACGACCTATGGCGCGCTCTGCAGGGATTGCTTGCCCTGACCCTCGACGGCGACATCAAGGTGGGCCAGGATGAGACGTTTCCCGAAGCCCTCAAGGAAGACCTGGCCCGCGACGGCCACGCGGAAAACTTTGAGCATTTGGCGGCCCGCGTCACCATGTTGGCGGCGCAAGTCCATGCGATCTACGCCCGCATCATCGATGACCCCGCCGCAGCCTTGCCGCCTATCGACCTAGCCACCGACCCCGAGGACATGAGCGGACATCTGCCGCCATGACACCGCTGGCGAATAACGAAACATTCCGCATCGCGGACGCCGCCGGTTTGGTCGGCCAGGAAATCGGCGTCAGCGACTGGCTGACCGTCGATCAGGAACGGGTGACGGCGTTCGGGCTGGCCACCAACCACGATCACTGGCTGCATCTGGACCCGCAACGAGCGGCCGCCGAAAGCCCATTCGGCGGTACTCTTGTGCAGGGTTTTCTGCTGACCGGCCTGATTTTGCATTTCATCGCCGATCTGGGATTGCGCCCGGCCGACGCCGGCTATGCGCTCAATTACGGCTTCGACCGGGTGCGCTATTTCACCCCGCTCGCGGTGGGTGATGGCGTGCGCGTGCGCGACCGGGTGAGCATGCTCGGCGTACGTGAAAAGACGCCGGGCCGC
Source organism: Rhodospirillales bacterium (assembly GCA_038117225.1). Lineage (GTDB taxonomy): Bacteria > Pseudomonadota > Alphaproteobacteria > Rhodospirillales > Casp-alpha2 > JAYOFM01. The sequence continues at coordinate 20,479 of JAYOFM010000008.1, forward strand.
ACCCTGATGACCACCGGCCACATCATCGAAGCCGATCTCGCCGGCGGCCCCACCGCCGTCGCCAGCGCGGAATGGCTGACCCTTTGGATCATCGCGACCATCACGGAGGAATAAATGACAATCGGCATCGGCGACAAGGCGCCGGACTTCAAACTGCCAACGGACGGCGGCGGCGAACTGAACCTCAAGGACCTCAAGGGCTCGAAGGTCGTGCTCTATTTTTATCCGAAGGACATGACCCCGGGCTGCACCACCGAGGCGCAGAATTTCCGTGACCGGCTGAAGGACTTCTCTAACGCCGGCGCCGTCGTTGTCGGCGCGTCGAAGGACAGCGTCAAACGCCACGACAAATTCAAGGCCAAACACGACCTCAACTTCGCGCTGGTATCCGATGCCGACAGTGATCTGTGCGAACGCTATGGGGTTTGGGTACTGAAGAAACTCTACGGCAAGGAATACATGGGTATCGAACGCGCGACCTTTCTGATCGATGAGAAAGGCGTCGTCCGCGACGTCTGGCGCAAGGTTAAGGTGAATGGCCACGCCGACGCCGTTCTGGAGGCGGCGAAAGCACTTTAATTGAATTGGATTTCAAATTCACCCGCCAGGCCGCCAGACCATCGTCGATGCCGGCGCGGCCGAAGGTTCCCGTATGGCCGAACCTTCCCCGTCGGGACGTCCCCGTCAACGCACCTCGACGCTGCGTACCTGCTCGCGATAGAGGATATAAATTCCGCTGAGTGCGATGATGGCGGCACCGGCGAGGGTCCAGGCGTCGGGGATATCGCCGAAGAATGAATAGCCGAACAGCGAGGCCCACAGCAGGCTGGTATAGCCATACGGCGCCACCGCCGCCACCGGCGCGATGGTGATGGCGCGGATCAGGCATAAATGACCGACGCCACCGCAAATTCCCATACCGGCCATCAGCATCCAGTCGGTGGCATCCGGCGCCACCCACGCCGCCGGGGCCGCCAGTCCGGTGACGATGGCGCCGACGATGGCGGTGTACAGCGCTGTCGTCAGCGGATGGTCCCGTTTGGCCAGCCGCCGGGTGATGATCTGATAGAATGCGTTGCCCAGCGCCGCGCCGAGAATCAACACGGCCCCGCCTTCCATGAAACCGGTGCCCGGGCGCACGATCAATAGCGCGCCGAGGAACCCGCAACCGACGCCGGCCCAGCGGCGCGGCCCCACGCGCTCGCCAAGCAGCGGCATCGACAGCACCGTCACCAGGATCGGCCCCAGGAACATGATGGCACTGGCATCCGCCAGGGGCAGCGTGCGCACCCCCATGAAGAACAGCGAGGTTGTCACCAGCAGACTCAGCGAACGCATGGTCTGTGTGCGCGGACTCTTGGTGCGCCACGCCCAGGGCGCCATGAAACCGATCACCACGGCGGCAAACGCCGCGTGAAAGCCGAAGCGGACGGCGACGACTTGGGTTACGTCGTAGCGTTGCAACAAACCCTTCGCCAGAACGTCTAACGAGACGAAGAATAACGTCGTCACCAGCATCCAGACGATGGCGCGCGGAATGTTCTCGGCCTTGGGTTCGCCGATCGGGTCGGTGGGGCGGGACAGGATCATGAAAGAATTCTCGGCGAGTTGCGCGGCCAACGGGGCGGGCCCCATTTTCAACCTCACGGTACGCCGATCAGTAGCGGATTTTCGTTCCGCTGGCGACGCGATTTTCTTCCCTCGGCGACACCACTGCGGCTCGGGATTTCAAAACTTCCGCCACGACGCCATGGAGACGATATTGTCGACCTGCTCGCCACGATCGGACAGCGGCAAACGGAGCATCGTCTGATGGAATGGTAATCGGCGCGCTGACTCTTCCAGGGTAATCTCATCACGTGACGCCAGAGGTCGTTTCTCCTCGGCGACGGCGGAATATTCCAACAATGGGGTGTCGCCTCTAAGGCGGGGAGCCTGACCGAGACGCTGGCCGGTCAATTCGACACCCTTGTTCCTGACGTGCCCCGTTCCCCAGAACCGGAATTTGAAATCCAGCGGATCACGAAGCACATCCATAACCACCACATTGGGAACGGCGGCCATGTCCAAGGCCATGAGATCGAATTCGCGCCACGCGGGCGCCCAGCGCTCGCCTCGCAAGCGATTCCAATAGGCTAGAAACCCGACCAATGCCGGGTCTTCGAGTGCCTCGATCGGAATCTCCGATGATATTCCTCGCGTTCGTCCATCGGTCATTGGGCAACCTAACATTATCCGCCGAAAGAACGCCACGATACCCGCAAGCGGTTCGGACTTAAGCTAACGGTATCCCAACCCACGGGCGGCCGCGCCGAGATCGGCACCATCGCCTTCGGCGTAACATATCCAGCAAGTGCAATAGACCGGACCGCCGAGTGGGCCCTGGGTAAACCTCAACGCCAACGCCGCCCCTGAATAGTGCAGTGCCAGGTAGGATCTGACGAAGACCCACCAATCGCCTTCCTCTCCCCGTTCGGGTTCTGCCGCATCGTCGTCGGTGCCGTCGTCGTCTTCACCCTCGCCGACGATGCCGTGTTCGGCGGCTTCCGCCTGCTCGATCTCGAAGCGCGGGACCTCGCCGGCGGCGGATCTGTCGGTAGCCCGGGCAAGGTAGTCGTAATGACTAAAGGCGAATCGCATCCAGACATCGTAGTCAGGATAGGTTCCGTGGGTCGCCTCCTTGCCATCCAATTCCTCGATCATCACCAATGAGGATTCAAAAACTGCCTCGCTCACGCTGGCCTCGGCCATGGCGTCGCGCTTCGCATTGATAAAATGGGTGAGCACGTATTCCAGCGCCGGCTTGGCCGGGAATCCCTCGGCGATCTTGAAATATCGAAATTCGATCGGCGGATGCAGGGGCATTGCAATCTCCTTGGCACCCGCCATCATACGCCAATGCGGTTCGTCGTCGCCATGATGAAGCACGAAACCAACACCTTCTCGCCGGTGCCGACGGGGCTCGACCGCTTCGGGCCGAACGGACCCTACTATGGAGAGGACGCCATCGCCGCGTACGATGGCGGCAATCAGGGCATCGCCGCGTTCTATGACGCGGTGCGCGCGGAAGGCGCCGAGATGGTGGTCCCCATCGCGGCGACGGCGCTGCCCAGCGGCATCATGACCGCCGACACCTATGAGCATATGGCGGGCCTGATCACCGACGCAGTGGCGGCCGGCTGCGACGGCGTGCTGCTCGATCTGCACGGCGCCATGGTCGCCGCCAACACCGACGACGGCGAGGGTGAATTGCTGGCGCGGATCCGCACCATCGCGCCCGACATGCCGATCGCCGTCTGCCTTGATCTGCACACCAATCTGACCGAACGCATGGTCGCCAATTGCACCGCCATGGTCGGCTACAAGACCTATCCCCACATCGATAAATACGCCACCGGCAAACACGCGGCGCGCATCGCGCTCGCCGCCATTAAGGGCGAGGTCACGCCGGTGATGGTCTGGGGCAACCGGCCGATGCTGCCACACACGCTAAAAATGGGCACCGACGACGGTCCGATGAAGGATCTGGTCGACATGGCCGCCGCCGCGGAAACCGGACCCATCCTCGCCGCCACCGCGTTCGGTGGTTTTCCCATCGCCGATCTGGCCGAAGCCGGCTTGAGCGCCGTCGTCGTAGCCGATGGCGACCGGGCTGCGGCCGAGGCGGTACGCGAGGCCCTACTCGACGCCGGTTGGGAACGCCGCCGCGCCTTCGTTCACCACCCGACCCCGCTGGCCGACGCGATTACCCGCGCCGCGGCCTTGGATGATGGCCCAGTGCTGCTGATCGATCACGCGGACAACGCCGCGTCGGGCGGCACTCAGGACACCATGGCCCTGGTTGCGGAAGCCATGCGCCAGGGCCTCAGTGATGTCGCCGTTGCCGTCATTGTCGATCCGGACGCCGTCGCGCGTATGATCGACGCGGGGGTTGGCAACGACATCACCCTGGCGCTCGGTGGCAAGATCGACCTGCCCGGCATCGGTCTGGCGCCGACGCCGCTGGAAGTTACCGGCACGGTGCGTGTGATCAGCGACGGCGTCTATTGGGTCACTGGACCGATGAACACGGGCATGCGATCGGACATGGGTCGCACGGTGGTCCTCGATACCGGTGATTTTCAGTTCGTCGTCACCGAGCGCCACCAGGAACCCTGGGACCTGGGCGTCTTCCGCAGCGTCGGCATCGAACCGACTCGCAAGAAATACCTGGTGCTGAAATCCCGCGTCCATTATCGCGCCGCCTTCATGCCCATCGCCAAACATGTGGTCGATTGCGACGGCGCCGGCGTGACCAGTTCCGATTACGAACTCTTCAAGTTCAAGAAACTGCGCCGCCCCATCTGGCCGCTCGACGATATCTGACGGGTCGCGGCGAAAACGCGGTTCCGATTACCCTTTGTCACAATCGTGCGGCTTTTCCCGTGACACGGGTTTCGCTAGGCTCACGGTAACGATCGCAACTCCAGGGGGAACCAGCACCATGGCCGACGATATTGATGCGACCGAAGACGACGACGGCGAGGGCGGTGACGACAAAAAGAAAAAGAGGAAGATCAGCAAGGGCAAGCTGATCGGCATCATCGTCGGCGGATTGGTCGCGGTTTCCGTTCTTGGCGGCGGCGTCGCCTATTTCGTCGGTGCCTTGGATGACCTTCTCGGCATTCAGCGTGAGCAGAAAACCGCGACCCTGTCGCTTGGCGAAGCGGTGATGCATGAACTGCCGCAGCTCAAGGCCGACCTTAAGACCGGGCTCTGCAAGGCGCCGTTCCTGCGCGCCACGTTGATAGTTCAGGTCGACGAATCGGATCTGAAGACGGTCAAGAAGAAACAGCTGCAAATCATGGATGCCATTACCGCGCATCTGCGCGATCAGGAACGCCAGGACGTGGTCGGCAAGAAGGGAACGGAAAAATTACGCTTTGAACTGGTCAACGTCATCAGCGCGCAAATCGCCCCGGCCCGCGCCCAGACCATTCTGTTCAAGGAATTCGTGCTGCAGTAGGGCTTATCCCGCGCCCGCGGCTTCCTCGTCGGCACCCTTGACCCGGGCGGCAAGGGCCGCCTCCATGAATTGGTCGAGGTCGCCATCAAGGACCGCCTGTGTGTTGGAGGTTTCCACCTCCGTGCGCAGGTCCTTGACCATCTGATAGGGTTGCAAAACGTAAGATCGAATCTGATGCCCCCAACCGATATCGGTCTTGGCGTCCTGCAGGGCCTGCGCCTCGTTCTCGCGCCGCTGTAGTTCCGCCTCGTACAGCCGCGCCTTCAACATGGACATGGCCTGAGCGCGGTTCTTGTGTTGTGAACGGTCATTTTGGCACTGCACGACGATCCCGGTCGGAATGTGGGTCATGCGGACGGCCGAATCGGTCTTGTTGACGTGCTGGCCGCCGGCGCCCGATGCCCGGTAGGTGTCGATGCGCAGGTCCTTGTCATCGATCTCGATTTCGATGGCGTCGTCGATGGATGGATAAATCCAAGCCGAGGCGAAACTGGTGTGTCGGCGCGCCGATGAGTCGTACGGCGAGATGCGGACCAGTCGATGGACGCCGGACTCCGTCTTCATCCAGCCATAGGCATTGTCGCCCTTGATCAGCAAGGTCGCCGATTTCAACCCGGCTTCCTCGCCCGGACTCTCCTCGATCCATTCGACCTTATAGCCATGCGCGTCGGCCCAGCGGCCGTACATGCGCACCAGCATCTCGGCCCAGTCCTGCGCCTCGGTGCCGCCGGCACCGGCGTGAATTTCCAAGTAGCAATCGTTGCCATCGGCCTCGCCCGACAACAGCGTCGCCAGTTCCGCCTTGGCCATGCGGTCGCGCAGTCCGCTCAACGCCGCCTCGGCCTCGGCGATGACGGCGGTGTCATCCTCCATCTCGCCGAGCTCGATCAGTTCCACATTGTCGGCAAGTTCGCGCTCGGTGATTTCGATATCGTTGATGCCGTTATCGACCTGGGTGCGTTCGCGCATCAAGGCCTGGGCCTTGTCGGGATCGTTCCAAAGGTCCGGGTCCTCGGCGAGGGCGTTCAGTTCATCGAGCCGGCGTTTGGCCTGATCGTAGTCAAAGATGCCTCCTCAGCAGCACAAGCGACTGCTTGATCTGCTCAACGACGGCTTCGGTCTCTGCGCGCATGGGCGTTCCCTCAATCGATTGCGCTTCCCTATCGCGGCGAACGGGGCCCGGTCAAGACACGGCACGTTGCGCAGGTTGACACGCGGAGCCGCCGTTGCAACGCTCGCCGCCGCTTGCGGTACACCAATGGGGAGAACGGGACATGCAATTCAAATGGCTGGGGCGGACCGGCGTTCAGGTTTCCGAACTCTGCTTCGGCACCATGTCGTTCGGCGGCGACGCGGACGAGGCGGAATCGGCCCGCATGTACGCCGCCACCCGCGACCTCGGCATCAATTTCTACGATTGCGCCAACGGTTATTCCAAGGGCAAGGCGGAAACCATTCTCGGCAAGTTGATGGCCGGCGAGCGGGACCAGTTGGTAATCACCTCCAAATGCTTCGTGCCCATGAGCGACGACATCAACGATCGCGGCGCCAGCCGCCGCCACATCGCGCAAGCGGTCGAAGCCAGTCTGAGGCGCCTCGGCACCGACCGCCTCGACGTCCTGTTCATGCACCGCTGGGACACCCGGACGCCGCTCGAGGAAACACTGCGCGCGCTGGAAAAGCTGGTCGACGACGGCAAGGTGCTCTACTTGGGCGCCAGCAACTACGCAGCCTGGCAGATCGCCACCGGTCTTGGCATTTCGGCCCGCACCGGTGGGCCGCGCTTCGATGTCATTCAACCCATGTACAATCTGGTCAAGCGTCAGGTGGAGGTCGAGATGCTGCCGCTGGCCGAGACCGAGGGCCTCGGCGTCATCACCTACAGCCCCGTCGGTGGCGGCCTATTGAGCGGCAAGTACGGGCCGGGCGAGCGCCCCGACGCGGGGCGGTTGACCTCGAACAAGGAATACATCAAACGCTATGGCGAGGACTGGGTGTTCGACACCGCCGGCGCCTTTACGGATTTTGCCAAGGCCAAGGGGATTCATCCAGTCAGTCTGGCCGTCGCCTGGGTCGCCGCCCACCCGGCGGTGACATGCCCCATCGTCGGCGCACGCAGCCTGGAGCAGTTGGGACCGTCCCTCGACGCCATCAATGTCGACATGACGCCGGACCTGCGCGCGGAAATATCAGCTCTCAGCCGCACCCCGCCGCCGGCGACCGATCGCTTGGAAGAACAGGATTAAGAGGATTTGGCCGCGCGACCGATCGACGGATTAGTAGAGCCCGCCGGTTCCCGTTGTCGGCGTGCCGCCGCCGGCGATTCCGCCTTCCGGGGCCCAGGTTTCCCCCCTGATGACGGTAGCCTCGCCCGTCGGCACGGTGCCCGGCTTGAAGGCTTCCAGTATGACGCCCTCGTCGCCCGGCCGCGCCAGGCGACCGGTCTTTGAATCGACGCGCACCAATCGGATGCCGGGCGGGATGCGGAACGGTATAGACGGCGCATTCTTCAGGGCGTCGATCATGAAGTCCCGAAATATCGGTGCCGCGACCGAGGATCCGGTTTCGCGCCGGCCAAGCGGCGTCGGCTCGTCGAGGCCGGCGAAGACGCCGACCGCAAGATCAGGCGAAAAGCCCATGAACCAGGTATCGCGCTCTTCGTTCGTGGTGCCGGTCTTGCCGGCCAACGGCTTACCGACGGCGCGGATGCGCCGCCCAGTGCCGCGCTGCACCACCCCGATCAAGATATTGACCACCTGATAGGCGCTGCCGGGATCTGTCACCTGCTCGCGATTGTCCGGGACCGCCGGCACTGGCTGGCGGCTCCAGCGTCGCACGCGACAGTCCTGGCAGGGCCGGGCGTCGTGGCGGAACACGGTGCGACCCTTGCGGTCCTGAATGCGGTCGATGAAGGTCGGCGTGATGCGCTTGCCGCCGTTAACCAACATGGCATAGGCCGTAGTCAGGCGCATCAGGGAAGTTTCTCCGGCGCCCAGTGACATGGCCAGGGTTTGTTGCATTTCATTGACGATGCCGAAGCGTTCGGCGTATTCGGCGACCCGTTCCATGCCGATGGTCTGGGCCAGGCGCACGGTCATCAGGTTGCGCGATTTCTCGATGCCGAGACGCATGGTCGAGGGGCCGTAGAATTTCTTGGTGTAGTTGGCGGGTCGCCACTTGGGCAGGCCCGGCCCCTGGTCGATGACGAAGGGCGCGTCGAGGATCAGGGTCGCCGGGGTATAGCCGGCGTCCATCGCCGCGAGGTAGACGAACGGCTTGAACGCGGAACCGGGCTGCCGCTTCGCCTGGGTCGCCCGGTTGAACTGGCTCTTGTCATAGTCGTAGCCGCCGACCATGGCGAGCACGCGCCCGGTGTGCGGATCCATGGCGACGATGGCGCCCTCGATTTCCGGAATCTGGTATAGCCCGTAGGTGCCCGCCGGATAGGCCTTGTCGTCCGCATCCTTCAATACTGGCGCCGTGATAATGACATCGCCGGGCCGCAGGGCGTCGGACGCCTTCTTGATGCCGGGGCCCCGCTTGCGGTCCTCCAGACGCTGGCGCGCCCATTTCAACTCAACCAATGGAATCGTGCCGACGCCACCGTCCGCCAGCCCAATGGATGCCGTCGCGTCATCGACGCTCCGCACCACGGCCAGAGTGCGCTCGCCGATGCCCTTCGGCGCTTTCACCGTCGCCAGATAGGTCCGCCACTGGGTCGAGACATCGAAACGCTGCCCCTCGGGCGCGCGGGCGATGGGACCGGCATAACCGTGGCGGCGGTCGTAGGCTTCCAGGCCGCGGCGCAACGCCTTCACCGCCGCTTCCTGCAGCCGCGGATCGACGGTGGTGCGCACCGACAATCCGCCCTTGTATAATTCGTCCTCGCCATAGCGGGCGACCAGATCGCGGCGCACTTCCTCGGCGAAGTAGGCTGCCTCGACGAAGGATATCTCCTTGCGCTTTGTGGTGACCAACGGCCAGTTGCGCGACCGCTCGGCCAGCTCGGCGGATATCGCGCCATCCTCGAGCATGCGACCGATGACCCAGTCGCGGCGGTTCTTGGCCGCTTCGCGTTTGGTCACCGGATTATAATTGTTGGGGGCCTTGGGCAGCGCCGCCAGATAGGCCGCTTCGGGGATGTTGAGTTCAATCAGGGATTTGTTGAAGTAGTTCAACGCCGCCGCGGCAACGCCGTAGGATTCATAACCGAGATAAATCTCGTTGAGATAGAGCTCGAGGATCAAATCCTTGGGAAACGCGCGCTCGATGCGGAACGCCAGGATTGCTTCCTTGACCTTGCGGGCGATGGAAACCTCGTTGGTCAGCAGGAAGTTCTTCGCCACCTGCTGGGTGATGGTCGAGGCACCGACCGGCCGCCGGCCGCTGCCGATGTTCTTGATGTTCAGAACGACGGCGCGCAACACGCCCAGAAAATCAATGCCCGGATGGCTGTAGAAGGTCTTGTCCTCGGCCGACAGAAACGCCGCGATGACGTGTTTGGGGATCGCTTCCAGCGGAACGAAGACACGTTTCTCGATGGCGAATTCGGTCAATAACTGACCATCGCCGGCGTGAACGCGGGTCATCACGGACGGCTTATAGTCCGCCAACTGTCGATAATCAGGGAGATCACGGCCGTAGGTGTGCAGCGCCCACACCACGCCACCACCGGCGACGGCGGTGCCGAGCACGAGCAAAACAATGATGGTGACGAAGGCACGCAGCATGATCGGGCCCCTTCTAACACACCCACCCCGGTCGGGTCAGGCCGATTTTTCGTTACAAATTGTGGCGGATTTTCGGCTGGCGTGACCTACGACCGACGCTGTGCTTCGTCGACGCATCCGAATATGTTGTTATGCACAGGGTTTCCCCCCGTGGAAAACCCTGTGATTATTCAATCTCGCGGGCGCATACATCCCGCGTCGCGGCAATATTCTTGTGGATCGTGATTAGTCGATGGAACGACTTGAGCATTTCGCGTCGTTGATCGGGGGATGGTTCTGGGAAACCGATGCCGAGCATCGCTTTACCTATATGAGCGACAGCGTCGAGTCGATCACGGGTGTCGCCGCCGATTGGCACTACGGTCGTAGCCGGGTTGACATCAAGAGCGACGGCGTCGACCCCGAGACGTGGACGAAACACCTGGACACGCTGGCCGCACGCCAACCGTTTACGGACTTCGTGTTCGAACGCAGCGGGCCCGATGGCCAACGCTGGCTGTCGACCAGCGGCGAGCCGGTGTTCAGCACGGATGGTGTTTTCACCGGCTATCGGGGAATCGCCCGTGACGTTACTTCCTCGGTAGTCCTGGAACAGCGTAGCGAGTGGTTCTCCTCGATCGTCGATGAATTGAACGAAATCATTTCGCTGTGGGGTCCTGATGGTCGGCTGATTGTCTGTAATCAGGCTTTCAAGACTCTCAACAAGGGCTTGGAACACGTTTCGACACCGGGGACCCCCTACGAGACGTTTCTGCGCGAAGGAGTCGCGAAGGGCTTGTTCCCAGATGCGGCGGGCGACGAAAATCAGTGGGTATCGAAGTATATCGAGCAACATCGCGCCCCAAAGGGACCCGTCGAAGTCGCGGTCTGGGACGGACGCGTACTGCTGGTCGACACGCAGCGTTTGGCGGGCGGAGTCATGGCCCGAGTCGGCATCGACATCACCGACGTCAAGAGAACCGAAATCGAACTACGCAAGGCCAAGGACGCCGCCGACGCAGCGCAGGCGCAACTTTATGATGCCATTGAGATGATCGACGAAGGGTTCGTCTACTTCGATCCGGATGACAAGCTGAAACTCTGCAACGACCGCTATAAGGAATACTATCCCAAATCGGCGGACGTTATCGTGCCCGGTGCGCGCTTCGAGGATATCATCCGCATCGGTGCCGAACGCGGCGAATACCCCGCCGCCGTCGGGCGCATCGACGAATGGATCGCCGAACGCATGATTGCCCACCGTGCCGCCAACAGCGTCATTGAACAGCAACTGGACGACGGACGCTGGCTCAAGATCGCCGAGCGCCGAACATCGGAGGGCGGTATCGTCGGCTTCCGCGTCGACATCACAGAACTGAAAACGGCGCAACAGAACGCGGAGCCGGCAAGATGGAATTGGAAGACACGCCATTTCACCTGGACGATGTCCTCAACCACGTATCGACCGTGATCCGGCCCATGGCCGAGGGAAAACATCTAGAGTTCCGCATTGAGCCAGGTCCGGACCTGCCATCGGCCTTACGGGGCGACCCGTTGCGACTCGGTCAGGTGTTGACCAATCTCGCTGGCAACGCGGTCAAGTTCACGGAGTCTGGCGAGATCGTCGTTGGCATCACGGTCGAGGGTGCCGACGACTTGTCGACGACGTTGCGCTTTAGCGTCCGCGACACCGGCATCGGTCTAGAGGCGGCGCGACGACAGCATCTGTTCGACGCTTTCACCCAGGCCGACGGGTCGACGACGCGGCAATTCGGTGGCACCGGCTTGGGCCTCGCCATCTGTCGAAATCTGGTCGAATTGATGGACGGCGACATCGGCGTCGACAGCACGCCTGGAAGGGGCAGCACGTTTACCTTTACTGCCCGCTTCGGCAACGTAGACACAATTCCCGCGGCCGCCCCGGCGGAGACTCGTGCCGCCGAGGCTCCCCGGCTCGATGGTGTTCAGGTGCTGCTGGTTGAAGACAACGAAATCAACCGTCAAGTCGCGCGCGAGATACTCACCGACGCGGGCGCCACGGTGACCGAGGCGGAAAACGGCCGCGCTGGATTTGACATGGCGATGTCGAACGCCCGCGACATCGATATTATTTTGATGGACCTACAGATGCCGATCATGGATGGCTTCGAGGCAACCGAAGCAATCCTGGAATGCCTCGGCGACGCGGCACCGCCGATCGTCGCCATGACCGCCCACGTCATGGAAGAGGAACGCCGGAATTGCCTCAACGCTGGCATGAAGGATCACATCTCCAAGCCGCTGTCGTCGACGAATTTACTCAGCGCGATTACCCGACATGCGCGGCGGCGTGTCGATGCCGAACCGGTGCCACCGGGAACCCCCAAGCCGGAAGCAAACGTGACCTCGAAATTGGCCGATGTGCCGCGCGAATCACCGTATGATTTGACCGACGCCGTGGAACGCCTCGGTCTCGACGAGGCCACGGTCATCGAAATTCTCAACAATTTCCGCGACCGCTACCGTAACCTTCGCGACGACATGGCGCCGTTGCTGGCGGATGGCGACCTGGCGGCGTTGGCGGCACTGGCACACAGCATCAAGGGAGCGTCGGGTAGCATCGGCGCCAACCGGGTCCACGCGGCCAGCGCGGCGCTCGAACATGCCGCCCGTGACGGCGACGACGCGGCGGCGCGACGACTGGCGGTGGAACTTGACGAAGCGCTTGCGGCGCTTGGTCATGCCCTGGTTGCGGCGGGCCATAGCGCCGACTAGAAGATCGACAATCGGCTTAACGCAGCCGGGCCTGTTCAACGCCCTCGAAATATTGTGTGGCGGCGCGAGTGACCGCTTCGGCGATGCGCTTGCGATAGCCCTTTGAACTGAGCTGTCGTTCATCGGTCCGGTTGGACAGAAATCCCATTTCCAGCAGAACCGACGGCACGTCCGGCGCCTTGAGAACGCGGAAGCCAGCGAAACGATGGGTGTTTCGCAGCACCTTCGTCCGCGTTTTCAACTCCCGCACCAGCAATGACGCGAATTGCACCGATCGGTTCATGGTTTCCCGTTGTGCCAGATCGATCAGGATATTCGTCACTTCCGGGCTTTCGCCGGACAGGTCGACACCATCGATAACGTCGGATTTGTTCTCCCGCTCGGCCAGTTGCGCCGCTTCCCGGTCCGAGGCCTTTTCAGACAGGGTATAGACCGAGGGACCGCTTACGGCGGTATCGCGCAGGGAATCCGCGTGTAACGAAATGAACAGGTCGGCGCCGCTGTCGCGGGCGATCTTGACCCGGTCCTGCAGTTTAATGAAGACGTCGCGGTCGCGGGTAATGACCACGCGGAACCGGCCCGTGCGTGCCAGTCGATCCTTGATTTCGCGCGCCACGGCGAGCGTGATGTGTTTTTCGTATCGTCCGGTAACGCCGATGGCACCCGGGTCAGGTCCACCATGGCCGGCATCGATGACGATCACGCGCTTGTGGGCCGGGCGCAGAGGTTCCGGTTTACGGCGCGGCAACGGCAGTGCCGCGGTCTCCGTTGTCTCCACGGGTTCGGCGGTGGGGGCGGCGGCCGTTTGAGTTACGGGCTGTGACACCGACTGGACGATCACCGGCGGCTGTTGCGGCGGCGCGCGGCGGACAACGCGCAAAGGCGGCGGCGCGGCAAGCCGTTCGGCGACCAGCAGGGGCGGCGCCGCGACAACGCCACGAAAGGCCGCCACGGACGTGCGTTTCAGGTCGATGACCAATCGATAGGCGTTTGCCGTCGATGTCCCGAGCAGGAAAGCTTCGGAAATTGCTGCGGGCGCCGATAGATCGACCACCATGCGCGAGGTTCCCGGTTCACGCAGGCCGTAGCGTACGCCTCTGTAAACGCCGGTCGACGGCGGCAATGGCCGTGCCGGCAAGCGCCAGCCGACTTCCGGCATGTCAATGACGATACGCGCCGGATTGTCGAGGGCGAAGACGCGGAACTTCATCGCCTGGCTGGCATCGATAACCAGCCGCGTGCCATCGCCGTGGCGCGCGACACGCACATCCGTCACCACCCGTTCGATGCCGGCCGCGGCTGGCGACGCGGAGAGCGCGGCAACGATGATTCCGACAATCATGGTCGCGGCGCCTGTAAAAGCGAATCGCTTTCCGAAAATTGAACCGCCCAGCAGACGCATATTGTCCCACATTTGGTGTTTCACACGTCCCGAATCTCTAAATATACAGGGACTCCGAATGGATATTCAATGCCGCGCCCGGCGGGTCTCGCAGCGACGACGCCACCCGGTCGCACCGATGTCCGACGACGCCCTGGATCGATGCGCCAGAACAATTCCATTGTCGAACCAATTCCCTACGGTTATGTTAACGAATGCGCGGTTCGGTGAATATCCGTCCTCGCTTACCGTGTCGCCTTCTTCGGCCCCAGGATCGCCAGCCCAAACGGACCAGCTGTCCAAAAAAGACCGGCGGAATTGGCGCGGTGGTGTTTGATTCACGTTAAAGTCGACCGCTCGGGAATGTTTTCCGCCCGGTCATCAGAGGTTTTTTCCATGCCGGCGTTAGCAGCTCCAATCCCCTTCCGCCCCGGTCCGACAGTTGTCGGGTCGGTGGTGAAGCTTGGGAGCGCCACCGGTGCAACACATACGCACGCGCCCGCAATTGCGGACGCCGTTCCACTCGAGCGTCTTCCCGATCGCCCGCGCGTGCCCAGGAGTTCAAAGTTCAATGGCTATCAAACGCATGCTGATCGACGCCTCCCACCCGGAGGAAACACGGGTGGCGGTCGTCTCGGGGACCCGTCTCGAAGACTTTGACGTCGAGGTCGAGTCGCGTCGCCCCCTCAAGGGCAACATCTATCTAGCCAAGGTTACGCGGGTCGAGCCGTCGCTGCAGGCGGCGTTCGTCGATTATGGCGGGAATCGTCATGGTTTCCTGTCATTCAGCGAAATTCATCCGGATTATTACCAAATTCCGGTCGCCGACCGCCAGGCACTGATCGCCGAGGAAGAAGAAGCTCAACGGGAAGTCGCCGACAGCGACAATGGCGAGGAATCCCCCAATGGGGACGGCGACGCGGATAACGGCAATGGCGATGGCGATGGCAAAGGCGTCGAAACCCTTGGTGGCGACGAAATCGACGAGGAACAGGACCGCCGACGTCCCACGCTCAATTACCGCCGCTACAAAATTCAAGAGGTCATCAAGCGCCGCCAGATTCTGCTGATTCAGGTGGTCAAGGAAGAGCGCGGCACCAAGGGCGCGGCGCTGACCACGTACCTGTCCCTGGCCGGGCGCTATTGCGTGCTGATGCCCAACACGGCGCGCGGCGGCGGCATTTCGCGCAAGATTTCCAGTGGCCAGGACCGCAAACGCCTCAAAAGCATGCTGTCCGGTCTCGGCATTCCGGATGGCATGGCGGTAATCGTACGGACCGCGGGCTCGAAACGATCCAAGGCCGAGATCAAGCGCGACTACGAATATTTGATCCGCCTGTGGAGCCAGATTCGCGACACCACGCTGGATTCCATCGCGCCGTGCCTGATCCACGAGGAGGGCAATCTGGTCAAACGATCGATCCGCGATCTTTACGACAAGGACACGGAAGAGATCATCGTCGATGGCGAAGAGAGCTACAAGGCGGCGAAAGCCTTCATGAAGCTGTTGATCCCATCACACGCCAAGAAGGTGCAGCCCTATAAGGACGAGGGCGTGCCGCTGATGCAACGGTATCAGATCGAAGGCCAGCTCGACGCCATTCATTCCCCGGAAGTGCACATGAAGTCGGGTGGGTACATCGTCATCAACCCGACCGAGGCCTTGGTTTCCATCGACGTCAACTCGGGCAAGTCGACCAAGGAGCGCAATATCGAGGAGACGGCGCTGAAGACGAACATGGAGGCGGCGGAGGAAATCGCCCGTCAGCTCAAGCTTCGTGATCTCGCCGGCCTGATCGTCATCGATTTCATCGATATGGAGGTGCACCGCAACCAGTCGAAGGTTGAGCGAGTAATGAAGGAGGCCATGCGGTTCGATCGGGCGCGTATCCAGATCGGTCACATCAGCCCCTTCGGTCTGCTGGAAATGTCGCGCCAACGGTTACGCCCAAGTCTGATTGAAACCAGTTCCGAACCCTGCCCCCATTGCGGGGGCACCGGTGTTCGACGCTCAACCGATTCGACCGCGCTGCAGGTGTTGCGGATGATCGAGGAAGAGGGCCTGAAGAAGCGCGCCGAGGAAATTCATGTCCACGTGCCGACGGCGGTGGCGCTTTATATTCTCAATCAAAAGCGCAAAACCCTGGCCGATATCGAGGCGCAGCACGCATTCACGGTGCTGCTTCAAGCAGACGACAGCCTGATTCCACCCGATTGTCGCATCGAGCGTGTGCGCGGTGAAGGCTTGGCGAACGAAATCGTCGATCCGCGCGCCGAGCAATCCACCGGCCAGTCTTCCGGCCAATCCGCCGGCCAGTCTTCCGGCCGATCATCCGGCCGGACCGCAGCGGGCTCTTCAGGAGCGTCATCGGATGCTCCCGGCGAAGAAGGCAAGGGCAAGCGGCGCCGTCGCGGAAGACGGAAGAAGCGTGATGAGGATGATCGCGAAGAGGTTGTCGCCGTCGATGCCAACGAGACCGGCGCGAGCGTTGCCAGCGAGAATGAAGGCACCGGCGACGAGTCCCGTGTGGCCAACCCGGCGAATGATACTGGTGACGTTGATACGGATGATGCCGATAAGCCCAAGCGTCGGCGTCGCGGCCGACGTGGCGGTCGGCGTCGCGGTCGCAAGCCGGGCGAGGAAACCGCCAACGGCGAAACCACCGTTGCGGCGGACGCCGGTGCGGGTGACGCACCGGTCGAATTGCTGGACGGTCCCGCCGCTGTCGATTTGTTGCCGCCGCCATCATCGGACGCCATCCCGATGCCGGACGGCTCGACGGAACAGCCGACCATCGCGCTGCCGGATGACAGCGATGGCGAACAAGCCGAACCGGCACCGGCGAAACGCCCCCGCGCGCGCCGCGCGCCGCGAAAGAAAGCCGTCGTCACCTCGGATGCCTCGGATGACACCAGCGCGAATGATGAGACTCCGGCCGAGGGCGTCGCGGATGCGGAGGCCAAACCCAAGCGCCCACGCCGGCGGGCGACCAAGGCTGCCGTTGCGGCCGACGCGTCAGAGCCGACGACGTCGGATACCCCACCGGTCGTCCCGCCTGAACCAGAACCGGTGTCGGCGGCCATCATTGCCGACCCTCCGTTGGTTGCCGCCGTGGAGACGGAAACGACCGCGGAAGCCGACACGGATGCCGATGCCGCGAGCAAGACGATTGTCGTCAACATAGACGCCATTCCGAAGGAAGAGCAGCCGGCACGGCGTGGTTGGTGGCGACGCTAGGTTACGGCGGCCCGCCATCGGCGAAGACGCGCGGCGGCTTCCGCCATGGTCGCGGTTTCACCGGCAAACGAGAAACGCACATAACGATGGCCGCGCCCGGGGTCGAAATCGGTTCCGGGCGTCGCCGCGATTCCCGTCTCACTCAACATGCGGCGGCAGAATTCTGAACTGTCATTGGTCAGTGCCGACACCTCGGCATAGATGTAAAAGGCGCCGTCCGCGGAAGCCAGTTTATCGAAGCCGGCTTTGGGCAGTTCCGCCAGCAGCAGGTCCCGGTTGTCCCGGTATCGTGCCACGTTGGCCCGCAGTTCGTCGCCACAATCGAACGCGGCCGCGCCCGCGTATTGAGAAATCGCCGGCGGCGATATGAACAGGTTCTGCGCCAGGCATTCGACGGCACGTAGCAGATCCGGCGGCACGATCATCCATCCCAAGCGCCAACCGGTCATCGAAAAATATTTCGAGAAGCTGTTGATGATGATGGCATCCTCGGTGAACGCCAAGGCCGTCTCCGCCGCCGTATCGTAGGTGATGCCGTGATAGATTTCATCGGAAACGAGGCGAATGCCCCGTTCGGAACAGAATTCGACCACGGCTTCCAGATCGCGGCGGGTCATCATAGTTCCCGTCGGATTTGAGGGACTGGCGACAATCAGGCCATCGATCTGGCCACAACCGGCAATGATGTCCGGCGTCGGTTGAAAATTGGTTTCGGGTCCGACCGAAAGTTCGACCACATCGATGCCAAGGGCGGTGAGAATATTCCGGTAGGCCGGGTACCCCGGTGATGCCAGGGCAACCCGATCGCCGGGATCGAATGCGGCGAGAAAGGAGAGCACGAAAGCGCCGGATGACCCCGTGGTCACGACGACGCGATCCATATCCACATGGACGCCATACGCATCCTGATAGTGCTCGGCGATGCGTATGCGCAGCTGGGGAATGCCGAAAGCATCGGTGTACCCAAGCGGTTGTTTGCCGACCAACGCGGCGATGGCATCGACGACGCCTTGCGGCGCCCCCGTCCCGGGCTGGCCGACTTCCAGATGCAACACGTCCTCGCCAGCCGCCTCGCGGGCATTGGCGGCGCGCATCACGTCCATGACGATGAACGGGGGAACCATCCCGCGTTTGGCGACTTTCAGCGCCACGCCCTAGTCCGCCGTAACCGCGAGACCGAAGCCGCGCGGGTCGGTCATGGTGGAACATAATCGCGCGTCGCCCGGCATGCCGCCCGCGCAATAGGTTACGTTGACGAGTCCCAGCGCATCCACCGGCGCCACCTCATGGCCGCGAGCCTGCAAGGCCGTGACCTCGGCGGCATCCAGCGTTTTCTCATAATACAGCACGTCCGGTTCGCCGCCGTGGTGCACCCTCGGTGCGGTCATCGCGGTGGCCAGCTTTTCCTCGGCGATCATCGTTCGACCGACCACTGTCGCCAATGCCGTCGGCGCAACGACGCCGCCGGTGGCGGCGGCGGCCATGAAGACCTCGCCGTGGAAACGGTTGGTCAGGATCATCGGTCCGATCGGCGTCGACGTGCGGCCACGCTGGTCCGGCGCCGCCGCCAACATCATGCCCAACCCCCGCGCCATGCGCCCGGTGCCGAACAGATTATTCATGGTTACCGCGCAGGAGACCGCCGAGCCATGCCGATCCATGATCGCGAAACTCGTCGCCGCCGGGGTTTCCAGGTGCCGCCGCGGCGGCGGCTGAAGTGACGTCGATGGCGTCGCCTTGGCCGGATCGAACGACGCCATTAATTTCTCCAAATAACCCTCGGCGACAAGCGATTGAGCGCCCGTCGAGGCAGCCCCTTGCTTGAAGCCGCCGTCCGGATCCATCCATCGCGCCCGTTCAGCGAAGGCGCGACGGGCAGTTTCCGCCAACAGATGCTTCGCGGCATCGGCCTTGGCGCCCTTGAAGCCATTTTCGAGCAGCATCCCGGTCATCTGCGCCGACACGGCACCGGCCGCGGCCGGCGGCGGCGCGAAGGCGAACACCAGGTTTTGCACGAACGGAATCTCGATCGGCTTCGACCATCGCGGCCGGTAGTCGCGCAGGTCCTCGACACTCAACGATCCACCAGCACCATTCACCGCATCGACGATCTGACGAGCGAAGGGACCGGTATAAAAATCACCGGCACCGCGTGCGCGCAGCCGGCCCAGCAGGGTCGATAAATCGGCTTGCACCAACAGATCACCTTCGCCGACGGGCTTGCCGTCCCTGTTGGCGAAGATCCGGCGTACTTCGGTGTCGCGGAACAAGGCGTCGCCAATGCCAGCGATACGGGCGGCGAACGCGCGGGAGACGGGATGGCCGAAACGGGCCAGATTTTCGGCGATGGCAACGAGTTCACTCCACTGCAATACGCCATATTTGGATTGCAGCACGAAAAAGCCGCGGGCATTGCCCGGAATCGCCGAAGGCCGGGTCGCTCCCGCGGGCACACGGCTCGGCGCCCGCGGCAGGAAATCCAGCGCTTCGATCGTCTTCGTCTTGTTGTCGTAGACCACGCAACTACCACCACCGCCCAGACTGGCGGAAGACGGCAGCGTCACCGCGAGGGCAAAATAGACGGCGGTCGCCGCATCCGCCGCCGTACCGCCAGCGGAAAGGACATCGCGTCCAACCAAGGCTGCGCGGGGCTCATCCGCCGCCACGCCGCCCAGGAACCCCGCCACATGACCAACGCGTCCCTTTTCGGGCTTGTTGTCGTCGAACAACGAGAACTTGTCGGCGCATGCCGAGACCAGCACGCACACGGCAATGACCGTGATTTGACGCCACCAGCGACCGTGACTACGTTTTGCGGGGAAGCCTGAAAGAAGCACCGTGCCAAAACTCGTATTCGCGAAGCTCATATCCACCCTGGCGATGTTGTTGTTCTTGGTTGCGGGAAACCTCGTCGCCAGCGTTTTCGCGACCGTCACTCCGGCGCAGGCTAAGGGTATCAGCCTTATCCGCGACGCGGAAATCGAAGATACCATCCGGATGTATTCGGCGCCACTGTTCCGGGCCGCCGGCATCGCACCCGGCGACGTCCGCATCTTTCTGGTCCAGGATCGGTCGCTGAACGCCTTCGTCGCCGGTGGCCAGCAGTTATTTCTGCATACCGGTTTTTTACTGCGCACGGACAACGCCAGCCAGGTCATCGGGGTGATCGCTCACGAAGTCGGCCATATCGCGGGCGGGCATTTATCGCGATTGCAGGCACAATTGAAGAAGGCCGGGAACGCGTCTTTGCTGGGCGTCCTGCTCGGCGGCGCCATTGCCATCGGCACCGGACGCGGCGACGCCGGCGCGGCGATCATCGCCGGCAGCCAATCCGTCGCGACACGCAATTTCCTGTCCTATACGCGGGGCGAGGAATCGGCGGCGGATCAAGCCGCGTTACGCTTCCTCGACGCCACCGGTCAGACGGCGGCCGGGCTCTACCAATTCATGCAAATCCTCGAGGATCAGGAACTGCTGTCACCGACACGCCAGGATCCCTATGTCCGCTCCCACCCCCTGACCCGCGAACGTATCGCCACGGTCAAACGACATCTGGAGGAATCCCGACATACGCCGGTGCCGACTGACGCCAGATTGGAAATCGCACACGCCCGGATGAAGGCGAAACTCTACGGGTACATTAATCCGCCGGCACGCACGCTGAAGACCTACAAGGAAAGCGATACGAGCCTGCCGGCCCGCTATGCCCGCGCCTTCGCGTATTATCGCAAGCCTGACCTCGATCAGGCCTTGGCCGAGGTCAATGGCCTGCTCGCCGATTATCCCGACGACCCGTATTTTCACGAACTGCACGCCCAGGTACTGCTGGAAACACGGGACCTAACCGCAGCCATCGCCGCCTTCCGCCGCGCCGTCGAATTGGCCCCGAAAAGCCCATTATTGCTCAAGGAACTGGCGCATGCGGAAATCGAAAGCGGCGAGCCAGCCAATTTGGATTCCGCCGTCGAACATTTGAAGCGCGCCCTGTCGCATGAGCGGGATATGGCGTCGGCATGGCGTCAACTCGGCATCGCCTATGGCAAGAAGGGCGAATTCGGTCATAGCGCCCTGGCGCTGGCGGAAGAGGCGATGCTGCAAGGTCGCTACGATGCCGCCGCGTTTCAGGCTGGCAAGGCGGAGAAGTTGTTCCCCCGCGGTTCTCGTGAATGGCTGCAAGCGCAGGACCTGAATTTTGCCGCGGATAAGGAAAAGCAGCGCGAAAGACAGCAATGAGCATGCGGCGGCGTGTCCTCCCGAACGGTCGATGCGGTGGGCGAATTGCGCATGCTCGACGATCAGGACTGATGCTGTTCGCGATCCTGCTGACCGGCTGCAGTGAACCCCATGTGCTCCGTTCGGCCGGGCCCCAGTTGGACCTTCTGGGGCCGCGGCCGGGGTTCTCCAAGGAACTGGCGGATCACCCGGCCGCCGCCGGTTGGGCCCTCGCCGGCTTGCCGGGCACGAATGCATTGGCCGTTGTCGATCAGGCGGGCGTGCCGGCGCTTCGCGTCAACGCGCACCGACGGCAGTTCGCGTTGGCGCGTCGCATCGATGTGCCGATTTCCATCATGCCCTACCTCAGCTGGTCATGGCTGGCCGAAGGCGATGATGCCGGACGTCATCCGGTGCGCATGGTCGTCGGATTCGAAAGCGGCATCGCCAAGAAAAAGGAATTCCGACTGATCCCGGGGCGCACCAGCGATCTTCCGGAACACGACCGCGTGCTCACGCTGACCTGGGAAGGTACCGCACTGTCTCGCGGTTCGTTATTTCCACCGCCGGCGAACACGACGACGCTGCCGGCGCGTTACGCGGTGCGCGGCGGCAATGAGAATACCGGCACATGGTGGATGGAGACGGTCGACCTCGCCGATCTTTACCACCGCGCCTGGCCGAGCGATGACTTCAACCGGGTCCGCGTGGTTTTCGTCGGCATCGTCGCCGCGCGTCACGATGGCCAACGTGCCATGAACATTTCCGGCGTGCGTTTGTCCCGATAGGACCGATGCCGACACGCGCTTGTCTGGCCCGGCAATCTTGCCCATAGTGCGATCACCATGAAAAAGCACCTCCTCCCCTCGGCCGCGCTGGCGCTATTTCTCTTGCTCGGCCTCGTGTTCGCCGGTCCACTGCAGGCTGCCGAGCAATCGAAATCGCCCCCCCCGGCTGACGTGTCCGCGACGCCGTTGACCCCGGGCCAGGAAAAGGCGGTCGAGGACATTGTCCGGCGCTATATCATGGACAACCCCGAGATCATCGTCGATGCCGTGCGGGCCATGCGCGAGCGCCAGGAAATGACGGAAAAAGCGCATGCGCGCGCGCAGCTGGCCCAATTGAAGGAACGCATCGTCAATGATCCGCTGACCCCGGTGGGCGGTAACCCGAAGGGCGATGTCACGGTAGTGGAGTTCTTCGATTACCGCTGCGGTTACTGCAAGCGCGCCTACCCGTCGATCAAGCAACTGCTAGCCGAAGACACGGGCATTCGCTACCTGTTCAAGGAATTTCCAATCCTGGGTGACGAATCGGTTTTCGCGTCGCGCGCGGCGACGGCGGCCTGGATATTCGCGCCGGCCAAGTACGGCCGGTATCATGATGCGCTGATGGCGACCCGGGGTGCCCTGCCGGCGGAGAAGGTCATGAAGATCGCCGCCGACGTTGGTCTCGATACCGCCGCGTTACGCCGCGGCATGGATGATCCCCGCGTCGATCAAGCATTGCAGACGAATGCCGAAATCGCTCGCGCCATCGGCGTCAACGGTACGCCGGCATTCATCTTCGGTGACGAACTGGTGCCGGGCGCCATCGATCTTGCGGCGATGAAACAATTAGTCGCGCAGGCCCGCGGCAGTTGAGCGAATACGCGCCGGTTTTTTATAAGGTCGGCAACAACATGAACTGGAACCCGTTCGGGCGTTCCACGAGCATCAGGATGTTCTTGCGGCCCTCCGCCTTGGCCTGCTGATACAATTCCACCAGACGTGCCGGATTCCAGATCGTTTCCTGATTGACCTGAACCACTACATCGCCGCGTTTTAGCGGCAGCGCATCGCGGATATGCGCATCAACCAGGGTAACGATCACACCGACCGACCCCCAGCGAACGTTAAAGCGCTCGCGTACTTTCTGGGTTAATGCCGCGAAGGTCAGGCCGCGTTCCGGTAGCGCCGCGAAGGCGCCCTTCTTGATCCGCCACGCATCAGGCCATTTGCCAAGGTTAAGCTTCAATGTCACTCGCTTACTTCCGCGTTGCACGATGACATCGACGATGTCCCCCGCCTCGTGCCCGCGAACCGCCTTGACCATGCGTTCGAAGGTGTCGACCTTGACGCCGCCGAATTGGGTAATCAGATCGCCGCGTTGGAAACCGGCGACCGAGGCCGGACCATCAAGCGCGACATCACGAACCAGCACACCGCGCTCGGCCTTCAGTCCGAGCGCCTCCGCAATGGCTGGCGACATGCCTTGGATATGCATGCCGACAAAACCCGCATCCGCGATGGCGGATACCGAAGGCATGACCACGGACAAACTCACCAGCAGCGCGCACAACGCTGCCGCGATCAGCCTTCGTTGACCCATCCCGGTGGAGCCTCCGCCCATCACGCAACCTTACTCACAAGTGAGTCTAACGATTCCAATGGGTTAACACAATCTTAGAAGAACGCAGCACTAATAGGTTTGACGAAAAGGGGCTCGGGACGAGCGTTCCGGCCAACTCGGAAGCCGCTGATCAGATCGCCTCAGCACTCCGGCGGCGGGATCGCTTCCAACTGCTGTGCTTCCTGGAGCACCGTGAAATCGGAAAATTCGATGCGGAACCGCGTCGCCACGCCGTTCTCGAGCATTCGCGCCTCGACCTCGAAATCCGGTTCCGCGCTGCGTGATCCATTGCCGTAGAAGCCGATGCGAAAATTCCAGGCCCGCCCCTCGGCAAGCGGCCCCAAGTCCTTACCCTGCTCCGCCGCTCCGGTCACCGGCGTGATAAAGACGACCGCCCGCTCCGGGCCATCGTCATCGGCGCCATCGAAAACCACGATCTCGGCGTGCGGCCGGCCGGCCACTGCCTGCTCAACTAGCCATCGGGTGAAGGTGACATAGAATACGGTGTCGCGTGGTAGCGCGAGTTTGAAATCCGGCGGCGTCGAATAGGTCGCGGCGCCGATGGCGCCCGGGGAAATAGAGGCGGTTCCCTTGAAGTCCTCGGTTCGGCCGTTGGTCAGGCCGCGCGAGGCAAAATGATAACGGCGACCATCACTGCTTTCGAAGCCGGTGAAGCGCAGATCGCGGCGGATACGGTTGCCATCATGGGTATCCATGTTCATGGCGACGCGCTCGGCGACGATCCAGCCATCGCAGGTGCGTTCCAGCATCGTCGTCGTCGCGCCTTGAACGTTCAAAAAACGGCTCGACCCCTTGGCCGAAACCATGCTCAACGCATAGTTGGCGCGGTGCGGCTGTAGTTCGACGGCGGCGCCGGAACCGGTCGCCGGACCGGTCGCACCCGCACTGAAAGCGGCCACCAGGAAGAATCCGGCGATAATGGTGGCCATGGGCCGTGAATTGTCGAATGAGTTCCACATGCGGACAAGGATAGGAGGACCGCCAGCCGGAAGAAAGCCGTTCTTGCGCAACACGACCGCGCGCGATACCAAAGGGCCCGTCGCCCACGGCCGCTCGCCAGCGGTTTCCGCAGCTTGTATTCAGACGAGGCTATCCCGTTGCGCGTCCTTACCGTCTTTGGCACCCGTCCCGAGGCCATCAAGATGGCACCTGTGGTCGACGCCTTGGCCCGCGCGCCCGGCATCGACAGCCGCGTTTGCGTCACCGCGCAACACCGGGACATGCTGGATCAGGTGTTGGCACTTTTCGACATCACGCCGGACGACGACCTGGACGTCATGCGGCCTGATCAGGATCTCAGCCATATCACCCAGGCGGTCCTGCTTGGCATGCGTGACGTGCTGGAACGCCACCGCCCGGATCGGGTCTTGGTGCACGGCGACACGACAACCTCCTTCGCCGCCTCGCTCGCCGCCTACTATCAAAGAATTCCCGTCGCCCACGTGGAAGCGGGCCTGCGCACCGGCGACATCTACGCGCCGTTCCCCGAGGAAATGAACCGCCGGCTGACCGACGACATCGCCGACATGCTGTTCGCGCCGACGGTCGGTGCTCGCGATAACCTTCTGCGGGCAGGAAATGATGTGTCCTCGATCCACGTTACCGGCAACACGGTCATCGATGCATTGCTGCAGGTTGTTGGCCGGCTGCGGGACGATAAGAATATGGCGACCAAATTGGCGGCGGACCTGCCCTACCCGAGCGCCGGGCGGCGCCTGATTTTGGTCACCGGTCATCGACGCGAAAATTTCGGCCGGGGGTTCGACGACATCTGTACCGCCATCCGTCGCCTCGCCGAACGGAACGACGTCGAGGTGGTCTATCCGGTCCACCTCAATCCCAATGTGCAGCGGCCGGTGAACGATATTCTCGGCGGCCTTTCCAACGTTCATCTGTTGGCGCCGCTCGACTATCTGCCGTTCGTGCACATGATGGATCGGGCGGACATCATCCTCACCGATTCCGGTGGCATCCAGGAGGAAGCGCCATCGCTCGGCAAGCCGGTCCTGGTGATGCGGGAAAAGACCGAACGTCCGGAAGCCGTCGACGCCGGCACGGTGAAACTGGTCGGCACCGATCAGGAGGCTATCGTCGTCACCGCCACCACCTTGCTCGATGACGCCGAAGCCTATAAAGCCATGAGCCGCGCCCACAATCCCTATGGCGACGGCAAGGCCGCCGAGCGTATCGTCGCCGCCGTCCTGGGACAGCCATTCGAGGAATACACGCCATGACGGCGTCCGACACCAACGGTTTCAGGTCCGTCTGCGTCATCGGCCTCGGCTATGTTGGGCTGCCGACCGCGGCCGTGTTCGCAAGTCGCGGACTCGACGTTCTGGGTGTCGATATCGATGCCGAGACGGTGGCCGTGGTCAACGCCGGCAAGGTACCGATCGTCGAGCCGGAACTCGATACCCTGGTCAGCGGCGCCGTCGCCAAGGGAAGCCTCCGGGCGGCCGTGGCGCCGTCGGGCGCCGATGCCTTCATCATTGCCGTGCCGACTCCGTTCAAGGACGGCCACAAGCCGGACCTGAGCTACGTCGAGGCGGCGACCCGCGCGCTGGCGCCGCATCTCGCCGCCGGCAATCTGGTC
This sequence comes from Rhodospirillales bacterium, assembly GCA_038117225.1. Lineage (GTDB taxonomy): Bacteria > Pseudomonadota > Alphaproteobacteria > Rhodospirillales > Casp-alpha2 > JAYOFM01. The sequence goes on from JAYOFM010000008.1 coordinate 46,783, forward strand.
GTCGTCGAGTCCACCGTCCCCGTCGGCACCACGGAATCGGTTTCACGCTGGCTGGCGGAAGCGCGGCCTGACCTCAGTTTCCCCCACGACGCCGGCGAGACGGCCGATGTATTCGTCGCGCACAGTCCGGAACGCGTGCTGCCCGGCCGCGTGCTGATTGAACTGGTCGCCAATGACCGCGTCATCGGCGGCATTACCGCACGGTGCGCGGAACGCGCCCGCGCACTGTATGCCGTCGCCGTGCAGGGTGAACTGCATCGGACAACCGCGCGCACGGCGGAACTGGTGAAATTGGCGGAAAACGCCTACCGCGACGTCAACATCGCCTTCGCCAATGAACTCAGTCTGGTCAGCGACAAACTTGGCGTCGATGTCTGGGAAGCAGTGACCCTGGCCAACCGACATCCTCGCGTCCAGATACTCAACCCTGGACCCGGCGTCGGTGGTCATTGCATCGCCGTCGATCCCTGGTTCATCGTCGATTCCGCGCCCGAGGAAACGCGCCTGATCCAGACCGCCCGCGCCATCAACGACGCAAAGCCGGCGCACATCGCCCGCCAGGTAGTGGCTGGCCTCAAAGAGCGTGGAAGCAGCCCCGACACCGCCGTGGTCGCCTGCCTCGGCCTCGCCTACAAAGCCGATATTGACGATCTACGCCAAAGCCCCTCGGTCGACGCGGTACGGGAACTGGCGGCACTCGGTGTCGGCAATTTGTTGGTCGTGGAACCGCACGTGGACGTGTTGCCCGCCGCACTCGCCGCCATGGCGGGCGTCACGCTTGTCGACTTGGATGCGGCAATCGAGGCGGCCGATGCGGTGGTCCTGCTGACCGATCATCAGCCGTTCCGACGACTGGCACCAGAACGTCTGAACGGAAAAGTGGTATTCGATACGCGTGGCGCGTGGCGCTAGCGGATCGCTAGTCCCAAGACGGTGAAATCGTCGGTGGCAGGCACAAATATGACAGGCGCGAAATGGGTATGTAGCCCGTCTCCGCCGCTAGTCTGTCGACACACACAACCAATTTCTCGGCGACCGGGCGAACGTTTGCCATGGCGTCGCGCGAACGCCGATCAACCTTCATTTTGCTGGCCGTGATGATTCCGGCCGTGGCCAATCGGTCTGCCGGTTTCGCCGCCAACCATTCATGGCCGTTGGCCCGATGCAGCGTGCCGCCCCAATACCACGGCCCGTTCGGCTCGACGATAAAATCGCGGGCCAGCAATCCGGCAACGATAACGGCACCCATGCCGAGCACGATGGTCTTGGTGTTCAATGCAATGCTCCCTGGGCGGACAACGGCCCGGATGGCAACCCCCGACGGGCGGCGAGACTATACCGATGCGTCCCGGCAACCGGCAAGGCTAGCGCCATCATTTATCGGTCGCTACGCCGACCCGAGTGACGGGCATCGGGCGGCTTAAATTCGATGTCATCAAAATTATTCTCTCAACCCTTGCGGTTGAGAATACGCTTACCCATCTTTATTAGTGCCGTCGGTTGAAACGGTGCGCCGGGCTTGCGCGCGGTCCGTCGTTTCACTTGTCATTTGACATTGTGAATAGGGCTGGCTCATCGGCTGCCGGAATTCGCGGCGGCAGAAAATGACCACAAATGTCCACATTTTTTCCTTAAAATGGTGTGTTTCATTTGATTTCAATGACTTAATCTGTTTCAAGGGCGCTCGGAACATTCACAACATGGACATTACCGTCTCAGAACGCAAAAAAGTGTGTCTTGATGTCCATCGGAGGCCCGACCCGGTTCCATGTTGCAAAAGGCACCCGAACACGCGCCCGGCGGCGATGCCGAAACGGACCAGGCGACGGACGACGCACTTTATTGCGGCGCCTGCCGCCATCTGGTGACGCGGGGACGCTGGCGGCTTTCCGTCAATGGCCATGAGCACACGTTTTTCAACCCGGCTGGGCGGGTGTTCACTGTGCTGTGTTTTTCCGACGCCCCCGGCGCCGCCGACCAGGGGGAGCCGACTGACGAGTTCACCTGGTTCAAGGGCTACGACTGGAATTTCGCTCTGTGCCGGGGCTGCGGCGACCACCTGGGGTGGCGTTTCACCGGCACCGCGACACCGCCGTTGTTCTTCGGATTGATCAAACCGAAGTTGGCCACGGCGCCATAGCGGATATGGTCATGACGGGGCGGCGGCGGGACTCCCCCCGCGGTCGATATTGAGTTAGGTTCGCCGCGCGCGAGGCCGGAAAAAATAAGAGCAAAAGAAAAGCAAAAGACGGGAAAATGAAGGGCACATGGATCTAATTATCAAAGGTGCGACCGTCTATGATGGCACGGGCACGGCGCCGCTATCCGGGGTCGATGTCGGTGTCACCAATGGCATGATTACGGACGTGGCGACCGGGCTTTTCAGTGACGACGCCGAGGCCATCGACGCCGATGGTCTGGCGCTCATGCCGGGCATCATCGACACCCATACCCACTTCGATGCCCAGGTGACCTGGGATCCCTTCGTCAATCCGTCGACGGCACTCGGTGCGACGACGGTGGTCATCGGCAATTGCGGCTTCACCATCGCACCCTGCCGCGAAGGAGATCGGGATTTGGTGATGCGCAATTTGACCCAGGTCGAGGGCATGTCTCTCGACGTGCTGCGCGGCGGTATCGACTGGTCGTTCGAAAGCTTTCCCGAATACCTCGACATGATCGAACGCCGAGGCAGCGCCGCCAATGTCGCCGCCTTCATCGGCCATTCGGCGCTGCGCACCTACGTCATGGGTGCCGACGCGGTGACGCGGGCGGCGACGGCCGAAGAGATTGCCACCATGGCGACCATCGTCGGCGACGCCATGGACGCCGGCGCCATCGGTTTCGCCACCTCGACGGCGCCACAGCATAATGGCTGGGGCGGTGTGCCGATGCCGTCGCGGCTCGCCGACGATGCCGAATTGCACGCCCTGGCCATGGCCATGGCCAAGAACGGCAACGGCATGTTCATGCTGACCAAGGGCGACCGCACGGACGTTCCTTACCTGGAAGACCTCGCCGCCCAGTGCGGCCGACCGGTGATGATCGCGGCCCTGTTGCACAATTCGACCAAGCCCGAGGGCACCTTCGAGGAGTTGGCGCGCATCGCGGACGCGCGCGGTCGCGGCCACGAACTCTGGGGGCAGGTATCGTGCTGTCCACTGACCAACGATTTCACCCTCGCCTCGGCCTATCCCTTTGAAGGCCTCGCCGCCTGGCTACCCGCCATGCGCGCCGCCGGCGACGACCTCAAACGGCTGTTGATGGATGATGACTTCCGACAGGGCGTGAAGGACGAACTCGACCGCCCCGCCGGCGTCCGCCTGTTCAACGGCGAATGGCACAAGCTGGAGTTGATCGAGGCGGCGCGACCGGAGAACCAGCACCTGGAAGGCAAGACCGCCGACGTGGCGGCGGCCGAGGCCGGGCAGCACCCGCTCGACTGGATGCTCGACTTCGCGGTCGCGGAAGATCTGGCCAGCGTCTTCACGGCGGTGTTGCTGAATTCCGACGAGGACGCGGTCGGCCGCATGATCCGCGACCCCCATGCCTCGGTGGCGCTGTCCGACGCCGGCGCTCATCTGACATTCTTTTGCGACGCCGGCTTCGGATTGCATCTGATGGGCCACTGGGCGCGCGATCTGGGCGTGCTGTCCCTATCCGAAGCGGTTCATGAACTAACAGCCAAGCCGGCGGGTATTTTCGGCATCCAAAGTCGCGGTCGGATCGCACCCGGCCTTGCCGCCGATCTACTCCTATTCGACCCGTCGGCCGTCGGGCGGGGTCCCAAACGACGGGTCTTCGATCTGCCGGGCGGCGCGCCGCGCCTGACCACGGACGCGCTCGGCGTGCATGGGGTCTGGGTCGCCGGCACCAAGGTCGCCGACGCGAACGGCATCTGTGCCGAGGTCACACTCCCCGGCCGCGTGCTACGACATTTTGACGGCTGACGGAGTTCCTCATGCCGCATGATCCCTCCACCATCGCCATCCTGATGCCCGGCGACATGGGCCACGCGGTCGGCCGCGCCCTCGGCGAACACGGTCATCGCGTCATTACCTGTCTTGCCGGACGCAGTGATCGGTCCCGCCAACTTGCCGCCGCCGGCAACATTGAGGATGTCGGCGACCTTGGGCGGCTGGTCCGCGAGGCCGACATGGTGCTGTCGATCCTGCCGCCGGCGTCCGCAATCAAGCTCGCCACCGATGTCGCCAACGCCATGACGGCGGCCGCCGCACGACCCGTCTATGTCGATTGCAACGCCATTGCACCGGAAACAGTCTCCGTCGCCGCCGGGATCATCGGCGCGGCGGGCGCCGCGTTTATCGACGCCGGCATCATCGGCTTGGCGCCGGGCAAGGGCACCGGCACCCGCTTTTATATCTCGGGCCCCGACGCGGCACCGATGCTGGCACTCGACGGCCACGGCTTCGAGGTCATCGGCCTCGGCGACCAGATCGGCCAGGCGTCGGCCATGAAGATGTGCTACGCGGCGCTGACCAAGGGCACCTGGACGCTACAGACCGCACTTCTCATGGCCGCCGAGCGGCACGGCCTCTACGATGCCTTGATCGAGGAATTCGCTTTCAGTCAGTCGGCCACGCTGAACGCCATGCAGAATGGCCGATTGGCGCGCATCCCGGCCGACGCCGCGCGCTGGGTCGGCGAGATGAAGGAAATCGCCAAGACCTTTCGCGCCGTCGGCGTGCCGGGGGATTTCCACGACGGAGCCGCCGAGGTTTTCCGCACGCTGGCCCGCACCCCCTTTGCCACCGAAACCCGCGAGAATTGGGACGAAAGCCGAACCCTCGCGGATGCCATTCCTGTTTACGCCGCGCACCTTGACGATACTGGCGAGGAGCAGCATTAAGTGGCGCGGCGAAAACAATTCTGGCTGCGCATCGCCGGTTGGTTCTTCATCGTCTTGGGCGTTCTCGGATTGGTGCTGCCGTTTCTGCAGGGGGTTTTGTTCCTGCTGATCGGCCTCTATCTGCTGTCGCTGGTGGATGGTCGCGCGCGGTTGGCGCGGCAACGGTTGCGGCGGCGCTACCCAGCAATCGGTCGCGGCCTCGACGAGGCGGAAACCTGGGTCAAACGCCGGCGCCGGCGGTGGCGTCCAACCACGGACAGCGCCTCGTGACCGCGCCGCCGCCCCTCGCCCACGGCGGCAACCTCGCCGATGCGGAAGCCCGCTTCGGACGCCCGACGGATGGGTGGTTGGACCTGTCCACCGGGATCAACCCCAACGCCTACCCGGTCTCCGGTATCGACGAGGACAACTGGCACCGGTTGCCGGAAAGCGGCGAGACATTGGCGCTGGCTGAAATCGCCCGCCAGTTCTTTGGCGCACCTCCTGATGCCGCGGTCGTACCGACGCCGGGAACGCAAGCCGCGTTGCAGATTCTGCCGCTATTGCGCGGACCGTCCCGCGTCGCCGTCATCGGCCCGACCTATGCCGAGCATGCACGCTGCTGGCGTCTCGCCGGCCACGACGTTCGGGAGGTCGACGAAGTGTCAATTCCGGACGACGCGGACGTGGTCGTCATCGTCAATCCGAATAACCCGGACGGGCGCGTCGTCAAACCGGATGACCTGGCCCGCCGGGCAGCATCGCTCGGAAAGCGCGGCGGCTGGTTGATCATCGACGAAGCATTCGCCGACGGGGTTCCTGAAATCAGTGTTGCGCCTCATTGCCCGATGCCCGGCCTTCTGGTGTTGCGCTCGTTCGGTAAGTTTTTTGGCCTCGCGGGCATCCGTCTCGGTTTTGTTCTATGCGCGCCAACACTCGGCCATATGCTGGCAACGCGGTTGGGCCCCTGGTCGGTTTCCGGCCCGGCCATCGGTATCGGACGGCAGGCATACGCCGATCAAGCGTGGACCGACGGTACGCGCGCCGCGATCGCTGAAAATCAGCGCGCCATGGACACCGTGCTGACGCGCCACGGCCTGAGCATCATCGGCGGCACCGGCCTGTTCCGGCTTATCCGGCACGCGCCGGCCGCGCCGTTGCAAGTGGCACTCGCCACGAGCGGTATTTGGACCCGTGTGTTCGACGAACGCCCTGATTGGATGCGGCTCGGCGTCCCCGGCAACGCGGACGACCTGATACGGCTCGATGGTGGGCTCGGCGCCGCGCTCCGGCTCCTCGATACGGGCTGATCACGACTTGCGCGGGCGGCTTGTTGGCTTATGCTCGCCAGACAACTTCGCCGGGGCACGGTGGCAGGGAGGGAAACGATGATCGATCTGTATACCTGGGCGACGCCGAACGGCCGCAAGGTGTCCATCATGCTGGAGGAATTGGGTCTCGATTACACCGTTCACGAGATCAAGCTGCCCGACGGCGCCCAACACGCGCCGGAATATCTGGCCATCAGCCCGAATGGTAAAATTCCCGCCATCGTCGACTCGGACGGACCGGGTGGCGAGCCGCTCGCGCAGTTCGAATCAGGGGCCATCCTGATCTATCTGGCCGAGAAGACGGGCAGCGATTTGCTCCCGACGGAGCCCCGCCTGCGCGCCACGACCATGCAGTGGCTGATGTTTCAGATGGGCGGCGTCGGTCCGATGATCGGCCAGGCCCACCACTTTCTTTTCAATCCGAAGGAAATCGTCCCCTACGGCCAGAAGCGCTATCACAACGAAACCAAGCGCCTCTACGGGGTGCTCGACAAGCATCTGGCCGACAACACTTATCTGGCGGGCGATATCTATACCATCGCCGATATCGCCACCTACCCCTGGATCGCCCGCTACCCGCGTCATCAGGTGGACCTGGACGAGTTTCCCAACGTCAAACGCTGGTTCGATCTGTTGAGCAAGCGCCCGGCGGTGGAAAAAGGCATGGCTGTGCCGTTCCTCAATTGAGGCTGAAACCATGAGCGCACTCGAAAACGATTCCGTAAAACGCGTCCGTCAGGTTCTGGTTGATGCCGGCCTCGGCGACCGGGTGATCGAGTTGGCGGAAACCGCGCGCACCGCCGAGGATGCCGCCGCCTCGGTCGGCTGTGAATTGGGCGCCATCGTCAAGTCGCTGGCCTTCATCATCGGCAGCCGAACCGTGCTAGCCTTAGTCGCCGGCGACCATCGATGCGTCGAGGCGGCGTTGCCCCGATGCCTGAACATACAAGGCGCGCCGCGCCGGCCCGGCGCCAACGAGGTCAAGGGCATGACCGGCTTTACCATCGGCGGCGTCGCGCCCATCGGCCTGGTCCGCCCGCTGCCCATCGCCATCGACCGGTCGCTGAAGCGTTTCGAGACCCTGTACGCCGCCGCCGGCCACCCGCATTGCGTCTTTCCACTCAGTTTCGACGAACTGCGGCGCCTGACCGACGGCATTGTCAGTTGGAACATCGCAACGCCGCTGGACAAGAACGCCCCGGGCCCCGCTCCGCTAGCGCGTTCGCGCACCTTCGCGCGCGCGGCGGAGAATTCCGACGGCTGAACCGCGCGCGGCTTGACGATGCATGCGGTGCTGGGTACGACTGCACCGACGGACAGGTGGCCGAGCGGCTGAAGGCGCTCCCCTGCTAAGGGAGTATACCTCAAAAGGGTATCGTGGGTTCGAATCCCACCCTGTCCGCCAATATTAACTTATTGATATAATTATATAAATTAATATTGGTTGTCCCACCCTGAATTCTAGCACCCATGCTGGTGTTCATTCGGGGGAGAATTCGGCTCCGGGCGACTAGCCGCTAATGTATCGTTTGCGGCGGCACAGCCCGCACCCACGACCCTGCGATTATGGCAGCTCTGGTGCCGTATCAATCATGCCGCCGGAGGTGGTCCGTGGATCTCGGACGGGCCAACAGCCGCGTTCGGCCTGATGGAAGAAGTCGATGATCGCGGCGTTGAAGGCGGCGGGTTCCTCCAGGTTGATTGTGTGTCCCGTATTGGGGATGACCACGAGGCCGGATGAAGTATTCCAAGGCCAAGCCCAAAGCGGACGGCAAGCCTCAGGTGGACCTGGC